>JANMEE010000083.1:0-68522 GCA_031376645.1 Dolichospermum sp. OTE_75_concoct_329_sub | reverse complement strand
CCTAAGTCTTAACTGACTACGTTATTGGAGTCACGACACCCCGGAATGCGAAGCTAGTTCCCTGCTCTGTCGCTTGTGATTAAACAGTTCTAAAGTCACTGGAACAGTGTTGCAAGCCCAACAAGCTCCGATAACATTGGCAAAGCTAACATTACCCCGAAAGGGAGGCTCGAAAGAGCAAAACCATTATGTGTACAGGGTTGTAAAATTTGAAATAGTAACTGTCCTATCGAAAGTACATTACAAAAGTACACCGATTTGAGCAACTCCAAGGCAGTAATGGGATCAAAAGATTGACGGCGGTTAAAACCGCCCGTGTCGCTTTCCTCTCAGGTCTAAAGACACTGAGTTTCCTGCATACCGCGAGGTCTTATGATGAACCGATGGGAAATGTTAGATGTTATAGAAAGACAACCTGATAAAGTAAGTGGAGCGTGGGTATTTCGAGGAACGAGAGTTCCGGTTGCCGCATTATTTGAAAACTTGCGTGATGGTGCAACAGTAGATGAGTTTTTGGAGTGGTTTCCACCTGTTCAAAGATCACAAGTTGAGGCTGTATTCAATTATGAGCTTAATATGTTAACTGCTTAGATATAGGATTACTATTTGATTTTTGAACAAAATTAGTTAGGATGAAATCCGTAACGCACAGAATCTTTAATAATGGTGCGTTACGCTGTCGCTAACACACCCTACGCATCTGTTTAAAAATCAAATATAATTACTCTATGAAAATTCTGTTTGATCAGAGAACCTAACAAATCTTAATAAATATTTATAATTCGTCAGAAAAATAAACCTAAAAAAATAATTAAGGAATTTTATAGTTTGCCAAAAATCAGCGATTATTAACTCTAATAACATCAGGGTCATCCGAAAAAGACCCTAGTAGATAAGAGATAAATATAAACCCGTACAGCGTCAACCTTCACTATAGAGGGATTGGCGCTGTATAATTTTTTGGGGATAAATCACCAATGATCAATGACCAAAACAATAGTTGTTAAAATCGGTACTTCTAGCCTAACTCAACCAGAAACGCGACAATTAGCCCTTTCTAGCATTGCAACATTAGCGGAAACTCTTTGTGATTTGAGACGACAGGGACATCGGGTAATATTAGTTTCTTCTGGCGCTGTGGGAGTAGGTTGTGCGCGGTTAGGTTTAACAGAACGTCCCAAAACTATAGCTTTAAAACAGGCTGTAGCCGCAGTTGGGCAGGGTAGATTAATGCGTATATATGATGACTTATTTAGTATTCTGCAACAACCCATTGCTCAAGTATTATTAACTAGGGCAGATTTGGTAGAACGTAGCCGATATCTTAATGCCAATAACACTTTTCAAGAATTACTAAATTTGGGAGTAATTCCTATCGTTAATGAAAATGATACCGTAGCTGTAGAAGAATTGAAATTTGGAGATAATGATACCCTTTCTGCATTAGTAGCTAGTTTAGTAGAAGCAGATTGGCTATTTTTATTAACGGATGTTGATAGATTATATTCAGCCGATCCTCGTTCTGTACCTGATGCTAAACCTATTAGTTTAGTTAGCAGTATGCAAGAACTGACAGAGTTGCAGATTCAAACAGGGGGACAAGGTTCTCAATGGGGGACTGGGGGAATGATGACTAAGATATCTGCGGCCAGAATTGCGATCGCTGCTGGTATCCGCACAGTCATTACTCAAGGGCAATTTCCCCGGAACATTGAAAAAATCATTCAAGGGGAACTCATCGGTACACACTTTGCACCGCAACCAGAACCAACTTCAGCCCGGAAACGCTGGATAGCTTATGGTTTGATACCAGGGGGAAAATTATACTTAGATGAGGGAGCGATCGCTGCCGTTGTCAAAGCCGGAAAATCCTTATTAGCAGCGGGAATTAAAGCCGTAGAAGGGGAATTTGACAGTCAAGAAGCGGTGCAGTTATGTGATAGTAATGGTCATGAAATTGCTAGA
Organism: Dolichospermum sp. OTE_75_concoct_329_sub; assembly: GCA_031376645.1. Lineage (GTDB taxonomy): Bacteria > Cyanobacteriota > Cyanobacteriia > Cyanobacteriales > Nostocaceae > Dolichospermum. The sequence continues at coordinate 66,557 of JANMEE010000083.1, read as the reverse complement.
GGATTGGTGAATTATAATAGTGAAGAATTGCAGAAAATTTGCGGCAAACATTCACGGGAAATTCCGGCAATTTTAGGTTATGAAGGTGCAGACACGATAATTCACCGCGATAATTTAGTTTTGATTTAAATTGACTAATAACTAATGACTAATAACTAATAACAATTGTGAATCTACTCCGTTTAATCCCAATTTTTGATAATTCCGTTTCTAACTGGGGTTTAGAAGCCCGATTATTGCGCTGGCTAACATTAATGTGGATGTTTATTGGCTTAATCATCCTCTTTTCCGCATCCTATCCCGTTGCTGATGTCCGTCAGGGTGATGGTTTATATTATTTCAAACGGCAAATTCTTTGGGCTATAGCTTCCTTAATTATTTTCAATATCATTGTCAATCTGCCATTACGGAAAATTTTGGGTGTATCTCATTGGTTTTTGATATTTTTCCTGATGTTGATTTTTCTGACATTAATCCCAGGATTAGGAAAAAAAGCCTTTGACGCAGCTAGATGGATAGCCATTGGACCGATTCCTATCCAACCATCAGAATTAATTAAACCATTTTTAGTTTTACAAAGTGCGACACTTTTCGGCCAGTGGGATAAACTTCGTTGGGGAATTCGTCTATCTTGGTTGGGTGTTTTTGGTCTTGTTCTCTTAGGAATTTTGGCACAACCCAACTTAAGTACAACAGCACTTTGCGGAATGACAATTTGGTTTATTGCCTTAGCAGCAGGACTACCATCTAAATATTTGGGAGGAACAGCTATTGGTGGGGTGATGTTAGCATTATTGAGTATTAGTATTAAAGAATATCAACGGAAACGGATTATGTCTTTTATGAATCCTTGGGCAGATTCCCAAGGAGATGGTTATCAGTTAGTACAAAGTTTATTAGCTGTAGGTTCAGGTCAAACTTGGGGGTCGGGATTTGGACTTTCTCAACAAAAGTTATTCTATTTACCAATTCAAGATACTGATTTTATATTCGCAATTTTTTCGGAAGAATTTGGCTTCATGGGGGGGATTTTACTATTAATCATGTTGGCAATATTTGCAACTTTAGGATTAATTATTGCCCTCAAAGCCAAAAATCTCACATCTAAATTAGTAGCAATTGGTGTAGTGGTTGTCATGGTTGGTCAATCAATATTACATATTGGTGTAACTACAGGTGCGTTACCAACCACAGGCTTACCTTTACCCATGTTTAGTTATGGTGGTAATTCGATGATTGCCAGTTTGGTATCTTCTGCTTTATTAATTAGAGTAGCTAGAGAGGGTAGTGAAGCCGAAGTAGTCCCTTTAAGAAAAACACAACCGGAAAATCGGACAAGAAGACGGATATTTTAGCTTGAATCTCAACCCTGATCCGGTGGGCAATGCCCACCCTACGGATATTTCAAAATTAGTGTTAGATTACTTGTTGAAGCATTAAATTAATTATTTTAGTTGCTGAATTCTTTTGTTTGCTAATGTTAATAATCGTTGTGATTCGGTGTAAGCAGTAGTTCCCGATTTGACGTTATTAAGTTGAGTTATAACTCCCTGAATTTCGGCTCTAATTTGATTTTTATCTGTTGGTGGAGAAGCAATCAATCTTTGAATTTCCTTGTTAGCTTCTTTCAGAATATCCACAGCATCACTTTCTATTTGCCGACGATTTTTAGTTGATGCAGATTATGTTTTTATTGATTTGAGAGCAGGTTTAAGTGAAATATCTAGTCCAATAATTTTTGACCCCAGAATTCAGCGATTTCTAGTTACAACTATTAATGATCAATCTATTAAAGGTACAAGTCTAGTTTTAAAACAAATTGGTAAACTAGCACCACCAGAAGCAGAAATCAAAGATAAACCATACTATGATCCATCAATAATTATTAGTATGTTAAAAGAAGAATTTAAAAAAATACCAGCATTTGATAATGCTTTGGTAGAATTAATATCTGCTTATGTACAATCACAAGAAGATAAGTTAGATGAGCCAAGATTGGAAATAAAAGAAGCTTATTTTGCAGAGGAATTACTTTATGTAAATAGCTGGGAAGATGCACGTTCAAAATTAAATGCAACTTCAGTAATGAAAATTGCTATGGAGTGGGCAAAACAACAGTTACCAAATCAGAAAAATCAGGAATCAATCTCAGATAATTCACTAGGAAAAAATTTACAGCAATCCGTTCAAAGACTTAGAGATTTGTGTCAGCGATATGAGTACGCTGAACAAGGACAAGGAGAAGATTTACTGATAACAGAACCTTTGCGGAACTTAACTACTAATTTTAGAGATAAATTACCTCATGTAGTATCAATTGGAGCTAAAGGGGCTGGAAAAACATTTAATTATATACAGTTATCACGGTTTAAATATTGGGAAAATTTTCTGAATTATATTGATCATGTACCTAAAGAAAGTGAAACAAAAACATATATATTTCCTTTACTTGAATCCAGTAATGTTAAGGATAATGCAAAAACTGTTATCAGCGAATCTAGAAATAAGGTTAGATCAGCTTTAGGTGATAATGTTCCTGAGTTTGTGCATTCAGAGTATGCAGATAGGATTAAAAATGCACTTGAAGATCAAAATTGGAATGAACCAAAATGGACAGAATTTTGGGTTGGTGAAATTGCCAGATATATAGGTATTAATCCAAATGTAAATATTCCTAATACTCTTAGCACTATAAATCAAGATTTAAAAAATAAAGGATTAAAGATTATCTTTTTGTTTGACGGTTTAGAAGATATTTTTTCCAAAATTGCCTCTAGTAATCAACAGCAGACTGCCTTAAAAGCTTTAATTGATGATTTGCCAAAGAAATTGTCAGAAATTAGGCAATCTAATCTTGGTGTCATAATTTTCTTGCGTCGTGATTTTCTGAGGTATACAATTACTCAAAATTTGAGTCAATTTGAGAATCTTTACCGTGCTTATGATTTATCTTGGAATCCAGATTCTTTCTTGAGATTAGTTTATTGGATTTGTAGTGAATCTAATGTGATAGGTGCAAAAAAAGATAGTATTTACAGTCTAACTCAAGAGAATATCATAGATGAATTAGAGCAACTATGGGGTAAAAGACTAGGGACAAAAGAAGCCTACACAGCTTCTTGGGTATTTGCAGCTTTAACAGATTTTAAAGGTAGACTCCAAGCCAGAGATATTGTCCGTTTTTTGTATAATGCAGCAGATATTACAGTAAATAGTAAAGAATTACAATTTGCAAAATGGTCTACAAGCCGACTTTTACCTCCTCCAGCAATTCGTCGCGCTCTGAAACCGTGTAGTGAAGAAAAAGTGACAGAAGCTAAAGAAGAATATCCAGCTTTCAAAACATGGGTAGAAGATACACTTCCTAAATATCCGGCGACTCAACGGATAATCCCTTTTGCTGTAGAAGAGTTTGACATGGATCAAAAAACAGTAACACTGTTAGAAGAGATGGGAGTGATTTATGAAGATAAAGAAAAAGATGAAATAAAGCGATTTTATATGCCTGAGATTTTCCGAGAAGGTTTAGGTTTTTCAGGTAAAGGTGCGCGACCTAAAATAGTAGCGTTGAAGCGTAGGATACTAGGAAAAGGGATTTTGTAATTATCTTTTTTTAATTTCCCCAATCTTCAGTTATTTTAACTTAACTGGTTCCGAAACTTACTCACGCTAATACTCAACAACACCACAGCAAAACCGAGTAATGCTAAAACATGAATCCACAACACATCTAAACCAACTCCTTTGAGTAAGATACCGCGTACAATGGTGATGTAATGACGAAGAGGATTTAGTAAAGATAGCATTTGAAAGAAAGGAGGCATAGCTTCAATGGGAGAAATTGCCCCAGATGTCTGCACAATTGGTAAATTAATAAAGAAAGATGTGAGCAATACTTGCTGTTGAGAACGGCAAACAGTGGCTAACATAATTCCTAAACTAATTCCCACAAATACATACATACTTGATAAAGAAATAAACAGCAAGAAACTACCACGAAATGGCAAATTAAACACCACAGTTCCCAAGGTTAAAGCTAACATTACATCCCCCATTAGCAAGAAAACCAAAGGGACAATTTTTGATAACAATATTTGCCAATTCAGACAAAAAATAATATTGCTAAATTGGTACAATTTTACTAGAAAACTAAATTTATCTAGCAAAATCATACTTTGAAACAAAACCTAGACCTTAGTTAGTAGTAATAGTTATCCTTTATCAGAGGACAATTTTAATTTAAATTGTTGAAAGATATTGATACAAGTTTAAATAAATTTGTTATTGTACCATCAGCGAGGTAAAGAGTATGACTCTTGTTAAAGTAAATCGAAGACACTACCAAAAAGGGGATATTGCCCGTCGAGGCATGGCCTTAGCTGTAGACTTATTTAGTGTATGGTTACTGAGTTCCATGGTGAGAAGTAATCAAATCGGTATTCAATTTGCCCAAATCTTTGTTTTTGTTTTTGCTTGGATCATTTTCCGCGTCATCATAGTTTACAACAATCAAGGACAAAGTTTAGGACGTTGGGCATTTGATTTAAAGCTGCTAGAAGTCGCAAATGGGGAAATAGTCAACAGAATCCCCCAATTTCAGACATTATTGCTCAGAGAAGGGGTTATTTGCTTTTCTAGCTTGTTATTATCAATTTTCTTAGGGAATATTATCCTCAATCCCGCTGCTGTCGTGCTATTGTTGCCCCTAATCATAGACGGGGGTGCAGCTTTATCTGATACTCAAATGCGTCAGGCTTTCCATGACCGCTTTTTTAGAACTATCATAGTTTCTTCCCACCGTGGTTATTCATTAGATATAAAAATTAAAAGACTAGTTGCAAAAATTCAGCGAAATATGAGATAATAACCATTTGTGTTAATTATCTCCAGGCTTTACAGTTTGTAAGATTATGGCTAAGAGTAAAGGTGCGCGCATAATAGTGACACTAGAATGCACCGAGTGTCGGACAAATCCAGATAAACGTTCCCCTGGTGTATCCCGTTATACCAGCACCAAGAACCGTCGGAACACAACCAACCGCTTAGAATTGAAAAAGTTCTGTACCCACTGCAACAAACACACTGTTCACAAGGAAATTAAGTAAGAATGAGTTACTATCGTCGTCGTCTTTCTCCCATTAAGCCCGGAGATGCCATTGATTACAAGGATGTAGATTTATTGCGGAAGTTTCTTACTGAACGTGGTAAAATTCTTCCTCGGAGAATCACTGGTTTAACCTGTCAGCAACAACGCGCTCTAACTCTAGCGATTAAACGCTCTCGGATTGTGGCTTTGTTGCCCTTCATTAACGCCGAAGGTTAAGAATATTTTGGATTTTGGATTTTGGATTATTATCTAAAAAAAGTAACAGTTGTAGAGATATGCCCAGTTACTTTGAGTCCAAAATCTAAAATTTAATAATCGGAAATTGCCAAAAACATTTAATAAATTCATACTCAAAGATGGTACGATATCGCTAAATTTGGGGATGAATTTGTCAATTGTCATAGCATTCCTCATAGGAAATTATTAGATAAAGGATTAAATACCCGTTATTTAATCCCAAATCTCCAGTTTAAAAATCTAAACATATTAAAGTGCGACAGTTGTGGATAAGGGGACGTTAGTTGAATTTAGGGTTCAAAGTGATCGCCGTCTAGGAGTGGTAGATCGTCCAGACGGTAAGACTCGTTGGTTTGTAGTAGATGAAAGGGGTCAATCCCACAGCCTCGCACCGCGCCAATTTACCTACACAGTTAACGGACAAACCTATAAACCCAGCGAAATTGCTGAGTTTTTAGGTCAAGTCCAGCCTTATCTAGACCCATCGAGTCTGGAAGTAGCTTGGGAACTACTCATTGAAGACGGGGAAACTGTCACTCCCAGCCAAATGGCAAATATATTATTTTCGGAATCTACGCCTCCCCAGTGTTATGCGGCCCATTGTTTGTTATCGGAAGATAAACTCTATTTCAAACAAAAAGGAGACGCTTACGAACCCCGCAGCGCAGCACAAATAGCTGAACGCAAACACCAGATTGAAGTAGAATCTCAAAAAGCAAAGGGACAGCAGGAATTTTTAGCCCGTGTAGAACAGGCACTGCGGGGCGAAGTAGTAGAATGGCAACGATGGGATCGCCAGCGTTTAGATGCAATAGAGAAATATGCAACTCTGCTTGCAGATGTTGTGATGCTCAAGGTAAATTACGACTCTTTAGCTCGTGCTTGTCCGCCCCCAATTGCAGTATTAGAAACTATGAATATGCTGGGACGTTCTGCTACGCCCCAGGCGGCCTTTCAACTCTTAATAGATTTGGGTTTGTGGAGTCTCCATGAAAACCTGTTCCTGCGCCGTTCATCAATTTCCGTTCAATTTCCTCATCAGGTATTAGAAGTGGCGCAAGAACGTTTGGATTTCCCTCCTACAGATTTAGATACAAACCGTCTCGATCTCACACATCTCAAGGTCTATACCATTGATGATGAAAGCACGACAGAAATAGACGATGGTTTGAGTTGGGAGATATTAGCAGATGGTAAAGAACGGTTATGGGTACATATAGCCGATCCTACTAGATTATTAATCCCAGATGATGAATTAGATTTAGAAGCCAGAAAACGGGGTAGTACAGTATATTTACCTACGGGAATGATTCCCATGTTTCCAGAGGTATTGGCTACAGGTCCAATGAGTTTGGTACAGGGGCAAGTGTGTTGCGCCCTCAGCTTTGGGGTGATTTTAGATGAATTTGGGGCTGTGGAAGATTATTGTATTCACACTGGTTTAATTAAGCCTACCTATCGTCTCACCTATGAAGATGTTAATGAGATGTTGGAGTTGGGAGTACAGGCAGAACCGGAAATTGAAGCGATCGCTAATTGGGCAAAAATCCGCAAAACTTGGCGTTATAGTCAAGGCGCTATCAGTATCAATATGCCCGAAGCGATGATCAAAGTTAAAGACGATGATATTAATATTGATGTTTTAGATGATTCCTCCTCTCGGCAATTAGTAGCAGAAATGATGATACTTGCTGGAGAGGTTGCAGCGCGTTATGGTCAAACCCATAATATCCCTCTACCCTTTCGCGGCCAACCTCAACCAGAATTACCCCCAGACGAAGAATTACTGCAACTTCCAGCCGGTTTCGTGCGTTCCTGCGCGATGCGTCGCTGTATGCCTAAGAGTGAAATGAGCATTACACCTGTACGTCACGCTGGTTTAGGCTTAGATACTTATACACAAGCTACTTCCCCCATTCGCCGTTATAGTGACTTACTCACCCACTTCCAACTCAAAGCGCATTTACGTGGTGAAGGTTTACCCTTTTCTGCTGAACAACTTAAAGAAGTGATGATGACAGTTCTGAGTACGACTCAAGAAGCGACAATGGTGGAACGACAAACTAATAGATATTACGCGTTAGAATATTTACGTCGTCATCCTGAACAAGTTTGGCAGGTGACAGTATTAATGTGGTTACGAGAAGATAGTAATTTAGCACTAATTTTATTAGAAGATTTGGGTTTACAGTTGCCTATGTCCTTCCGGCGTTCTGTCAATTTGGGAGAAAATTTATTAGTGAAAGTTAGTTTAGCTGATCCCCAAAAAGATATGATTCACTTCCAAGAAATTATGTATCAGGAAGCTCAATCAGTTACTAATTAGAATAGGTTTTGATTTGCTTTTATAGCGCTTTTCGGTCGGATAAAATACAATTAAATGCGGGAAAACCCCAAATCTTCGTAGGGTGGGCAATGCCCACCAAACTCTTATTGAGAAATTGCAAGATGTTAAATTAAACAATAATTATCAGGAATTTAGGAAATGAATAAATTTACTTTATCTCTCATTTTATTTAATAGTTTATTTGTCTCCATAGCCACTGCTAACGCTCAATTATTAATAAATAATCCTCGTAATTCAGATATAGAGATAGAGAGAAAAACCATTAATGTAGATAAAATTGTTCAACAATTAAAACTACCATCTTCCAAAATAGCAGTTATTGATCAGAATAATCAGGTAAAAATACAAAATTTTGTTTGGGTATTTAAAGATTTAAAACAAGTTGGCAAACAACCATTTCTCCAGGTTAAGAAAGAAGCCGGTAAACCAAAAACTAAACCTGAATCCAAATCACCTAAGGAAGATGAATTAGAAGATTTTGCAGAAGTTACCAAAGATACCCAAAAATTAGAGGGAATTTTTACTATTTATCGCCATAAAAATAAAAATAAAATTTATCTAGAAATTAAACCAGAACAACTCCAAAAAAACTTCATTGCTACCTCAACTTTAGAATCTGGGATTGGGGAACGGGGTATTTATAGTGGAATGCCATTACAAGATTTTTTATTCTATTTTCAAAGGGTAGATAATCAATTACAGTTTGTGGTGAGAAATGTCAATTTTCGGACTCGTGAAGGAGATCCCCAAGCCAGATCCTTAGCTAGATCATTTAGTGATTCTGTTCTTTATACTATTCCTATTAAAAGTATTCATTCAGAAGGAAAAACTATTCTCATTGATTTAGGTGACTTATTACTCACAGATTTAGCTGGATTATCTACTAATTTAGAATTAGCTGCCAGTCCAGATCAAGCCTATCTTGGTAATGCAAAAGTATTTCCCCAAAATTTAGAAATTGAGTCTATTTTTAATTTTGCTAATCCTAGTGGTAAGGAAGGCAAGAATTTGGATGTCTTAGCTGATAGTCGCGGTTTTACCTTAAAGGTACATTATAGTCTGTCAGAATTACCAAAAAGTAAATACCAACCCCGGTTAGCTGATGAACGGGTTGGTTATTTCCTCACAGCTTATCAAGATTTATCTAAAGATGAACGCAGAGATCCTTTCGTTCGCTATATTAATCGCTGGAGTTTAGAAAAACAAGATCCTACAGCCGCAATTTCTCCACCGAAAAAGCCCATTGTTTTTTGGATTGATAATGCTGTTCCTCTAGAATATCGTGAGTCTATCAAAGAAGGTATTTTGATGTGGAATCAAGCCTTTTTGAAAGCAGGATTTAAAGATGCAATTCAAGTTCAACAAATGCCTGATAATGCTACCTGGGATCCAGCAGATATTCGCTATAATACTATCCGTTGGATTAATACTGTAGATGGATTTTTTGCTATGGGTCCATCCCGTGTGAATCCCTTAACTGGGGAAATTTTAGACGCAGATATTTTGATTGATGGTAGTTTTGTCCGCTTATTAAAAAATGAATATCGGCAAATTGTTCAATCTCAAACTACGCAAACTCGCACTTCTTTATCAACATTAATTAATAATGGGCGTTTGTGTGGCAAAGATAATCAAAAATCACCCAAATCATTAGGCAATTTGTCTAAACTAGCGACAGATTATGATTTATGTTACGGTATGGAAGCATCCAATCAGTTGGCTTTTGGTTCTTTGGCAATGTCAATGTTAGGAAATAGTACACCAAGTCCAGAGCAGGTAAAAGATTATATCCACCAATACTTACGTTTAATTATTACCCATGAAGTTGGTCATACTTTGGGTTTACGTCATAATTTCCGTGGTAGTACCTTACTCTCTCCTATTGAGATGAATAATCCAGAAATTACCCGCACTAAAGGGATGACAACATCTGTCATGGATTATATTCCTCCCAATATTGCCCCTGCGGGTGTCAAACAGGGAGATTATTTTCCGCAAAAGGTGGGACCTTATGATGAATGGGCAATTCAGTATGGTTACTCTTCTAGTCAAGCGACAACTCCTATGGGGGAAAAGTCATTTTTAGCAGCAATTGCTGGACAATCTAACCAAGGAGAATTGAGTTATGCTCCTGATGAGGATGTTTCTAATAGTGATCCAACTGTGAATCCTTGGGATCATAGCAGCAATGTATTAGTTTATTCTCAGTCACAATTGGATAATGCCCGACGGATGTGGGAACGATTAAATCAGGGCTATCCCATGGATGGAGAGAGTTTCAGTGATGTAGAGGAGCGTTTTAATACGATCTTGAGGAATTATTTACAGAATTTATACTATACCAGTAAATATATTGGTGGACAGTCTTTTTACCGAGTTAAACCAGGTGATCCTAAAGGACAATTACCATTTGTTCCTGTGCCGATAGAACAACAGCGACAAGCATTGATGACAATGCAAAAGTATGTTTTTGCAGAAGACGCTTTGAAATTTCCCCCTGAGTTACTGAATAAATTAGTACCTTCGCGTTGGTTGCATTGGGGGACTGATATTCAAGTAGGACGGTTAGATTATCCAATTCATGATTTAGTGTTATTGCTTCAGAGTGCGGTGTTGCGGGATTTATTAGCAAGCGATCGCTTAACTCGGATTAAGGATTTAGAATTAAAAAGCGCATCAGGAAAATCTCTCACATTGCCAGAATTATTTGATACTTTACAAACTGGGATTTGGTCGGAAGTTTTGCAACCTAAAGGTAAATTGCAAATTTCTAGTTTGCGGAGAGGGTTACAACGGCAATATCTGGAAATACTAATTGGTATGGTATTGCGAAAAGAACCTGCTCCCGAAGATGCTCGAACTTTAGCATGGTATAAACTCAAACAGTTAAATAATCAATTAAGACGGGTGAGTTCTGAAGATGAGTATACCAAAGCTTTCTTATTAGAAACACGCGATCGCATTGAGAAGACTTTAAATGCACCATTGGTAGGGAATTGATGTAGACATAGATTTAATGAGATTGGAAGTGCATTTATAGATTTTGCAAGGAAACAAAAATCTTCGTTTTGGCCGGAGGATTAGAAAATGATTGAGTTACAAACCCAGTTACCCACAGATACATGGATTTACACTTCTTGGGCAGATTATGAGCAAATAATTATCAACTTGCTCAACGAAAAAGCGAAGAGTTACTACTATAAAGGGTATATGAGGCTGGAAATGGCACCAGTTAGTTTTGATCATGGTAAAGACCATGTTGTAATTATTTTTGCCGTAACTCTATTTGCGACAATTAGAGGAATTTTAGCTACAGGTTTAGACACTACTACTTTTCGTAAGACTGGTATTCAGGACTGTCAGCCTGATGTGGCGTATTACTTGCGAGAACGCGCTCAATGTATCCCCACTGGTACAGGAATTGTCAAACTTGATCGGTATCCTGCACCGGATTTGGTGATTGAAATTGCTAAAACATCTCTCCTTGATGATTTGGGGACAAAGCGAACTCTCTATGAAGATTTAGGTGTTACTGAATATTGGGTAGTAGATGTCCAAAATGCTCAAATCATCGCTTATTCTATGGCAGATCAAGGTAGTAAACGTATTCAAGAATCACAGGTATTTCCTGGTTTGGTAATTGCAATTTTAGAGGAAGCTTTACGCCGTAGTCGTGAAATGAGTCAATCTCAAGTTGGTGCTTGGTTATTAAAGCAGTTTCAGCAAAAGGAGAGTTAAATATCATTTACCATTGTTGGTAATCAACTGCAAACAAACGCCATTTTCGACTTTGAAAACAAAAATAGCTCAAATACCGTGAAATTGAATGTGTGAAGTAGTTACACATTAAGCAATACCCTAGAAAACCTGACTTTACAAGGTACTTCTGCCATTAACGGTACAGGAAACACATTAGTTAATACTATTACATTGCACTTTTGAGATGACGCAGTGCGATCGCTTTTTTATTTCCTATTCTCACCAAAATTTATGGGTAGGGGTAAAGCAATGCTCATTGGTGTCAACTTAAGTATGGGCGTATTGCAATACGCCCATACTTATTCGTTGGCTTCCACACCCGTGGTGGGAATCAATTCCCTGTCTAATAGCTCAAGTCCACGTTTAGTGGACTAAGGAATTTGCCAATTGTTTAAATAATATCAGGACGGGCAAGATGCCCATCCCACAAGATTGGCTCATCTTTTTTGTGAAGTTCTCTAAAGAAAAATCTTCATTACTGATGTGGAAAAATGTGAGAATTTGGTGATGTTTTTCCCCAATTCCCATTACCCATCAATTATCTGATTTTCTTGCCGGAGATAGGCTTGAATGAACATATCCAGTTCACCATTCATCACATCAATAATGGCTGTGGTTTCGATATTTGTCCGTAAATCTTTCACCATTTGGTAAGGATGAAATACATAGTTACGGATTTGATTACCCCAGGAAGCCTCCACCATATCACCGCGAATCTCGGCAATTTCTTGGGCGCGTTGTTCTTTAGCAATGATTAACAACTTAGCTTTTAGACGTGCCAAAGCTTTTTCTTTGTTTTGCAGTTGGGAACGTTCTTCTGTACAACGGACTGCTAAACCAGTAGGTAAATGCACAATGCGAACTGCGGTTTCTACTTTGTTGACGTTTTGCCCACCTTTACCCCCAGAACGGGTGGTGGTAATTTCCAAATCCTTGTCTGGAATGTCTAACTTGACAGTGTTATCTATCTGCGGCATAACTTCGACTCCAGCAAAGCTGGTTTGCCGTTTTCCGTTAGCATTGAAGGGAGAAATTCTGACTAGACGGTGAGTACCCATTTCCGAACGCAAGTAACCATAAGCGTAACGTCCCGTAATTTCGAGAGTGGCGGATTTGATACCGGCTTCCTCACCTTCTGATTCTTCAGCTAAAGTGACTTTATAACCATGATCTTCTCCCCAACGGGTATACATTCGCATGAGCATAAATGCCCAATCTTGCGCGTCTGTACCACCAGCACCAGCACTAATTGTCAAAACTGCGCCTTTATCGTCGTAAATGCCGGAAAGTAGTTGTTGTAATTCCCATTGGTCAAGGTCATGATTGAGTTTGGTAATGGTAGATTCCGCTTCTTGTAATAGGGCTGTGTCGGTTTCTAGTTCCAATAGCTCAACCACTGCTCTGGTATCGTCTAAGTTATTGTGCCACTTGTAATACTGATCTAAATGGGATTTTAGATCATTGAGTTCTTGCAGAGTGTTTTGTGCCTGGTTTTGGTCTTCCCAAAATTCTGTTTGGGCGGAAATTTGTTCTAAGTCGTGAATTTTGGCTTTGAGTGCAGGTACGTCAAAGATAGTCCTGGGTTTTCCCCAGGCGGCTAGACAATGTTTCGATTTCGCGTTTTAGTTCTAATACGTCCATAATTTTGGCTCAAGCTGAAATGACTTGAGATTTTGCTGTTGATAAATTGTGATTTGATTTATATTTTAGATTTTACCTGGATTTTGGTAAAGTCTCCGGTTTTTGTCGCCAGAATTGGGGGAAAATTCCGGGGATATTTTGGGCTTTTGTCCGCGCTTCAATGGCTTGTTGGTAGTCTGGTTTATATTCTATGGCTTTATTGTAGGAAGCGATCGCCTGTTGGTATTGTTGCAAATTTAACCAAGCATTACCCTTACTGTACCAGCTTTCATAGTGATTGGGTTTATAGCGGATGGCTTTATTATAGGAGGCGATCGCTTCTTGATATCTTTGTAAATTATATTGTGTATTCCCCAAATTATACCATACTAAATAATCATTTCCCTTTAAATCAATAGCTTTCTTATAAGATTCTATTGCCTCTGGATAACGTTTAACTTGATGTAATGCCCAACCCCGATTATACCAAGCTTGATACAGTTGAGGATTAGATTTAATCACTTGACTAAAAGAATCAATTGCCTCTGAATATCTGCGTAATGTCATTAAGATATTACTTCTGGATAACCAAGCTGCGGAATTATTTTGATTATACTGTACAGCTTGATCATAAGCTTGTAAAGCAAATTCATAGCGATTTAAATTAACCGAACAATTTCCCAAATTATACCAAGCTAATTCCGAATCAGGTTTTAATTCTACAGTTTTTTTGTAAGCTGTAATTGCTTCTTCATACTGTTTAAGATTTTGTAACGCTAATCCTTTTTTGTACCATAATTCAGGATTATCAGGTTGTAAATTAATCCCTTGTTCATAAGCTTTAACTGCATCATTATATTGATTAGTTTTTATAAAAATATCACCTTTAGCTTGCCAAATTTTTGCGTCATTATTTTTAAATTGTAACGCTTTATCAAAAGTAGCAAGTGCTTCTGGATAACGCTTGAGACTGACTAAAACAAAACCTCGATTAGTCCAAGCTTCTAAATAATTGGGTTGAATTTGAATAGCTTTATCATAAGCCAATAAAGCTTCTGGATATTTTTTCAATTGAAATAATGCCTTACCTTGACCATACCAAGCTTGAGGATAATTATGTTTCAGTTCTCCAGCTTTTTCATAAACACCTAAAGCTTCTTCATAGCGTTGTAATTGAATTAAAGTATTTCCCTGATTATATAATTCTATGGCATTAGTATTATTCATGCGGTTAATCATGAATATTGTGCCTCCAGTACCAATACCCAGCACAAATATTCCTAATAGCAATTTCCAGAATGTTCCTTTGGTAATTTTGGGTTTTTTAACTTGATTTGGTAAAATAGCAGGAGTAACAATTATAGTTCCAGATGTATTTTTATTTAATTCTTTTAAAGCTTGTAACGCAATTGTCGCTGAAGTATAACGTTGGCGGAAATCATAACACACCATGCGATTTAAAAATTGGCTAAATTCTGGAGATACAGTCGCAGAATTTTGCCAAATAATTTCATTAGTTTCAGCATCTTTTTCTAATTGATCAGGTGATAATCCGGTTAAAGCTTGAATAGCAATAATTCCCAAAGCATAGATATCACTACTAAATTTTGGTGTTCCTTGTGCTTGTTCTCCAGGAGTATAACCAGGTGTGCCAATAGCAACAGTAGCTTTAGTAATATCTGGAGAATTTACCAATTTAGTCGTAATTTGTTTAACTGCACCAAAATCAATTAAAATTAACTTACCATCTTGTTCTCGTCTGAGAATATTCCGAGGATTGACATCACGATGAATTACCTTTTGTTGATGGACAAAATCTAAAATCTCCAAAATTTCTTGTAACAGAGAAATGACCTGATCTTGAGTAAAAATTACACCTGACTTTAATTCTTGACTGAGATCATTTCCCATAATCAGTTCTTGAACCAGATAGAATTCGGCATTTTCTTCAAAGTAAGCTAAAAGTTGAGGAATCCGATCATGAGTTCCTAACTTGTATAAAACTTGGGCTTCTGTGTCAAATAACCTTCTAGCTATTTCCAGGTGCAAAATATCAGTAGACTGGGGTTTGAGTTTCTTGACTACACACTGAGGTGATCCGGGCAATTGAGTATCATTAGCAACATAAGTTTCACCAAATCCGCCACCTCCCAGATAATTGGTGATTTGGTATCTGCCGACAAGGGTGTTTCCTAGCATTTCATCAGCCTGTTTGACTATTATGTTACATTATGACAATATTCTCATAAAAAAATAAAGAAATGAGGAAAAATCACCAATCCAAAATACTAAAGTTAAAATGATTCCGATAGATGACAATATTCGCAGTTGGCAAAAACCAATTATTAATTATTGGTTGATTGGGATTAACCTAATAATATTTCTTTGGGAAATCAAATTAGACTGGAGTAATGAATTAGGAGATTTAATTAATAATTGGGGAATAATTCCGGCTCAAACAAATATTGCAATTGCTAACGCTTTTTTTTACAATTCTGCGGCTTGGATAATTGTATTTTGGCGGTTACTTTCCTTACCTGTATCGTTGTTTATGCATGGCAGCTTTAGCCAAATTATCGGAAATATGCTGTTTCTATGGGTGTTTGGGAAAACAGTAGAAAGTATCTTGGGACATAAACAATATCTACTACTTTACTTAACTGCCGGCTTTTTTTGTGGCATAGTCCAAATTATATTATCATCAGATATAACAGTACCAATCATTGGTGCAAATGGGGCTATTGCATCTATTTTAGGTGCTTATATGATAAAATTTCCCCAGGCAAAAATATATTCAGTTTTAACTTTATTAGTTGTCTATATACCTGTGGAATTACCAGTAATTTTCTACCTATTTTGGTGGTTTATCCAACAGTCATTTTATGGAATAGGTAGTTTAAATATTGCAGGTGGTAGTGCCTTTTCCAATGTAAGTTACTGGGGACAATGCGCCGCACTAGTTACAGGTGCTGCTTTCATGAAAATCAGACAAAAGTTTTAATATTAATTCATCTGCGTTTATCTGCGTTCATCTGCGTTCCATTATTCTTGATATAAGTCATTGTGATGCTGATGATACCAAAAAACCTGTAAGATAGGGTAGTTAATATTGGAATTTTGAATTAACTTAGATGTCTGTAGTTTCTAGCATTACCGTTAAAGTTCCCGCCACAACGGCGAATTTAGGACCAGGGTTTGATTGCATTGGTACGGCATTGAAGCTGTATAATGAATTTAAGTTTACTATTCTCGATACAGATAGGTTAATTATTCAAGTTTCCGGCACAGAAGCAGAAAAAGTACAAACTGATGAGAGTAATCTTTTATATCTGGCCTTTGTCAAACTATATGAATATATAAAACAAACACCTCCAGGGGTGAAAATAGAAATTAAGTTGGGTGTACCTTTGGCGAGAGGGTTGGGTAGTTCTGCAACTGCTATTGTCGGGGGGTTAGTTGCGGCTAATGAATTGGCGGGTGCGCCTTTATCTAAGTTGCAAGTGATGGAATTAGCGATCGCCATGGAAGGACATCCTGATAATGTAGTACCAGCCTTACTGGGTGGCTGTCGTCTAGCGGCCACCAGCAGTAAAGGTTGGGAAATTTGCGATATTCCCTGGCATCGAGATATAGTTGCAGTGGTAGCGATTCCTGATTTTGAATTATCAACCTCAGAAGCGCGGAAAGTTGTCCCCACAGAAGTCAGTCGTGCTGATGCAATTTTCAATATTTCTCATTTGGGTTTATTATTGCGGGGTTTAGCAACTAATCGGGAAGAATGGTTAAAAGCCGCCTTGCAAGATAAGTTACATCAACCTTATCGCCAAGCTTTAATTCCTGGTTATGATGCTGTGAATGCGGCTGTTGTGGCTGCTGGTGCTTATGGCATGGTAATTAGTGGGGCAGGTCCGACACTTTTAGCTTTAGTTGATATAAGTAATACCAAATCAGTAGAAACTGCAATGGCAAATGCCTGGATAGGAAAGGGCATAAACTCAACTGTGCGATCGCTCCCCCTAGATACGCAAGGGGCAAGTATTTTGTAATTCGTAAATTAAAAAAGACAATAGAAATCTGGCTGGAGCGGACTGTTGAGGTATCTTGGTTGTGATGAAAAAGTCACTTGCAGCCGTTCAGCCAGAACCTTAGAGTAAGCCACAAAATAAATGATCCTGTTTAGAGGGTGTTTGAAAAGTTTTTAATGTATAAATCAACCCCTCTCCAAACCTCTCCCCTGCAAGGGGAGAGGCTTCAAAACCCCCCCTTGCCTTGTAGGGAAGGGGGGAAGGGGGGGTTAGGTTTCTGGAGATGTCTATTGGGTATTTCTTTTTGTGGAGTTCTCTTATTGATATTTTGGTAAATTTGAGACAACAAAAACTTATCTTTATGCCTGTCTAACTACCCACTCAATTCTCCTCAAGTTGTTTCACGAATTTTTCAGCAAGCCCTAGTAGTCTGTCAAGAACTAATTGACGGGTTCATTCGTTGCCATTTTCCTTCTTCCTTCTTCCTTCTTCCTTCTTCCTTCGTGTCCTTCGTGCCTTCGTGGTTCGTTTCTTATCCGTCAAAATTTATTTGACAGACTACTAGTTATCTTTCAACCCTGTTACCTGCTATATGCAATATCGTCGTTTTGGTAAAACTAATTTACACATTTCTGTTTTTTCTTTAGGAACAATGCGTTATTTAACTAATAGCGAAAATGTTCAGCAGACTATTGAAAAAGCTTTATTTTTAGGAATTAATCATCTAGAAACAGCTTCTTGTTATGGTGAGAGTGAAGCATATTTAGGTAAAGCTATACAAGCTGGTTTGTCAGTACCTCGTAGTCAACTTTATATTACTACCAAAATTCCCCCCACAGCGGATGCTGACACTATGCGTCAGTATATTGATGAATCTTTAAACAGGTTAAATTTAGATTATCTGGATTGTTTAGGAATTCATGGATTAAATACTTGGCAACATTTAGAATGGGTACAATCTAAAAACGGTTGTATGCGACCAGTAGAGGAAGCTATAAATGATAGAAGAGTGCGACATATTGGTTTTTCTACTCACGGTTCATTAGATGTAATTTTAGCAGCTATAAATACAGATTTATTCGAATTTGTTAATCTTCATTATTACTATTTTTTCCAACATAATGCCCCTGCGATTCAGTTAGCAACAGAGAAAGATATGGGCGTTTTTATTATTTATCCTGCTGATAAAGGCGGAAAATTATATACTCCACCCCAAACGTTAAAAGAACTCTGTCATCCCTTCACACCATTAGATTTAAATTATCGTTTTCTGCTTAGTGACAAACGCATTACTACTTTGAGTGTTGGTCCATCAAAACCGGAAGAGTTAGTAATATCTCCAGAACTTTTTGATCATAATAATGAATTAACAAAAGCCGAAATTGCTATTTTTGAAAAATTAGAACATCAGCAAAATCATGTTTTATTAACTGATAAATGTAGTCAATGTTATGCTTGTTTACCTTGTCCGGAAAATATTCATATTCCCGAAGTTTTAAGATTACGAAATTTAGCCGTAGCCTACGATATGACAGATTATGGTAAATATCGTTATGGAATGTTTGAAAATGCTGGTCATTGGTTTCCAGGAATGAAAGCCAACCGTTGTACAGAATGTGGTGATTGTTTGCCCAAATGTCCAGAAAATTTAGATATTCCTACTTTGCTAAAAGATACCCATGATAGATTACAAGGTAAAGCCGGAAGAAGATTATGGGGTTAGATATAACATCTACCCAGATCCCCGATTTCTTTAAGAAGTCGGGGATCTTATTGTTAATTAATATCTTTAACTCTTACTTCTTCAACTTCTGCTAATGTTTCTACCGTTAGGGGTGTGGATTGACTGGCACCGGATAAAAGTTTTAAAAGATTAGGACGGGCATCATATAATAGATAGATAATGCGATCGCCTATTTCCCATTCTTCAGTAGCAGACATTATCAGTAGATGTTCTTCTCGTTCTAACAAGAGTGGTACTAAAATGCCATCTTGAATTTTTTCTTGTATATGTTGTTTTTGAGAGGAAAATTCTGCATCATTTAATGTTGTTGTTCCCAACTTCACTTGTCCACTACTCAAATATTCATTCCAGGTTTTTATCGGTAAATCTGACACAAAAGCTTGATTAACCTTACTATTTTCTGAAGGAGAACCTTGAGGGTGACGAGGGAATATAGCTAAAACGCGGGGAGGATTAAATTCCTCAGCAGCCCGTTGTGCTAAAACAAAATTTACTTCACCATTACTCGTAATGGCTAAAAAAGTCCCCATAGAACCAATTCCCGCTTCTTCCAGTATTTCTCCGTCCAAAGCACTACTAGCAATCACTCGGAGATTTTGAGCTTCAGCTTGAGCTAAACATTCTGGGTCAGTATCAATCATCACGACACTTTCTCCCCGTTCTTGAAAAAAGCGGGCAATTAATAAACCCAAGGGATTACAACCAACAATTACTGCCCCAGTTGCATCTTGAGAGGTGATTCGTAACCATTTAACCAGCCACCCAGCAGTTAAACCTTGACAAAAAACCGTCATGATAATTGTCAAAAAGACTAAAGCTTTAATCGAGTCACCACCATTAATGCCTCGCTGCGTCAGTAAAATCGCAAATAAGGAAGCCACAGATGCGGAAACTATGCCTCTAGGTGCAACCCAACTTAAAAACAGTTTTTGTCGCCAATTGAGATCACTATTCCAAGTACACAAAATAATGTTAATCGGGCGTACCACAAACATTAAAACCAAAACTGTGAACAAACTCCCCCAACCTAAAGCGAACACACTGGCAATAGATAAATCAGCCGCTAGGAGGATGAACAATACAGAAACGCTGAGAATTGTTAACTGATTTTTAAAGCTTCGCAATAAACGCTCTTCTGGAACTGAGGAGTTAGCAAATACCGCACCTGCTACTACTGTGGTCATAATTCCCGATTCAGAGCGGATGATTTGCGCTAGGGTAAACAACACCCATAACACCGCCAATACAACCAGATTTTTCAGTTCAAATGAGATGAAGTTGGCGCGTTTGAACATCCAACTCATTAAGTATCCACCAACGCCACCGATGCCCGCACCCACAGCGAAACGTAGAATTAGACCAATAATGGCATTAATTGGGTCTGTATCACCGTTTAAAATTGTATCTAGCACAACGTAAGCCAGGATAGCTCCCACTGGATCAATTAAAATCCCTTCTCCTTCTAATAGCGTTGCTACTTGTCGATCTACATTAATTTGTTGAATCAATGGACCAATTACAGTTGGTCCAGTAACGACGACAATAGAGGCATAGAGAACTGCTATATTCCAAGGAAACTCACCTAACCAGTGAGCGGCTAAACTTCCCCCTAGCAAGGTAATCAGTGTTCCCAGTGTCACAAGTAACTGGAGACTGAGGGAAACTTTGCCCAACTCCTGCCGATCTAATTTGAGTCCACCTTCAAACAGAATGATTGCTGTTGCTAGGGAAACAATCACTTCTAATCCTGTGCCTAGTAAGTGGGGTTGTAATATTCCCAGCCCGTCTTTACCTAAAAGGATGCCTAATAGGAGTAGTAAGACAATGCTGGGTAGCTTGAAATATGCAGCTATTACCTGAGCGCTAATGCCTGCAAAAACAGTGATCACCATCTGGAGGGTGATTTCAAAAGGTGCTTCCATGTTGTAGATTTTGAGCCATTGATTTCAAAATCCTCTCTAAAGAATCATAAACATTAAGGTTACAAAAATTGTAGTCTGATTATTTTTTCTTGCAAAAGGGCAAAAGCCATAAAATAGATATTCTGCCCACACCCTTGATCCTACGACTAAAAAAAAGTTTGTAAAACCTCTTGACATCTCTAAAAAAAACCTTTATATTATTAAAAGTGAAGAAAAAACACGCCCCCATCGTCTAGAGGCCTAGGACACCTCCCTTTCACGGAGGTAACAGGGATTCGAATTCCCTTGGGGGTACTAAAATAAAGGATAAAAAAAGAAAAATCTTTTTTTATCCCTTTTTAATATTTATGTAGTTTTTGTATGGGCATATCTATAGAATTTAGTATTTTTACTATTGTTAAGAATTATAAACAAGCCATTTTGCACGAAGTCATGCGGTGTCTGGCTTTTCGATACCTGGCACTGCGTCTTTTTTCATTCCACCCATAACCTATAAATTACGAGGATTTTTTGTCAGAATCAGGATAACCACCGATTAGAGGATTTACAGGATGTTATTTTTTATTGTTGATGAAAATAGCAATTTTTGGATGATAAAGAATCTACAGACAATTCATCAACAACAATCCTGAAAATCCTTAAATCATGGACATCCTGATTCTGACAATTACCATTTCATCATTCCACCAATAACCTATAAATTACGGTAGATACCCAACTTTAAGAAATTGGGTATTGTGAAAAACTAGACAATCAAACTAAAATCACTACCACTTAAAGTAATATCAAGATTCCCTAATTGGGCAAACTCAAAGACTTTTCCTGTACCCAGAACATTACCATCCTGGTTATAGAATAAACTGCCAGTGCTTTGACTATAAACAATCCGCGCATTACTAGCATTCACCAATTCATCATCAGTGACAACTGCAAAATCACTTAAAGCCTGTCCAACAGTATTAGTAATGGCATTGAAAGTGCTAAGACTTAAAACAATTTTGTCCTGTCCGGCATCAAATTGGGGAATATAGTCAACACCTAAAGCAGTGCTAAATACTCCATTATTTTGGAATAGATATTGATCATTTCCAACTCCTCCAGTCAGAATATCATCACCTAATCCTCCCCAAAGAGTATCATTTCCTGCTAATCCTTGCAGTTTGTCATTACCTGCACCACCAACCAGCAAGTTATCGAGAGCATTACCCGTTAAACGGTCATTTCCTGCACCACCTGTCACATTTTCAATGACGTTGTTACCAAAGAGAATGAGTTTCAGATTACTATTGACTGTTTGCGAAGTCGTAACAGCCAAATTCACATTTACCGCAGCAGTCGTTCCTGTAAAGTCAATAGTATCAATACCTCCCGTTGCCGTTTCTACAATCGTATCCGTTCCTAATGCACCTATCACTGAGAAAGCATAAGTGTCATTACCATCAAGACCTGTAAGAGTGTTATTGCTACGATTTCCTGTGAAAACGTTATCCCCTGCATTACCCGTTCCGTTGATAGGAGATGTTCCCGTTAGAGTCAGATTTTCCACACCATCTGGCAAGATACTTGTAATAGCAGCAGTCAGGGTATCAGTTATAGTCGTCGCCACTGTTTTGGTAGTGCCAAGAGTAGCATTAGTAGCAGAAGTCAGGTTGAGGTTAAAGGTTTCATTAGCCTCATTGAGTGCATCATTGAGAATGGGAATATTGATGACTTGAGATTTTACCCCTGGATTGAAAGTCAGACTGCCTGTGGTACTAGTATAGTCTAGACCAGCCTTAGCCGTAACATCAGCAGTAGCATAGTTGACCGTAATAGCTTTAGTGCTGGCATTGGAAAGAGTCACCGTATAAGTGACATTTTGAGGATTGGTGTTACCTTCAACAATAGTTTGGATAGCACTGAGGTTAGCTGTAGGTTGCAGGTCATTATCCACAATGCTGACTGTTGCATTAGCAGTTGTACCAAGGGTGTATGCAGTACCTTTGACTAAGGTAAGAATAGCAGTCTCAGTTCCTTCAAAAACGGTGTCATCAACAGGTGTTAATGTTACCGTCGCCGTGTTACTGCCAGCAGCAAAGATAACATTATTTGCTACACTGGTATAGTCTGCGTTGTTAGTAGCTGTCCCAGTTAGGCTATAGTTTACTGTCAGGGTTTGGTTGATATTTCCTCCCAACCTTGTCAGAGTGAAAACACCCGGATTAGCTGTCACACCTGTTGCTGTTTCTGCCGCACTAGCATCAGTAGCAGCAACCGTAATTACTGGCAGTGCAGAAGAGTCATCATTGGTAATGGTTCCTATCACTGCCGTTGTGGTATCAATGGTATAACCTGTAGCAGTCGCTAGAGTGAGGACAACGGTTTCATCAGTTTCAACGGTGGTATCGGCTGTGGGGTCAACAGTTAAAGTTGCCGTACTGCTTCCCGATGCAAAGGTAATGATTCCAGTAGTTGCAGTAAAGCTATCTGCACCTGTTTGAGTATAGTCTGTGTTGAAAGTGGCAGTTCCCCCAACCCCATAGTTAACAGTGAGGGCATTGGCTGTGGTTCCAGTTCTGGTGAAAGTGTAAACCAGATTGGTCAGTCCATCTTCGGTAACGCTGGCAGGAGATACAGCTAGGCTAATACTGGGTAAATCATTATCAGCAATATTGACTGTGGCACTGTTGGTGACATCCAGATTGTAGCCTGTACCGGTTGTTAGGGTGAGGATAGCGGTTTCTGTGCCTTCAAAGATGTTGTCATCTGTCGGTGTGACGGTGACAATTGCCGTGGTATCACCAGCCGCAAAGTTGACTGTTCCTGATAGATTGCTGTAGTCAGTACCGTTGGTAGCAAAACCGCTGAGGGTGTAGTTAACTGTAATCGCTTGAGTTAAATCACCAGTTCGAGCCAGGGTGAAAGTACCAGGATTAGGAGTAATGCCTGTAGCCGTTTCTCCAGCATCGCCATCGTTAGCGGTAACGGAAATTACTGGGAGGTCATCATTGGCAATGCTTCCTACTCCTGTAGCTTTGGTAATCGTGGCAATAGTGGCATTAGTCAAGTTAACAGTAAAGGTTTCCGGATTTTCACTATTGATATCGCCAACAACCGCAACATTGATGGTTTTACTACTTTCTCCAGGGGCAAAGGTGAGGGTTCCAGTTGCGGCATTATAGTCTAGATTGCCAGTGGTAGCTGTTCCATCTGTTGTAGCGAAGTCAACGGTGACAGGTTTGCTACTGGTGTTAGACAGGGTGACAGTGAAGGTGGCATTAGTAGTACCGCTATCACCTTCTGTAACCGTGACATCGTTAATACTAATGGTTGGTTGGGGTTCATCATCGCTAATATTAACGGTGGCACTGGTAGTAGTTCCCAAAATATAGCCTGTACCCGTTCCTATTGTGAGGATAGCAGTTTCTGTGCCTTCAAAGATGCTGTCATCTGTCGGTGTCACCGTGATAGTGGCACTGTTCACACCTGAGGCAAAGCTGACAGTTCCTGGTAGATTGGTGTAGTCAGTGCCGTTGGTGCTAGTACCGCTGAGGGTGTAGTTGACTGTAATCGCTTTACTTAAATCGCTAGTTCGAGTTAAGGTGAAAGTACCAGGATTAGGAGTAACCCCTGTAGCGGTTTCCCCAGCATCGGCATCGGTAGCTGCAACGGTAATTACTGCGGGAATCGCGGGAATAGATAACTGATTGCCATTGCTATCGAATAGGACTGTATAGTTATCAAGTCCACCCTGATTGCTGTACCCTGGTAGACTGCCATTGGTTGAGCCAGTAACGTAAATATTGCCCTGGTTATCAATACTCAAACCTGTTGGATAATCGTGATTGTTAGTACCAAACTGTTTTAGCCAAGTTTGTGTACCACTCGGATTGTATTTAGCAATAAAGCCATCCCAACCTCCCAAATTGGTATTACCTGTAAAAGCACCGGGAGTATAACCAACTATATAGATATTACCTGCGCTATCGGTTTTGACTGCGGTAACATAGTCATCGTAGATTGTACCTAATTGCTTCACCCAGGCTAGAGTTCCTGTAGCACTGTATTTTGCTAAAAATCCATCCGTACTACCTTTATTGGTATTACCACTAAAAGCACCAGTAGTATATCCAGAAACATAGACATTGCCTGTACTATCGCTGGAGATACCAGTGGAAGTATCAGTTGATGTTGTCCCAAGTTGTTTCACCCAGGTTTGTGTACCATTTATGTCATATTTACTGACAAAAATATCTTGACCACCTTGGTTTGTAGTACCTGTAAAACTACCAGAGGTAGTGCCTGTAACTAAGATGGTGTTACTGCTGCCATCAAGAATAAGGCTGGTTGCTGTGTCGTCAGAACTTGTACCAAACTGTTTTACCCAAGTCTGTGTACCACTCGTGTCATATTTGGCGATAAAAGCATCATAAGCACCCTGGGTGGTGTTGCCTGTAAAAGTCCCCCAAGTGTTGCCTGCAATATAGCTATTGCCGTTACCATCAACACTAATACCGGAAGCATAATCCTGGGCTGCTGTCCCAAACTGTTTTACCCAAGCTTGTGTACCATTGGTGTTGTATTTGGTAATAAAGGCATCATAAGTTCCTTGAAGGGTACTACCTGCAAAACTACCTTCTGTAGTGCCTGTCGCGTAAACGTTACCTGCACTGTCGTTACCAACACCACTACTAGAGTCATTAGCTGTTGTACCGAATTGCTTAATCCAGGCTTGACTGCCATCAGGATTATACTTGGTGATAGACGCATCATAAGCGCCCTGATTGGTATTGCCAGGAAAAGTTCCATTAGTATAACCAGCGGTGTAAACACTGCCTGAGTTATCATTGCTAATACCCCCTTGCCAATCATCACCAGTTGTTCCAAACTGTACTGGCCAAGAACTACTTGAGGTGGCAACTTGTAAAGTGTAGTTAGCATTATTCCCAGCAGCAGGTCGGAAGACTTTGACGAAATAGGTTCCAGTATCAACTGCCCAACTGAACAGTTCATCAGCAGTTCCAGCTTTAATACCTTTGGCAATGGTGCGACCTACTCCATCAACTAACCACACATCTGCATTGGCATTTAGATTGGTAAGTTTAACCTGGATATTGCTGGCTGTGGTGACATTGAAGCGATAAAAATCAGATAAGTCTGTATCACCTACAAAGTCTGTGACTGTTTGAGGATTGGAGAAATTAATGGCCCCTAAATCCTTAACTTGGTCTACTACTTCCAAGGTTAAGTTATTACCTGTGGAAGTTGGCGCAAATGCCAAACTGCTACTGATATCTATGCCTTGAATGGTGTTAAAGGTCTTGGTTGTGGCAGAACCATAAGTTAAAACTGCAAATTTAGTCCCAATAGTTGGTGTAAAGCCACTGGTTAAATTTAGTTTGAGAGTTCCCCCTAAATCTGCTGCACCAGTAATGTTGAATTTATCAAAACTGGTGGCACTACCTAATTCTAGGTTGAGTGTTCCAGCAGCGGTTTGGCTATAGTCACCAGTGATGTTCAATATGCCTAGGTTATTACCGGGATTGATTTGACCACCACTGTTAGACACACTACCTGTGATAGTTCCCGTTCCGTTAAGAGTTCCACCCTGGAGGTTGAGGGGACTATTCTCAAAAGTGAGACTACCTCCACTAATGTTAGTCGTTCCGGCTGTCTGTGTGTAACCGTCGGTAAATCTCAATCTTCCCTTGTTGACTTGAACTGTGCCTGTGTTATTGAAGAGTCCACTAATGTAAGAGTCATCTGTGGTTGTACCGTTGGATTTGGTCAGAGTCCCAGCATTATTGAAAGTGGATTGAGCGCCATACCAATAGTAAAAATCGGCATCACCTTGTAAGTCAATAGTGCCAGTGCTAGTATTGTTCCAAGTTGCAGCGTTGGCAGCATATAACGTCCCATTACCTGTCCAAACAGTTGCACCTGTGGTTTCTAGGATTGTTCCATCTAAGTATTGATCACCACTCAGGTTTAATGTTCCACTGACAGTCTTTTTGCCTGTACCGCTTAATATGCCACCAGTCCAGTTGAGTTTGTTGGTGATATTGAAACTTCCTGTAACTGTTCCATCTTCAATGTTAAAGTTACCAGCACCAGTAATGCTATTGCCAGTATCGAAGTTGTAAGTGCCACCATTGATTCTTAAAGTTGCTCCGGTATCAACACCAAAATTACCAGTATTGCTTCCTCCACCGCTCAGACTTAACCTCCCTTTCTTGACTTGAACTGTGCCTGTGTTGTTGAATATGCCACTAATGTAGGATTCATCTGTGGTGGTACCGTTGGATTTGGTCAGAGTCCCAGCATTATTAAAAGTGGGTTGAGCACCATACCAAGAGTAAAAATCTGCATCACCTTGTAAGTCAATAGTTCCAGTGCTAGTATTGTTCCAAGTTGCAGCGTTGGCAGCATATAACGTACCATTACCTGTCCAAACAGTTGCACCTGTGGTTTCTAATGTTGTTCCATCTAAGTATTGATCACCACTCAGATTTAATTTTCCACTGACAGTCTTTTTGCCTGTACCGCTTAATGTACCACCATTCCAGTTGAGTAGGTTGGAAATCGTTAAAGCACCTGCTCCGGTGAGATCTCCACTGATTAAATTGACAGGAGCAGACCAAGTAGAAGCGGTTGCAACTGTAGTTGTTCCACCTTCAATGTTAAAGTTACCCGCACCTGTGATACTATTGCCTGTATTGAAGTTGTAGTTAGAAGACAGCTTTAAAGTTGCTCCATTATCAATACTAAAACTACCAGTATTAGTCCCTCCCCCACTCAGCCTTAATGTCCCTGCTTTAACTTGGACTGTGCCTGTGTTGTTGAAGATGCCACTAATGTAGGATTCATCTGTGGTGGTACCGTTGGATTTGGTCAGAGTCCCAGCATTATTGAAAGTGGATTGAGCACCACTGTTTTGATAAAAATCTGCATCACCTTGTAAGTCAATAGTGCCAGTGCTGGCATTGTTCCAAGTTGCAGCGTTGTTAGAATATAACGTACCATTACCTGTCCAAACAGTTGCACCTGTGGTTTCTAATGTTGTTTTATCTAAAGTTTGATCACCACTCAGGTTTAATTTACCACTGACTGTCTTTTTGCCCGTACCGCTTAATGTACCACCATTCCAGTTGAGTTGGCTGGAAACTGTCAAAGCACCTGTGCCATTTACCGTTCCGCTGGCTAAATTTAAAACACCATTATTACTAACTGTACTTGCACCGTTGAGGGTTAAGATATTGCCATTTATATCTAAAGTTTGAATGCCACTAGTAGCACCAAGAGTTAAACCAGTTAGAGTTCTGGCGTTATTTAAGAGAACGGTGTAAGTTCCACCGATGGTGATTTGGGCAATATCTGCCGAGCTTGGTATAGTACCGGGAGTCCAGTTAGCTGCTAAATTCCAGTTACCGTTAGCAGCGTTTTTCCATGAAAGAGTAGCCATTTGTTGAAATCTCCTAAATGCTTAAATTAGTATTTTTATAGTTGATATATGGAATCATGCTTGAAAAATCTAGCTGCTATGAACTACCCCATCTTACTTCGTTGAAGATGGGGTTTCTACATCCCCATCAGTAAGTTGAGATTTTTGACGTTTCACACGACCTAGTTGCTTCATACTTCCAGCATTCTTGCGTTTGCTAGTGTTTGAAGTAGAGCTAGAATCATCTACGTCTGAGAGGCTAGTTCCTAACCCCTGTAGATTATTTGAGTGCCAAAGTAGCATGACTTCTGCGGCAGCGATATCGCGCTGTTGAGTATACCCGCAGTTATTGCAAACGTGAGTTCGTTGGTCTAAAGTTTTTTTCTCTTGATGTCCACATTTTGGACAGGTTTGAGATGGTTTCACTTTGCGAGTAGGTACTTCTACAAACAAGCCACCAATATCTGATAATTTCGCTTTTAGAGCGGACTTTATCATCCCCATTCCTACATCAAGAATTGATTTATTCAACCCAGCTTTTTGCTTTTTACGTTTACCTTTTTTGGCTTTGGCACTCATGTTTTTGACTTCTAATTTTTCAGTAACTACCGTGCTATTACCGCTGATTATTTGTGTAGTTTCCTGGTGAACAAAGTTTTGTCTTTGGTTAGCAACTTTTCTCGAAAGTTTACTAACTAATTTCTGAACTTTTTTCCACCTTCTAGAAGCCTTGACTTTTTTCTTGAAATTAGGAGAACGTTTACGACGTTTAGCTTTACCCAATTGTTTATTTTTTTGTTCTGCTTTTCGGAAAAACCGAGGCGCCCGGACGTACCCATTTTCTTCACCATTTGTCCATGCAATTGCATCGTTGCAACCTAAGTCAATTGCAATAATCCCATTATCAGTTTTGCGACTATTCTTTAACAAAGTATCATCAATTTCTAAGACGATGGAAGCGTACCATTTCCCATTACGATTAACGATATCTAAAGCCTTGGGATGTCCCCAAAGCCTAGCTTTACCCCGCATTTGAATCTGACCAATTTTTGCTAATTCTAAATAACCATTGTCGCCTGTACTGTGGACTTTCCAGCCCGTAAAAGATGGGTAAGTCCAACCAGAATAATGACGAATTGACTTGAATCTAGGGTACTTTCCTAGTCCCTTGAAAAACCTTTGAAAAGCAAAATCAACCCGTTTCAATGTGGCTTGTAATGCTTGAGAATTAATTGTTTTATATTCTATCCAAACTTCTTTGAAGTCCGGTAAACAATTCTGCTGCTCGAAGTAAGAAACAGATTTACCAAACTTTTTATATGAAGTAATGCGATTAGATACAGCGGCATTATATAAGTCTTTATGAAGTTTGCGGTGATAGTGCAACATTTCATTGACTTGTTTATTGGGATATAGCCTGAAAGTTGCTCTACGTAACGCCATTGATATTTTTACCCCTTGTTTTTGTTTATTCTAAATACTATTATATATCTATTCACATAGATATGTCAACTCATGAAAAAACCAAGAACACAAACTGAATGGCAACAGAGAAACAAAGACAAAGTGAACAAGTATAATGCTAGATATAGAGAGAGTAAAATTCGGATTGGGCTAACGATAGATAAAGAAGTCGCCGAAAGGATATCGGCAATAAAAGACCCAAGCCAAAGTTATGGTGAATGGTTGCGTCAGATAATAGATAATTTACTTGCGAACTAATGCTAATATTTTGTCAAAAACTCAACTGTCCTCAAAACTCTTTTACTTGCAGTAAAAAACATTTTAAGAACGTTTCGTTTTTGACTTGCTTACATCCCCACCCTATGAGTACATTGAGGGTGGGGAATTACGCAAAATTGTTAAAAACAACTAAGGAACGCAAATTTAATAACCTGCAATTCTGACTTAACCTGAAATGGTGCGTTACGCTGTCGCTAACACACCCTACTTTTGCACTTTATTTAATTCATATTCCTAAGATGGTGGTTTTCAATTTAGTTACTGTGGTAGCAAGTTGAGGTTTATTATCAAAACGCTCTAAAAACAAGCCTTTTGATCATTACTAAGCACTTGCTTGTAATTACTAGTTGCATTGTAACCTATTAATTGATTTTACTAATCTAGACTTTACTATTCTTATACGAGTATATCATAGATGATTTCAAATGTATACAATAAGGCATATTTTTTTATACCATATATGAATTACGCATTGTATAAATAAATTATGATATGCTTTCGCAAAAATACCTTATTTTAGGCTGCAAGGAATTGTATTTTTGCCGATAAATCAATCGTGGGGTAGGGGTAAAGCAAGAGCTTTATTAGTGTTAACTTATACTTAAAACGGTTGGGATATGGACTTTTGTAAAATTACGAAAAACCTAGATTTGTAGGGGTTTAGCAGTACTGATATGTGTCAACTTCACGTAAAATCATGGACCCCCTGGGAATGAATTCCCAGTCTAATAGCCAAAGTTATCTAAAGATACAGCGGTTTCCGCTCTTATGAGGTACATCTTAGCCCCCTCATCGCTTGCGGGGAGGGGGTTGGGGGTGGGGTTCTTGTACCTCATAACACCGGAAAGTGCTGTAACTAAATATAAAAAAAATCTTTAGTTCGCTTCAGTAGACTTTGGTTATTAGCCCTGAAATATGGCTTACGCCACGGGGGTGTAGAAGCTAACAGATAAGTAGATTCTTATTGCAATATACCTCTACTTGAATTAACATCTATGAAGCTTATCCTTTACCCCTACGATAAATGTCGTTTTTGTAGCCACATATATTTGATAGTTTTTATCAATGCGTAAGTCCTAGATTTTCACCAATTCCCAGCCAAAACAGCTATAATAAGTATTAAAACAAACATAGTATGACAATTATCTTAACCAATGATGATGGTATTGACGCACCAGGAATTGCCGCTTTATTCAAAGCCGTAAAAGGTAAATCGGTAATTATTGCTGCACCACAATCACATCAATCAGGCTGTGGACATCAAGTTACTACCCATCAACCGATTAACCTGCAACGGCGTTCTGATGTTGAATATGCTGTAGGTGGTACTCCTGCTGATTGTATCCGAGTTGCTGTATCACATATTGCTCAAGATATCAAATATGTGATTTCGGGTATTAATGCTGGTGGAAACTTGGGAGTTGATGCTTATATTTCTGGTACTGTCGCTGCTGTCAGAGAAGCTGCAATGCACGGGATTCCCGGAATTGCTGTTTCCCAATATCGTCAGGGTAAACGTGATTATGACTGGGATGCGGCTATTAAATGGACATCTGCATTGCTCACAGACTTAATGGAACTTCCCCTAGAACCGGGATGTTTTTGGAATGTCAATTTACCGCACCTATTACCGCAACAAGCAGATCCAGAAGTGGTATTTTGTCAACCTTGTACGAAACCTTTGCCTGTTAATTATCGAATAGAAGGTGATGATTTTTACTATGTAGGAGAATATGGTAAACGAGAACGAACTCCTGATAGTGATGTTGATATATGTTTTTCTGGCAAAATTGCAGTGACTAAGTTAAAAGTTTGAAATAATAAAAGCTTACCGATTCAGGTTCTAGATTTTTTTTCTCCTGACTCCTGACTCCTGACTCCTGACTCCTGACTCCTGACTCCTGACTCCTGACTCCTGACTCCTGACTCCTGACTCCTGACTCCTGACTCCTGCTATAGTCATTCATTCTGTAATAAGGATACAAGCCCATCTAAGGTTTGTGATAATTGAGCGATTTGTTCTATAGAATCCTTCTGAGAGTCAGCTAAACTTTGTACAGCGTCACACAAAGCAAAAATCTGATAACCTTGCTGCTGTACTTGTTTTCCTTGAGCTTCTACCTGTAGACTCAGAGAATCTACTCTTTGAGCAAGACGTTCAATTGTCTCAGTTGTCGAGAGAACAGCGTCTCCAATCTGTTCAACAATAGATTCTAAGCGACTGATTTTTGCTTCTACTCCAGTGGCAATCATTTCTGGTTTGCTCCAATCTTGGGAAAAAATCATACATTAATGTCCCTAAATATTCATGCAATAGTTTTATAATCAGTATTGATAATTTTTAACTCGTTATTAACTAATCCTATTCCCTATTCCCCAATCCCTAGATTAAATTACTGAGTAGCCTAAAAATACAATACCAATCGCACAAAATACTAAACCAGCAAAGCGGATGATTTTCGGTAAAATTTGGTTAATTTCATTGATGCCAAAAGTTACACCTATTTCTCTGGCACTCATGATAATTACTGTTTGGGAGAAGGCAACACTAATTATAAAAGGAATAACAGTGAATATTTCTGCACCAATGATAGATGTCGCATCAGCGTAACCTTGAAATATGCCAGCAGTAGCACAAAACATGGCTATTGCTAACCAATGAATAGGAATTGGTGTAACTAACATCACACCTAAAGCGATAGTACAAATAGCGATCGCTATTGCAGGTCCAGGTAAGATAACTGGAGACAAATTAATTAGTTGTCCACAAATAGCAGCAATGACAAAAGTGATATTGAACCAATTACCACGGGCAAATCTAGCGGAGAATAAACCCAGTGCCACAATACCTGCAAAACGGTCTAAACTAATCACTGGATCTGCTATGCCCCAAATAAACCCTTCCCAGGGAGTGGAAACATTATGTTCAATGGGTGATCCACCGGCTGAAGTTAGCAAACTAATGACAACTAAAATAGCTATCGCTCTTAGAAGATGCTGCTGTTTAGATGTTACTAAATTACTGGACTCGGAAGCTACTAACTGTGAATTTTTAAACATCTTTAGATTATGCTAGTTGGTGATTAATATTACTGTTAATTATTACAAATATTAATCCATTTTGCTTCAATGTAGTAATTCTTCCACTTGATGTTGATTCCACAGAGTTTTGTAAAGTCCAGGCTGTTCTACCAGTTCTGAATGATGACCAACTTGGACAATTTTACCCTGATCCATGACCAAAATTCGGTCAGATGTGGCAGCAGCGGAAAGTTGGTGAGTAATAAAAATTACTGTTTTCTTTTTTGTCCCTGTAGAGAGATTAGTCAGAATTTGGGTAGCAGTTTGATTATCTACACTGGATAGGGCATCATCTAACAGCAAGATAGGGGCATCAATTAACATGGCTCTGGCTAAAGCTGTGCGTTGTCGCTGTCCACCAGAAAGGGTAATTCCTCGCTCACCAACCAGGGTTTCGTACCGTTGGGGAAAATTCTGAATTTCCGCGTCAATTTGCGCCATTTTAGCGGCGTAAACTACATCTTCTTCGGCGGTGATGGGATCACCATAACGGATGTTATTTTTGACTGTTGTACTGAATAAAAAGCTATCTTGAGGTACGTAGGCGATCGCTCCCCGTAAATCACTCACAGCTAGTTTAGTAATATCCACGCCATCTAAAAACAACTGTCCGGGCTGAATATCTAATAATCGGGGAACAGCATTAGCTAGGGTTGATTTTCCCGCACCAACCGGACCAACAATGGCCACCACTTCCCCAGGGTGAATAGTAAAATTCAGATGTTCTAAAACTGGGGTATTTACGCCAGGGTAGGTGTAACTAAAGTTTACTGCTGTTAGTTCTCCTTTAAGTTTACTTACCTCAAGATGGATAGCATCTGGTGTGTCTTGGATTTTCGGGGTTACACTGAGAATAGTCTCTAAGCGGTCAATGCTAACTTCACCCCGTTGATAAGCAGTAATGGTGAATCCTAATAAAGCTGTAGGAAAAATTAACCGCTCTACATAGATTAGCAAGGCTAGAAAATCCCCAATTGCTAGAGTACCAGCAGATATCTTAGCTGTACCCCACCAAATAATGATCAAAGAACTGAGACTTGCTAACCCACCAATGAGGGGAAATAGGGTATTGCGACTTTTAGCTAATTTAAGGTTAGCCGCTAGTAGCTGTTGATTTTTCTGATTAAATGCTTGACGCTCATTTGCTTCTTGAGCATAAATTTTAATTAGCGCCATACCGCTCATATCTTCTCGTACCAGTTCACTCATCTCTGCAAGTTGTTCTTGGACGACGGTTTGTTCATTACGCAAGCGATCGCTAAAAAAATGCACCATCAGAAACATGAACGGGTACACTGCTAATGATGCCAATGTCAGTTCCACACTCAGAGACAACATGACTGGTAATGTTAGAGTATAAGCGAAAAAAGTATTTGCCAAACTCAAAACAGCAAAGCCTAATAACCGTCTAATATTATCTACATCACTAGTAGCGCGGCTAATTAAATCCCCAGGAGTATTAACCGTAAAATAAGCAGGTTCTAATTGCAGTAGATGTTGAAAAATTCGTTGTTTGAGGTCAAATTCTACCTGTCTTCCCACACCAAATATCCAAATGCGAGAAGCCATTCGCATCATCCACATAGCGGAACTAAGTAGGACAATCATGACTACATAATGGATGATCTGACTAAAACTAAAACTTTGGGAAAGAGTATCTACCCCTGAGCGAATTAACAAAGGAATATAGACACCTAGCCCATTGACAACAAGTAAGGCCATAATACCGAAGACGGTTTCGCGCCAATGGGGGCGTAAATAATCGGCAATTTTAGCAAGTCTGTGAGATTTGGCCATGCAGGGGTTGGGAGTTTGGGAGAAAGGAGAAAGGAGAAAGGAGTCAGGAGTCAGGAGTCAGGAGTCAGGAGGAAGAAGGAATTAAAAATAATGTTAACTGACAACTGACAACTGACAACTGACGAAATAATTACGTGCGACCACGTAAGAAAACATAAATCTGGTTGAGATAACTTTCCCATACTTGGGTAGTAAGTTGCAGTGTTTCTGCATTAGGAACAAAGTCTTCTACCCGTAACCCACGTGTGCCGATTGCTTGAGGATTTTGGAGTAGATAGGAAGGGATATTCACACTTAAACTATTGAAGGCTACGGTGGGAGAATTTATCTCTACCGTAGGTGGGATGATATTTTGCCTAATATCTGAGATTGTGAGGTGAGGATTTGGTGAATTTAAGGCTAGTAAGGTAGATGAGGTAGTCTGTTGATTTAGGTTCATTCCCTCAACTGTAGCAACTGGTGATCTAACTAAAAAGTAAGCGATCGCTGGTGTGCTGGCTAGGAGTAAAACCGTCAACGCCCATCCTAAAAGGAAACCTCCTGGTTTATCTATGCCACCGCCTTTAATTTTTTGAGCAGCTAAAAACAACATTAAAACCGAAGCTCCCAAGGGCTTGAGTGGAAAGGAGATAAACCGCCACAAAGAAGCTACCGCTGGTTCACTAGGGTTGAGAAATGCTAAAGCTAAAATAACTATGACCAGTCCTAAAAGAAATCTACCGACAAAAGTTATTGATGGATTGAATCTTTGAAACAAAGAATAGGCTACAACACCAATTAGGAGCCATAGCAAAACCCGGCTTAACAACTGAAACATAAATTAACTCTCTAATTTTTGAGCGCAGTAAGCCTAGAGGCCGCAGGAAGGGGCTTAATTTTATCGTCAAGCTGACTTAAAAATACCTCAAACCTCACACCAAAAGAGTACCGCCGTAGTGATTTTAGTGCAATTTCTTGACACTGAGTGTATTATTTGCGATTTTTCTCAAGAGTAATTTTTAAACTATCTGGACATACAGCAGTTTCTGCTCTTATGAGGTACATCATAGCCCCCTCCTCGCTTGCGGGGAGGGGGTTGGGGGTGGGGTTTTTGTACCTCATAATACAAAGGAAGTGCTGTATACTCAAGACGGTTTAATTATTTGATTCTATAGGTAGGGGTAAAGCATGAGCTAAACCCCTACACATCTAGGTTTTTCGTGATTTTCTAAAAGTCTATAGAGCTACTATTTGATTTTTGAACAGATACGTAGGGTGTGTTAGCGATAGCGTAACGCACCATTTTTAAGGATTCCGTGCGTTACGCGAAACGCTTAGGTTAAACAATACCTTAGCCAAATCAAAAAATTCCTTGATTCGTAGGTTGGGTTGGACGAAGGGAAACCCAA
This sequence comes from Dolichospermum sp. OTE_75_concoct_329_sub, assembly GCA_031376645.1. Lineage (GTDB taxonomy): Bacteria > Cyanobacteriota > Cyanobacteriia > Cyanobacteriales > Nostocaceae > Dolichospermum. The sequence goes on along the minus strand of JANMEE010000083.1, from coordinate 30,367 downwards.
GGTATTTGTTGGGTTTCATGCTTCAACCCAACCTCCAAAAAAATGGCTAAGGTATTGTTAAGAGAAGCCAATTGTTTAATTAAATACCCTTAACCGCCCTTGCTTGAGAATCTACTTCTTGTGGCATATAAGCATAATCAACCCTTTGATGGAAGGTCTTAATCGGAAAAATATCTAACCTATAAATATTAGAACTGAAAACATAAAAACTAATAACCTAATTTTACCAGGTTCTAATTGTTGAGAATAATCCGTTGAAATCAACTGATGGTAGAACTGAGACAGGGCAAAATCGGCAACCTGTACCAGCTTGTTAACCACCACATCCCTAAAAAGTGGAGATAAAAGTAGTATGTCTCTTTTAAAAATCAAAGAATTTGATCCGAATTATCGGGAAACATTTCAAGGAAAAGACATCAAAGGCATGGGTGTATATGCCAGCCCAGAAGAAAAGATTGGCACAGTCAGCGATATTTTAGTAGATGACCAAGGACATTTCCGGTATTTTGTAGTTGATTTAGGCTTATGGATTTTCGGGAAAAAGGTTTTGTTACCTGTGGGTCGTTCGCGGATTGACCATAGTGCGGAACGGATTTATACGGTGGGAATGACCAAACAACAAGCGGAGAATTTACCTGAATTTAACGAACACCGAGAAATTGATTACAACTATGAAGAACAAGTGAGGGGAGTATATCGTTCGGAAGCATTCTTAGAAAATTCTGCACCTTTAGACACAGCCGCTGCTAGGGGAGTGGGATTGGATACACCGTCTTCTAGAGGTACTGCCAGTGCTGTTGCTACCCCACCGGAGAAGCCTATTCTCCACAATGGTAATGGTAATGCTTACGACTATAAACAAGAACCTGCTTTATATGAGCTAAATGAGCAGGATCATCAAACATTCAAACTATATCAAGAAAGATTAATTGCCAACAAAATCCGGGCTAAGACAGGAGAAGTCACCGTCGGCAAACATACGGAAACTGAGACAGCAAAGGTTTCGGTGCCAATAGATAAAGAACGGGTTGTCATTGAACGGGTGACTCCTGTAAACGCTGGGGAAGCAGTTACACCAGGTAGCGTCAGCTTTGGCACAAGTGAAGTGACTCGGATAGATATTTATGAAGAAACCGCAGACATTCATAAGGAAGCTTTCTTACGTGAAGAAGTCAGAGTCAATAAAGTTGTAGATCACGAAACTATTGAAGGAGAAGAAACTCTCCGTCGAGAAGAATTGGATGTTAATACCCAGGAACATCCGAATGTGGAGAGAAGATAATTTCTGGTTGAGAGTTTCGTTAAAATCCACATTTTGCAATTTCACAATTTCACATAAATTTTCCATTAGGAGCAGATTATGAGCATGAAAGATAAAGCTAAGGCAACTGCCAAAAACATTGAAGGTAAGATTCAAGAAGCCGTAGGAGATATAACCGGAGATCCCAAAACTCAAGCCGAAGGCAAGGGAAAACAAGCAGAAGCCAAAATTCGCCACTCAGTTGAAGATGTAAAAGATCAAGCAAAAGAAGTTATTGATTAGACATGTCCAGGAATAAATGTAGAGACGTTCCATGGAACGTCTCCACAAGGATTTCAGCATATTTAATTTCTGGAGATGTCTATTATATTACACGGGCAGGTGGACATGAGTAAGTAAGGCTTTTTTTGATCTTTTGCCCCTAATTCTTAATTACCCTTGTTACCTGCAATTTATTCCCTTTTTAAGAGGAGAAAAAAATGAGCTTGATTCAAAATAAACGAGCCGTAGGAGTTTTTTCTAGTCGCCAAGAGGTAGAAAATGCTCTCAACGACTTGCGAGATAATGGATTTGATATGAATAACGTATCTGTGATTGCTAAAGATGCAGAAGACTTGAATCAGCGATACAAAATTGGTGAAACACGAGTTGAAAAACCCACGGAAACAAGTCATGAAACCAGACATGACACAACTCATGAAACTAGGCATGATAGAAACCGTGTTGAGGAAGGCGCAAAGACGGGACTAGAGGCAGGAGGAGCGGTGGGAGGACTGACAGGCTTGCTTGTCGGGTTAGGAACTCTAGCTATCCCTGGAGTTGGTCCAATTATGTTAGCAGGAGCAGCAGCTACGGCGCTGGTAACAACTCTAGCCGGTGGAGTTATCGGAGCAGCAGTGGGCGGTTTAATTGGTGGATTGGTGGGTTTAGGCATTCCCGAACATCGTGCGAAAGTATATAATGATTATGTAGTCGGTGGAGATTATCTAGTCATTATTGATGGCATAGAGGCTGAAGTCCTCCGGGCTGAAAGGATACTCCAGAACAAAGGGATGCGGGAGTGGGAAGTTTACAATGCTCCTGAAACTAGCCGTCGTGAAAACCATGTCGCTTCGCGCTTGTGAGAGTTAATTTGTGAGGAAAAAGTTAATGCCAATTTAAGATGAAGCTGCATAGAATAAAATCTCAAGAATAAGGGAACGCGGATAAACGCAGATAGACGCAGATAAGGATGTGTCAATCAGTGGGTTTTAGGATTCTGTGCAGCCTTACATAGAGTTGGCATAACTTCCAGAATTATTATGCCAAAAGTTTCGTTTTCGAGGATTTGAATTATGAAAAAAATTACGCTTTTACTCCTCAGTAGTATCTTACTTCTGGGAACGGTTGCCTGTGACAATAACGCAAAAACTAGTAGCAATGCACCCGATTCTCCAGCAGAATCCGGTAAGGTTGTCACCGATAAAACAGTCCAAACTGATAAAAAAGATGCAACTAGCCAAGTCCGTCGAGATCAACTCAATGCAGATATTCGCGCCCGTGAGCAACGCAATCTAAGCGGGGGAAGTGCAGATCGTGCTAATACTGATCTGTCTAGTGAAGTTCGCTCTAAACTGGAAGCCAATATTCCCGCTAGTCAATTAACCGTTACTGCCAAAGATGGGGCAATTGTTGTTAGTGGAACTGTACAGAATCAAGAACAATTAAATAAAATTGATTCTCTTGCTAAACAAATTAAGGGTGTTAAAAGTGTGAAGGTTTTAGCCAAAGTTGCCCCAGCCGTACCCAGTGAAAAAAGATAAAAGATTGCATTTATAAATTCATTACCTACATATTAAGGAGCAAATTCCCATGATTTTATTGCAAAAGTTTCACGGATTTTTCTTCATAATTGCTTTGATTTTATCGCTAGGAAGTTTCACAGCTTTTACTGCTGAGGAAAGTTTTGCTGCAACTTTTTTGACCCAACCAATTACTCTAGCTCAAACTCAAATTGCTACTATGAATAGAGTAGAGGCAATAGGGAAGGATATTGAAGGTAAAGCTCAAGAAACTATGGGTAAAATTACCGGAAATAAAGAAGATCAGGTTATGGGAAAAGTTAAACAAGCGGAAAGCAAAGTTCGGAATACAGTTGAAGATGTAAAAGATGCCAGTCGGCAACAAAAATCAAAACTTGAAGCTCAAGTTAGGAAGTCTATGGATAATAGTATTTCCAATGATCAGGCTATAGAAAATAAATACCGTAACCTTTCAGGGAGATGAGTCCGCAATACTTTTAATTCATCTTTAATTAGGATGTAAGATGTTAGGTTGACAAGCAAAAACCAACATTTTGAATATTCGGTTGGGTAAAGCTTGTACTCTACCCAACCTACAATTATTTTTAACATTAATTAATGAATCCCCAATTATCCACTTTCTGGAATTTGTCTGCGGAACAGGTACTGGGGCAGGTACAATCAACTCCACAGGGTTTAAGTAGTGAAGATGCTAGAGAGCGCTTGGGTAAGTACGGTGCAAATAGCCTGAAGCAAAAACAGCATTCTCATACCCTAACTTTGTTGTTAAATCAGTTTAATAGTCCTATTATTCTGATTTTGATCGCAGCGGCAATTCTTTCCAGTTTTCTTAAAGATGCTATTGATGCGGTTATTATTCTAGTAATTGTCCTCACAAGTGGATTGCTAGGTTTTTGGCAGGAACGGGGTGCTGCTGATGCGGTGCAGAAACTTCTGGAATTGGTGGAAATAAAAGCGAGTATTCTCCGAGATGGTAAAGCCCAAGATGTGCCAGTAGATGAGGTGATGCCGGGAGATATTGTGTTATTGTCGGCTGGTAATAGTATTCCTGGAGATTGTTTGGTTTTAGAGTCACAAACTCTATCGGTGGATGAAGCTACGCTGACTGGAGAGACTTATCCAGTGGCTAAAGAACCTGGGGTATTACCTGCGGAAACTGGTCTGGGACAACGCACAAACACCCTATTCATGGGGACTCATGTAGTTAGTGGTAGTGCTACGGCTGTGGTGGTTAATACGGGCAAAGCTACGGAATTTGGCAAGGTATCGGAGCGTTTACAATTTAGACCCCCAGAAACTGAGTTTGAAAATGGAATTCGCAAGTTTGGTTATTTCCTTTTGGAAGTGACTTTAACTCTAGTAATCCTGATTTTTGCGGCTAATATCTATCTCCAGCGTCCGGTTTTGGATTCTTTTATGTTCTCCTTGGCTTTGGCTGTAGGACTGACACCCCAATTATTGCCAGCAATTATTAGTATTAATCTAGCTCATGGTGCAAAGTTGATGGTGAAGAAACAGGTAATTGTTAAACGATTACCTGCCATAGAAAACTTCGGAAGTATGAATGTTTTATGTGCAGATAAAACAGGGACTTTAACTGATGGTGTGGTGCGAATTCGTTCGGCTTTAGATGTAGCTGGTAAAGAGAGCGATCGCATTCTTTTTTATGCCTATTTAAATGCTATTTCTGAGTCAGGTTATGTTAATCCTATTGATGAAGCAATTCGCAATCATAAATCCTTTGATATTTCTCAATATAAAAAGCTAGATGAAATTCCCTATGATTTTAACCGCAAACGTTTGAGTATTTTATTGAGTAAAGATAATGATCATCTAATAGTTACAAAAGGGGCAATTGCTAACATTCTCGCTATTTGTAATACGGTAGAAATGGCAGAAAATCAAGTAGTTGATATTGAAGCAATTCGACAACAAATTCAGCAAAAATTTGAAGATTTGGGTAGTCAAGGCTTTCGGACTTTGGGTGTTGCCTATCGGACTGTCAATACTGATCATATCACCCTCAAAGATGAAATCAATTTTACTTTTTTGGGCTATCTTGCTTTGTATGATCCACCGAAATCAGACATTAAAGCCACAATTACTGATCTAGCAAGTTTAGGTGTAACTTTGAAGATGATCACTGGTGATAGTCATGCTGTTGCTGCTAGTATTAGTCAGCAGGTAGGACTACTGCAAACTAAGCTATTAACGGGATCTGAAATCCAAAAACTTAGTGATGCGGCTTTAGTAAATCTGGTAAATCAGGTCAACATCTTTGCGGAAATAGAGCCAAACCAAAAAGAGCGGATTATTGTGGCGTTGAAGAAAGCCGGAAATGTTGTAGGCTACATGGGGGATGGTATTAATGACGCTTCTGCTCTCTATGCTGCGGATGTGGGTATTTCTGTGGATACGGCTGTAGATGTGGCTAAGGAAGCGGCAGATATTGTCCTCATGCAGAAAGATTTGGACGTGCTACTGGGGGGAATCAAAGCCGGAAGAACCACTTTTGCCAATACTCTGAAATATGTGTTTATGGCTACTAGTGCCAATTTTGGCAATATGTTCAGTATGGCAGGTGTATCTCTAATGTTGCCTTTTTTGCCTTTGTTGCCTAAGCAAATATTATTAACTAACCTCCTCACTGATTTTCCAGAAATGACCATTGCTGCTGACAGAGTAGACCCGGAATTAGTGAGTAAACCGCGAAGATGGGACATTCACTTTATCAGTAAGTTTATGTTGGTGTTTGGGTTATTGAGTTCTGTATTTGACTATCTTACTTTTGGGGCGTTGCTGTTTTTACTACAGGCAGATTCAGCACAATTCAGGACGGGTTGGTTTATAGAATCGGTAATTTCTGCATCTATGATTGTGTTAGTAATTCGTACCCGTCAATCTATTTTTCACAGTAAACCTAGTCCATATTTATTTAGTGCTACGATAGCGATCGCTGTAATTACGTTGATTATTCCCTATACTCCCTTAGCGTCTGTGTTGGGATTTCAAGCTTTACCTTTGAGTTTTGTACTCATTTTAATGGCAATAGTTGCACTCTATGTCACGGCTGCGGAAATTGTTAAAGGAATTTTCTATAGTCGCGTCAAGTTTTAAATAGCTGCGCGGTACAAAATTTAAAGACAAAGCTATATATAGGGCTTGCTGATAGCGCAGAGTGGCGTAAGCCATAAAAGTCTTTTTGTGAAGGTTAGGAGTAGGGGCGTATTGCAATACGCCCCTACGGGAGTTAATTAACCACCCTACCCTACAGATTTAATTACAGTAAATGCTTTAGTCGTTAGAAAATTGTAGGTTGGGTTTACGCTCATGTTACCCAACATTTCCCTAAATTTGTTGGATTTCACTTCGTTCTACTCAACCTACGAATTACTACGAATTACAAATCATAAATCCTAGATTCTATAAATTCTGGATATTCGTCACAGTAATCTTCAAAGGCAGTTTTGAGAGGTTTTTCGGCGCGTTGGTGAGAAATTTCTGCTTGTATTTCTTCCACTACATCCCAAGCTGCTGCACATTCTGTGGAATTTATGCCTTTGTCTGTACAAACAATCCGAGCTTTTTTAATCTCATCTTGTAATTCTTGTTCTAATAAAAATGAGCGCGGTTGTTCTAGACAACTACTGCGGGCTAATATGTCAGTAAGTGAGATTATTCCTAATAGTTTACCACTAATTACAGGCGCACGACGAAGATGATGATTAGCAAATAATCTGGCTACATATTCTAAACCTAATTCTGGATTGACAACAATACAAGGTTTAGTCATAATTTCATAAACACGGACTTTATTCGGATCTTTGCTATAGGAAATTAGCTTATAAACAATATCGCTTTCTGTGATAATTCCATAAGCATCTTGTTCATGACGACGATCTACAATTAACGCTCTCCAATCTCTAGCTCGCATTAAATCAACTGCTTCTTTGACTGTAGCTGAACTGCGAATCATTGCTACATCTTTAGTCATTACATCTGCTGCTGTTAACATAATTCACCTCGGAAAAATAGGAGTCAGGAGAAAAGAAGCAAGGAAGAAGAATAAAGAAGAAGAAATTTATTTAGTGATAATTAGTTCACCAAAGAAAATTATTGTTTTAGTCCGTTCTCGGATTTTGTAAATTAATTTTAAATGTTCTTCGTTAGCTATAGCCCCTTCAACTAATACTAAATAACCAAATAGTTCGGAAGCCCGATGAAGAATTTCAATACAGCGGTTTCCGCTCTTATGAGGTACATCTTAGCCCCCTCATCGCTTGCGGGGAGGGGGTTGGGGCTGGGGTTTTTGTACCTCATAACACCGGGAAGTGCTGTAAGTGCATTTTGTTGATATTGATGACGCTTAATAGTTGCGTCCAACATCTTTAAACACTTGTCTCCACTGGGATGAGTTGAAGAGGGTGGAATTGATGTTTTCATATTTTTTCCACTTCAAAGAGATTGATAAGAGGTAAAAATATTTACCAATTACCGTTTGTTTTATACCAATTTTATGTGAGGCTGTACAGAATCATAAAATCCATAAATTCATCCGTCTTTATCCGCGTTTATCTGCGTACCCTTCGGGAAGCAAGCTACAATAATTCTTGAAATCTTATTCTATGCAGCTTCATCGTAATTTGGAATTAATTACTAAAAGTAGTAGTTTTTGAAGTAGCATCTGCTGCTTTAGAACTAACAGGAAGATGGACAATCTGCACTGAACAAGGGGCATGATGTAAAACATAGTTACTTTCACTACCTAGAAAGACTTCCGCTAGTCCAGAACGTCCCCGTCGTCCCATAACAATTAGGTCAGCATTCCCAAATTTGGCTAATTCACAAATCATTTTGCCTGGACTACCAGTATTTTGCGTAAATTCCGTGTTAACACCAGATGTATTGGCCTGGGCACTCAATGACTGTAACATCTGCAAACCTTCGTTTTTAAATTTTTCCCAATGCTCTTGGTATAATTTAAAACTTTGCTCATTCAAACCTGGATAGTAGTCAATATTGGGGAAAATCAGTGCGTCAGGACTACCCTCTTCTTCCTGTGATAACACGTGCAGCAACATTAAGTTTGCAGATGTTAACTTTGCTAAAGATAAAGCTTGCTCAAAAACTTTGATACTCATTTCTGAACGATCTAATGCAACTAAAATTCTGTTAAACATATCTACCTCTATGTTACCTTGCCAATTACTGATAATTACTATATCCTGTTTTTAGGTTGATACTTACACTTATACACTTATACACTTATACACAGGCAACCACAGGGGGATTGCCCCTACAGGAGGAAAATTTGAACCCCCTGTGAGGATAGATTTTTAAGGGTTGATATTTACCTTATCCAAAAAAGAGCAAAATTACATCTCAACGAGGATAGATTAACAAATATTTATGAGAATCTATTTCTCCGTGCCAATAATGTGTAAATCTATTTTTTGATCTCTGATTAATTCTAGCAATTGTTGGGTAAAAGAGCGTTTAAAAAATCTTTTCCATCGAGGTTGCTGACTTTCACCAATAACTATCTGGGTGATATGATGATTCGCAGCGACTTGGGCAATTGTTTTAGGAACACTGTTACTTTTAACATGAATAAATTCACCAGCAAATTCCTTGCAAAGTTTTTCACAAGTATCAATATGCAAGCTTTCTGCTTTACTCAAGAAACGTTCAGGATCGGCAATGAATACAGTATACAACCTAGCATTCATATAATTGGTAAGTCGCGCTCCACGACGTAATAATTGAAGTGAGTTTGGATAAGTGGATACACACACTAAAACTCGTTCATGGACATTACAAACTTGCCCACCAGAGATGGAGGTATTTGCTTCTTCTTCAACGGTATCAGCGACTTCTCTTAATGCTAATTCCCGCAAAGCAATGAGATTGCGACGCTGAAAAAAGTTTTCTAAAGATTGCTCAATTTTATCAGGAGCATAAATTTTACCTTCTCGTAGACGTTCTTCCAAAGTTTCTGGAGTCACATCAATCACGACCACAGCATTAGCTTCATCTAGGAGAAGATCGGGAATGCGTTCTTGCACCACGACACCCGTAATTTTTGCCACCAAATCATTCAAACTTTCTAAATGTTGAATGTTAACAGTAGAGTAAACATCTATGCCGGCTGCTAAAATTAATTCTACATCTTGATAGCGTTTTTCTCTAGTTGAACCGGGGATATTTGTATGTGCTAATTCATCAACTAAAACCAGTTGGGGAGAGCGATCTAAAATCGCATCTGTATCCATTTCTTGGAGGTTGATACTTTTGTGAATAATGACTTTTCTAGGAATTATTTCCAATCCTATAGCTTTTAGAGCAGTATCTTTGCGTCCATGAGTTTCCAAAACGCCAATGACAACATCAATACCATCTTTTTTAAGTTGGTGTGCTTCCTCTAACATTCTGTAAGTTTTACCCACACCAGGAGCCATACCAATGAAAATTTTATGTTTTCCTCGTCTATGAGGACGGATATAAGAACTGTCAGGGGATAGGGTATTGGGAGGGAACATGAATAATTTCCTACTTATTTGCTAATTTTATCCACTGCTAGATTTAGTTTTAAAACATTTACTCCAGGTTCACCAAATATACCCAAAAAGCGACCATCAGTGTTTTGAGAAATTAAAGTTTCCAGTTGCTGAGGCTCAACTCCTCGCACTTTGGCTATACGGGTAATTTGTACCTTAGCACTTTCCGGGGTAATGTGAGGATCAAGACTCGAACCAGAACTATAGACTAAATCCGCAGTAGGTTGGATACCCGCGTTTTTCAGTCGTTTGATTTCTCCTTCATTCCCGTTAATCCGTTCTAGCAATACTGGATTACTAGGAGCTAAATTACTAGCGCCAGATACCCCAGTTTTCAAAATATTGGCTTCATCGTTTTTTGGGTTTGCGGTGCTGTAATTGGTAGTGCTAGGACGACTCCAAAAATACTTTTCACTTGTAAACGGTTGACCGATTAATGCTGAACCAATAATAGCACCTTGAGAATTTTTAATTAAACTACCATTGGCTTGATAAGAAAAAGCAACTTGTCCCGAAATCAACATAAATAGTGGATAGATAAAAGCTGTTAATACCCACAAAACTAAAGTCGCACGAATCGCTTTACTAATTTGATGTCTCTGGCTCATTTTTAAAGTTCTCCATTTTCAAAAGTATCTAAATTTTTGTTGAGTTGTCGCTTAACCCAGATCCCCGACTTCTGAGATCAATTCATAATTTATTAACAAAATAAAAAAAGAAGTCGGGGATCTTATTAATCCTCATTAAAATCTCTCTGGCTGAAAAATCACAACAAACAAATAAACACAAAGACTCAAAGTAACAAGTCCCAATAAAGTAATCGTGTAAGCTGAAAAACGCGATTCTGCTATGGGAGTTGCTGCTTGGACTGCTGGTGCTAGTAATAAATTAAAACAAAGCAGTAGAAACAAACCCAGAGGAAGGCGATTTCGTTTAGAAGCTGCTATTGATAAATATTCCATAATTCTAAAATCCAAAATTGTTTAAGCTAGTCCTACAAAGGCAATGAAAATGTCAATGATTTTGATAGCAATAAAAGGAGCAATCACACCACCTAATCCGTAAATAAAGATGTTTCTTTGTAAAAGTTGGTCAGCGGTGAGAGGACGAAATTTCACACCAGTTAATGCTAAGGGAATTAATGCCGGGATAATTAAAGCATTGTAAATTAAAGCTGATAAAACCGCTGACTGGGTACTTACTAAACCCATAATATTTAAACCACTAACACCAATACCAGGAAAAATTGCCGGAATAATTGCAAAATATTTAGCGACATCATTAGCAAGAGAAAAAGTTGTCAAAGCTCCACGCGTAATTAGTAATTGTTTACCAATAGTAACGATATCAATTAATTTGGTGGGATCAGAATCTAAATCTACCATATTAGCAGCTTCCTTTGCTGCTTGTGTTCCCGAATTCATAGCTACACCCACATTTGCTTGAGCTAAAGCTGGGGCATCATTAGTACCATCTCCAGTCATAGCGACTAATTTTCCTTGGGCTTGTTCGCTGCGAATTACTTCAATTTTATCCTCTGGTGTGGCTTCAGCAATAAAATCATCTACACCGGCTTCTTCGGCAATTACTGAAGCTGTCAGACGGTTATCTCCTGTCAGCATAACAGTTTTAATTCCCATTCTTCGCATTTGATCAAAACGTTCTTTAATCCCTGGTTTAATAATATCTTTAAGATAGATTACACCGTAAATATCATCATTTTGACAAATAGCTAGTGGTGTTCCGCCTAATTTAGAAACTCGCTCATAAGCCGTATCAAGTTCTGGCGTTAATTGTCCATTTCGAGAACGGACAAATCCTTTAATTGCATCTACAGCCCCTTTGCGAATTTCCACACCATTGGGTAAGTCAATCCCACTCATCCGCGTTTTCGCCGAAAATTCAATACCTTCGGCTATTTTGGGATCAAAATCTAATTTTGCTCCTAATGTTTCGGCTAATTTAACAATTGATTTTCCTTCGGGAGTTTCATCAAAAATACTGGATGCTAAAGAAATTTGGGCAACTTCATCCAGGGAATGACCTTTAACAGGAATAAATTCCTCTGCCATGCGGTTTCCCAAGGTAATTGTTCCCGTCTTATCTAAAACTAAAGTGTTAATATCTCCACAGGCTTCTACAGCCCTTCCAGATGTAGCTATGACATTAAACTGGGCAACTCTATCCATCCCAGCAATACCAATTGCACTCAACAATCCCCCAATTGTGGTGGGAATTAATGCCACTAATAAAGCAATTAAAACCGCAATACTCACAGGTGACTTAACATAAACTGACACTGTAGGTAGCGTGACAATTACCACTAAGAAAACTTGAGTTAGCACTGCTAAAAGCACAGTTAAAGCAATTTCATTGGGTGTTTTAGTGCGAGAAGCTCCTTCTACTAAAGCAATCATGCGGTCAATAAAACCTTCACCTGGATCTGATGTTACCCTAATTGTTAATTCATCAGAATTAATGCGCGTTCCTCCAGTTACAGAACTAGCAATATCAGTTCCTGGTTGTTTTAATACTGGTGCAGATTCTCCAGTAATAGCAGATTCATCAACAGCAGCTACTCCAGCAATTACTTCTCCGTCTGCGGGGATAACATCACCAGCGATAACTTTAATTTGGTCACCACGACGCAAAGTAGCAGAATTAACTTCTTGAATAGTACCGTCAGGAAGAAGTTTTCGGGCTGTAACATCAGATTTTGTCGCCCTTAATGAGTCAGCTTGGGCTTTTCCCCTTCCTTCAGCCACAGCTTCGGCAAAATTTGCAAAAATAAGTGTCAAGAACAAAATTATCGTAATTAGACCGTTAAAAAGTCGCGGGTTGTTATCAGGAGTAACCCCAAAAAGATTAGGTTCAACAGTCACTAAAGCTGTAACAATCGTCCCTACCCAAACTAAAAACATAACCGGATTTTTGAGCATATTGCGTGGGTCTAATTTGACAAACGCTTGTTTAAATGCTCTAGAATAAATTCCAGTATTTTTTACTTTGGGAGTATGTTTCCGTTCTTGTCGAGTTTTTGTAGTTTTCATGGATGTTTAGTTATTTAGAAATTTCGCCCGTACAAGAGTTAATGAACCACGAAGGAGCGAAGGACACGAAGGAAGAAAGAAGAAGGAAGAAAAGAGTTGGGCAATTATTCCTCAAATTTACGCAGTTATTTTTAGTTAAAATGCAAGAGTTTTAAACATTTATTGTTCATAGTTTTGCACTTTTTTCCGTGTAAATCTTTATCTATCAATGCTTTTGCTTTCTTTTTTGCAAGCCCTATTTAGCAATTAAAAACCATTCTGCAATTGGACCTAAAACTAATACAGGAAAGAAGGTCAGCGCCCCCAGAATTATAATTACTCCTCCTGTAACTCCAGTGAATAAACCAGTGTCGGTTCTGAGAGTACCGGAGGTCATAGGAACTGGTTGTTTGTTGCACATACTATCTGCCAATAGCAACAAGGCTATAATAGGGATATAACGTCCTGCGAGGATGCTCAGACTAGTGCTGAGATTCCACCAAAGTCCAGTTGTTGCTGGTTGACTATCAGCTAGTCCTTCAAAGCCAGAACCATTATTTGCAGCAGCAGAAGCATATTCATAAACTACTTGAGAAACGCCATGAAAACCTGCGTTACTAATACCTGAAAGGGCATCAGGAAAGGCGAAGACAATCGCCCAAGGAACGAGAATGGCGAAGGGGTGAACTAATAAAACAACGCTGGCAAGAACGATTTCTTTTTTCTCAATTTTGCGACCTAAAAATTCTGGAGTTCGTCCTACCATTAAGCCAGTCAAAAACACTGCTAAAATATAGTAGATAAATAGATATGCTGTTCCTGTTCCTTGACCGCCCCAGATGATTTGCAAGAATAAATTAAATAGAAATACAAGTCCACCTGGAGGCATAAATGAGTCGAGTAATGCGTTAACAGCGCCACACATTGTTCCTGTGGTTATGGTTGCAAATAATGAACTTTGCGCCCAACCAAATCTAACTTCTTTACCTTCTAAATTAGGTTGTTGCGAACCTAGCAGAGAATTAACTAAGGGATTGCCTTGATATTCTCCAATTGCAGTAACAATCAATAAGATGGTAAAGATAGTAAAAACCATCCAAAATGCTAACCATGCCTGTTTAATATTGTTAGCAAATACGCCGTAGGTGTAAATTAGTGCTGTGGGAATAGAAATCATTCCCCAAGTCTGTAATAAGTTAGAAAAACCACTAGGATTTTCAAAGGGATGTGCGGAGTTAATAGCAAAAAAACCACCACCATTTTCGCCAATTTGCTTGATTGCTTCTATATGGGCAACTGGTCCACGAGCGATCGCTTGTGTTGCTCCTTCTAATGTTGTTGCTGTTGCTACTCCTGCCAGGGTTTCTGGCACACCAGCCATGATGAATAACAGTCCCATAATTATTGACATGGGCAACAAAATTCGGGTAATTGACTTGGTAATATCAATATAAAAGTTGCCTAAAGTTCTGCCAGTTAAACCCCGAATAAAGGCTATTCCTACTGTTAAACCTGTGGCTGATGAAACGAACATCAAAAAACCCAAAGCGAAACTCTGACTGGCATAACTATATGTTGTTTCTCCAGAATAATGTTGTTGATCTGTATTAGTTAAAAAGGAAAAAGTTGTGTGCAATGCTGTATCCCAAGTCGGTGTACCTAACCCTGTCGGATTGAATGGCAGCCATGCTTGTGTCATCAAGATTGTAAATACCAAAATTCCCATGACGACGTTGCTGTAAAGTATCGCTTTGGCATATTGCCAACCTGTCATTTCATCTTGGGGACGAACTCCAATTAAGACAAAAATTATTCTTTCTAAGGGATTTAATACAGGGTCAAGCAGTGTTATTTCTCCTAGAAAAACGCGAGCGATATATCTCCCTAATAAGGGAGTAGTGACAATGACGATAATTAATGTCAATGCAATTTGTATCCAACCTTGTAACATGAATTATAAAGGCTCCTGAAATCAAAGAAAGTTTTTATGGCTTTTCAGTATCAATCTTGTTAATCATTTCATCTGTGCAAATCCTGATATAAACCTTGATTTGTAGATTATTAATTCATATCATCAATTATTGTGGCAATAAAAACAAGGAGTACAAGGATATAAAAATCGTTTATTTTTCTATTTATGTGTCTACCTAGAGATATATATCAGTGTTTAGTAAAGTTTAGGAGAAATCTAAACGCTAGTAAACAAGATCCCCGACTTCTTAAAGAAGTCGGGGATCTGAATCTTGATAATTGCTATACTTATATAAGTTGAGAAAAGGTGAATTTGTGAATGATCTATTTAAAAAATAAATTAATAAATAATAACTTACAACTTCGTAAAATATTACTGATTGTGGCTATATTTATCTTTTTAGGAGGTTTAGAATATTTCACCCCAAATGACTATGTTTTTGGATATCTATATAGTGGGGCAATTTTATTAGTCAATTCTTGGTTTGGAGGAATAGCAACAACCAGTGCCACATTTATGGCTGTTTTTCTAACTATGTTAAATGTGTGGATACCAGGAGGTGAAGTAATTCGGGCTTCTACTGTTGCGAGTCGAGTAATTGCAGCAATAGCGTTAATAGTTACAGGATTTTTAAGTCAACGATTGCGAAAATCTCAAAAAGCAATCGCTCTTACTCAAACTAAACTAGAAGCCCAAGCCCAATTAGTGAGACTAAGAGAAGATTTTGCTTCTACACTTACCCACGATTTAAAAACACCGCTTTTAGGAGCAATTGAAACTATTAAAGCTTTTCAAAAAGAAAAATTTGGCGTAGTTTCACCAACTCAGCAAAAAGTTTTGTCAACAATGGTACGTAGTCATGAAACTTCCCTAGATTTATTAGAAACTTTGTTAGATGTTTATCGCAATGATACTGAAGGCTTAAAACTGGATTTAGCGCCTGTGGATTTAAGCATATTAGCAGAAACGGTAATGGCTACTTTGATGGAATTAGCGGCAAATCGTCGCATTCATCTATCATTAAACTATGGTAACTCCGATTGGAAGCGATCGCTTTGGGTTAATGGTGATGCTTTGCAACTGCAACGAGTTTTTAGTAATCTCCTGATTAATGCTATCAACCATTCTCGACGCGGTGATCATGTCGAAGTTGTCTTAGAAGCTCAAACTTCCTATCAAGTTGTGAAAATTTTAGACACAGGTGCAGGAATTCAACCTGAACAGTTTCCTCACTTATTTACCCGATTTTACCAAGGACATAGCGATTATGGCCTGCTTTCCCAACGCCAAGCTAAGGGTTCAGGATTAGGACTTTATTTATCTAGGCAAATTATTGAAGCTCATAACGGTATAATATGGGCAGAAAACAGAGTTCCCAATGGTGCCATTTTTGGCTTCAAGCTCCCTGTTTTGCCATTTCAATCTCTTTCAAATACATGAAATGTCTTCTACCCCCATAAAAATCCTCCTAGTTGAGGATGATGAACTTTTCCGTTTAGGCTTGCGTGTGCGATTGCAGCAAGAAACTGGTTTGGAGATTATTGCTGAAGCAGAAGATGGGGAAACAGCCATTGAATTAGTTAATCAACATTCTCTCGATATCGTTATTTTAGATGTAGGATTACCAGGAATTGGGGGTATTGAAGCTTGTTACCAAATTAAACAAAAATATCCCAATTTACCAGTTTTAGTTCTCACTTCCCATTCACAAAAATCTCTGATTACCAGGTTAATTGAAGTAGGCGCTCAAGGTTATTGTCTCAAAGGTGTTGCGGCTGAAAAATTGTTATTGGCTCTTTGTTCTGTGGCTGCTGGAGCATCTTGGTGGGATGAAACGGCTACTAAGGAAATTCGTTCTGCATTGGTAGATCATCATCACCAGTCTGATTCAGAAAATAGCTTAAAACCTGCAAATCAAATCACACAAAGAGAACAAGAAATTATATCACTATTGGCAGCAGGAAAAACTAATCAAGAAATTGCTCTTGCACTCTATATTACACCTGGAACAGTGCGGGTACACGTCCATAATATCTTACAAAAGTTAGAAGTTAGCGATAGCGAAGCGCTCCGGAGGAATCGCTCTCAAGCTGTTGTTGTAGCTTTACAAAAACGGTTGATTAAAAATGACTTAATTTAATTTAATTTTTCTTGTAACCAATCTTCTAATTTCAATTCTTTTATTCTTAGAGGTTGTTTGATAGCGTTCACGAAGTCTTTTGACTCCTTCCTCCTTCTTCCTTCTTCCTTCTTCCTTCTTCCTGACTCGGTGACTCCTTCTTCCTGACTCCTGACATATTTTATGAATAATCGGTATATTATTTTTCACAAACCCTATGGCGTTTTAAGCCAATTTACCCAAGAAAGTCCCAAACATATCACTCTCAAACAGTATATAGATGTTCCTGATGTTTATCCTGTGGGGCGTTTGGATTGGGATAGTGAAGGGTTGCTGTTGTTAACAAATGATGGACAGTTACAACATCGTCTGGCACATCCGCGTTTTGGTCATGAACGTACCTATTGGGCGCAGGTAGAACGTATTCCCGATGTTGATGCAATCCATAAGCTACAAACTGGGGTAGAAATTCAAGATTATCGGACTCGTCCTGCTCAAGTTAGGTTATTGTTAGAAGAACCATCCGTAGTCCAACGCGTTCCACCCATTAGATTTCGGAAAAGTATTCCCACGGCTTGGCTAGAAATAACCCTGACTGAAGGTAAAAATCGCCAAGTCCGTCGCATGACTGCTACTGTGGGTTTTCCAACTTTGCGGTTAATCAGAGTCAATATTGCTAATATTCAATTACATGATTTAGCACCAGGACAATGGCGAGAACTCACTTCCTTAGAACTCATAAGGCTAAATCATACACCAGAAAAGTAAGTTAATGTACTGTAGTGTTAGTATAGCGTAGAGTGTCACTCAATTTTGGATTTACGTTAGCGAAGCGTACGCAGCGCAGCGAGTATTTTGGATTTTGGATTAACTCCACCCTAAAGTGTAGAAGCTCGAAAATTTTTAATTTTGGATTGACAATTTTTCCGTTGTGAGAATGACGGGGCTTGTACCAAATTTTTTTCATCTAAAATCTAAAATCTAAAATTCCCGGTCAACTATGCCATACGATTCCCAGGTTACACAATTTTGATTCAGTCAGCTAATTGTGGCACTTTTCAGAGTGAACAAGGAACGGGCAACACCGGAACAGAAAAAACTCATGTTTAAAAACATGAGATTGAAATAATGACACTGTTTTTTTCGGGCTACGCATCTTTTAAAAACATCTTTTTCTTGACTGAGCTTTAAACTGGTGAAACTTTAGTTTCTTATCTGTTCCCTGTTCCCTGTTCCCTGTTCTTGTAAATGTTCATGACTAAAAAAGCACCTTAGCAAGAAAATCAAGGAAGTCCCACTATGCTGATTTGCCCCCAGTGTAAATTTGAAAACTCTAATAGTAATAAATTTTGTCAAAGCTGTGGTGTATCCATAGCTCATAAAATCTGTCCTGAATGCGATACTGATGTAGCTCTAGATGCACAATATTGTCATGAATGTGGTGCAGAATCTAGCCCGGTTTGGTACGCGCTCATTACTCAGGCAGTAGATAAGGTAGTTTCTGTCATAGCGGAAACTGCGGAATTTAGCCAAAATTTAGAAAATATAGCAGATGGGGGCGGTGATTCTAGTCCGTTTTCCAAGTTTGTTTTAGATTCTTATTTAGATCCCCAGCAGCGTTATCGCTTATTGACATCTCCACTAACTCCAGAAGTGATTGGGAATCATAGCGAGATAAAAGTCAGGGTTTTAGATTGCCAACCTTATGAAATATCACTAATTGGGGCAATGCTTCTGTCTGAAACCAAGATGGATACGACTACAATTCCGAATCTAGCACAAACTTATCTAGAATTGCAGATGAAAATGCACCCAGGAATACCAAAAATCCATGATGCTTGGGAGCAAGATCATCTTCAAGTAGTCTTGTTGGAAGATAGATCCAATTGGCCAATGTTGCTTGATGTTTGGCAAAAAGATACAACCAGTTTGTTGGAAATTTTACATTGGTTGTATCAGATGACTCAACTTTGGGAGTTGCTAGAAGGTGTAAGTTGTCGCCAAAGTTTGTTAGAGTTGTCAAATTTGCGGTTGGATGAAGACCAATCCGTAGTATTACAAAGGTTATATAAAGAGCCATTACTTACGCAATTACCACAAGATAAACAACAAGCTTTAACTCTTAAAAGTTTGGGTCAGATGTGGCAAACTTTGTTTAGAGAATCCCAACGCACTCAATTTGGCTGTGTGGTACAGATATTAGAAGATATGGAATCTGGGAATATTCAAACTCTGACACAGTTGCTATCGCAGTTAGAAAAAATAGCCACAGAAATAGAAGTATTCTCTACTCAGGAAAAACCCAATATTTCTGCAACTGTCTTGCAACCAGGTGGTGAGACCCAAACCAAACATGATGATGCCCCAACTATGGTTCTATCTATGGAACTAAGTAGTTTGGAATATGCAGCATATACTGATGTTGGTCGTCAACGCGATCACAATGAAGACTATTTTGGTGTTGATAGTAAAGTCCACAAGCTAGAATTACCAAGAGATAGCACGGTGACTTCCCAAGGTTTGTATATTCTTTGTGATGGCATGGGTGGTCATGCTGGAGGTGAAGTAGCCAGTGAATTAGCTGTGAAAACTATCCGTAAATATTTCCAAGAAACCTGGGTAGATACAGAATTACCTCGGAAGGAATCTATTCGTCATGCAGTTTACCTAGCTAATCAAGCTATTTATGAGCTTAATCAAAAGGAATCCCGTTCTGGTATTGGTCGTATGGGTACTACTTTGGTCATGCTATTACTTCAGAATAATCAAGCTGCAATTGCCCATGTGGGAGATAGTCGTCTTTATTGCCTGACTCGCAAAGAAGAACTAGAACAAATAACTATAGATCATGAAGTTGGTCAAAGAGAAATTGCCAGAGGTATAGAACCCAGTATCGCCTATGGACGTGCAGATGCTTACCAACTTACCCAAGCATTAGGTCCACGCAATGAAAATTCCCTTCATCCTGATGTGGAGTTCTTTGATATCAATGAAGATATGCTTCTGATATTAGTATCAGATGGTTTGTCAGATAATGACTGCCTAGAGACTCATTGGCAAACTCATCTTCAACCCTTACTGAGTTCTGCTAGTAACTTAGTAACAGGTGTTCAAAATTTAATTGAATTGGGTAATGAACACAACGGTCATGACAATATTACAGCTATACTAGTACGAGTAAAAGTCCGGCCATCTCAGCAAAGTTGCTTCTAAAATTAGTTTTTTGATCTTAAATTTGTAGGTTGTATTGTGATTACTCTGACCCTATTAGAAAAAGCACAAAAAACACCGCTCAAACAGTGGTGCTTTGAGGGTTCTACCGTCATTCGCATCGGTCGGGCGGTAGATAATCACGTTATTTTGGCTGACAATTTAGTTTCTCGTTATCATTTAGAACTGAAATTAGTTACTAATGCCACAGGAGATGATTGGGAATTAATTAGTCAAGGGACTAATGGCACTTTCCTCAATGGCACTTTAGTTTCTAAATCAATCGTTTCTGATAATTCTTTACTGCAATTAGCTCAGGGTGGTCCTGTCCTCAAGGTACAAATTCAGGAATTATCTCCTCTAATTACCCAACCTTCACAGTCAGAAGATGGTGAGATTAGTCAGAAGTTGACACCAGTATACTCCAGCAGTGGTTGTACTCATGAAGGAAATAATCCTCAGAATGTATTTTGTGTTCATTGTGGTCAACCTGTTTTGGTACAACAGACTATTCGCCATTATCAGGTATTACGCACTCTGGGAAAGGGTGGTATGGGTACTACCTATTTAGCTTGGGATGGTGCAAGTAAAGTTACTGATGTACCACAATTACTGGTAATCAAACAGATGAATGCTGACATGGTGAAAATTCCCAAGGCTCAAGAGTTATTCATCCGGGAAGCTAGTATTCTCCAGCATCTTAATCATGCTGGAGTTCCTAAATATTATGACTTTTTTGTAGAAGATGGTAAAAAATACTTGGCTATGGAATTAATTCACGGACAGGATTTAGACAAACGAATTCGCTCCATTGGACCTGTAACACCGAAACAGGCGATCGCTTGGATGGTACAAACTTGTGATATTCTCGATTATCTTCATCACCAAAAAACACCACTAATTCACCGGGATATTAAGCCGGCTAATTTGATGGTGCGGAGTGGTAATAATAGTATTGTTGTTTTGGATTTTGGCGCTGTTAAAGAAATTGGCACAAAACCAGGCACAAGAATCGGTGCGGAGGGCTTTTGCGCTCCCGAACAGGAACGGGGACAACCTCTGACCCAATCTGATTTGTATGCTATTGGTCCGACGTTAATTTTTTTATTAACTGGGGAAAATCCTTTAAAATTTTATCGGCAAAGGGGACGGAGTTTTCGCTTTGAGATCAAAGGTATCCCCACAATTAATGATCAATTGAGACAGGTAATTGATTGTGTTACAGAACCTTTGCCACGCGATCGCTATCATACTGCAAAAGATTTAGCTCAGGCATTAATGTCAGTTCGCTGTTAGCAAAATCTGGTTAGCGGTTAAATTCAATTCTGGAAAAATGCGAGAAATGAGAGGATCATCATTTCTAAATTGGTTCATTTCATATTCATCACCAACTAGAGAACAAACTGATATAGTTGGTTGTTTTGGTTCACCAACGAATTTAGCAGCACCAAAAGGTTGATAATCCACAATCCAGTATTCTTTAATTCCCATTTCTTCATAATCACTATATTTTCTATAGTAATCAACTCGCCAATTGGTACTCACGACTTCAATAACTAATGGCACAGAATCACCTTGAGTTACTGTTGATGTTTTTTCCCATAGTGGCTCATTGACCAGGTTTGTGGGATCTATCAATAAAACATCTGGAGAATAGGCTGATTCCCCGGTTCGTTGTTTCACTAATGCTTGTTTGGGGATAAAATAGGGAAGATTTAAGCGACGACACTCTACGGCTAACTCTATAGTTAAAAATCCAGTTCTTCTTTCGTGTTTTCCTACTGGCGGATTCATCTCAATAATTTCCCCGTCATGCAGTTCATAAAATTTGCCTTCTGGTTTCCATTTAATAAACTCTTCAAAGGTTACTAACTGGGTTTCAGTTAAGGTTTGAATCATAATTTACCTACATTTGTCAAAATGTTTGGTTAAGATACAGCAATCCGAGATCATTATTGTTCTAAATCTATAACAGAATTATGGCGGAATTTCACCTACCATCAAAACAAGAACAGAGTTCTATTCTTGCTATAAGTGAAGGTAGGCGTGTTCACGCCAATTTGTGCTAGATATAGCCGATGTAATTTAGATGTTTAATCGTCGTCCCAATTTTCTACCGCCAGTAAATCGCCAATTGGATCTTGGGTGCTAAATCCAAAGTCTAGCAACTCTTGTTTCCAATGTTGCCATTCATCGCCGTAGAGTAAGGCAATTTTCCAAATTTTATCATTGGGTTTGATAATATTGGATTCTACGAGTGATTGCACGTTGCGCTGCAATTTCACCATTGGGTGAATTAATTGCTGAATCATAACCTCGGTGTATTTCAGATTTTTGTGTGTAAATTCTTGATTAAAACAGTTTTCCGTTGGCAGTTATTACCTGTGCGTAGAGCAGTTATGGTTTGGCAAAGCTAGTTCTAACCTTTTTAGTATACCATAACTAACAATAGTAAGTTGCTTGGGAATTCGGTTTTGTACGGTAATTACCACCACTAAAAGCCATTTATGCTAAACAGTCGTGGCAAAATCCCGGTTACAAGGTTTTTAGGCTTGCGATCGTTATCATAACGCAAGTAGAGAAGATTGACACAAATTTCTCAATTTTAATTGTGGGATTAATGTTTTATATAAAATATCGTGAATTTACAGCTTGTTCATCATTTACGATCAAAGCCATATAGCAAAAAACTTTTATTTCTTTTGACCTCTGCCCCCTGCCCCTTTTCCTCTTGGTGACTTGGTGACTGGGCGCAGGACCTGTGCCCCTACATTCGGACTCCTCCCACATTATTTACCGATATCTTCATTCCACAGTTCTGGGTTAGTGGTAATAAAATGACGCATCATCTGTTCACATTCATCTAAATTTAGATCTACTACTTCCACACCGTGAGATACCATAAACTCCCTAGCACCAGGAAAAGTTTTTGATTCTCCAGCAATTACTTTTTTAATGCCAAACTGGACTACAGCACCAGCACACAAATAGCACGGCATTAATGTGGAGTAAAGTATTGTCCCTCTATAATTACCAATTCGTCCCGCATTACGGAGGCAATCAATTTCCGCATGAGTAACAGGATCACCGTCTTGTACTCGCTTATTGTGTCCTCGGCCAACAATTTTACCATCCTTCACCAAAATAGAACCAATAGGAATTCCCCCTTCTTGTCTACCTTGTTGAGCTTCCGAAATTGCTGCATCCATAAATTCGTCCATTTGTCAATGCTCCTGATATAAAAAAATAACTAATATAGATGTTTGCCTGTGGAAAAGCTGTGGAAAACCTATCTTCACTTTTTACAAAATAACGATACTTCATAAAACTGATAAATAATAAAATCAAGTTTTCCACAGATTTTCTGTGAAAAATTGGATTTTTACCGTAATTTTAAATAAAAGTTAATCATTTATGATATTTTTCTTAAAATTTAGACTGAATATGAAAGATTTTATTTTGATAAATTAGTTTCTTGGTTGTGGAAAACATTAAGAAAATTAATTCTATTTTTGCGAACGAGTGGCCATTTGAATGCGATCGCTCAATTGGTGTAAAGTTTGAATTAAATTCTGGTCACTCTCTTGTAACTGGGTAATTTTCTCACAACTATACATTACTGTTGTGTGGTCTTTACCACCAAACTGCTCACCTATTTTCGGTAAACTCAAATTTGTAAGCTGTCGCATTAAATACATTCCTATTTGTCTAGCCCAACTAATTTCTCGACGACGGGAATTACTCTTTAAGTCTTCAATAGAAACATTTAAAGTATCTGCGACTATCTTTAAAATTATCTCTGGAGTCGTTTCTATTTTCTGACTAGGAGTTCCTAAAATCGGGGCCAGATTTTCCACAGTCATAGGTAACCCCCAAATAGAAATATAAGCCAAGGCCCGAATTAACGCCCCCTCCAACTCACGAATATTAGAAGTACAATTAGTGGCAATATATTCAACCACTTCCCGTGGTAACCGAATATTTTCATACTCAGCTTTTTTCTGCAAAATCGCCATTCTTGTTTCTAAATCAGGCGTTTGAATATCCGCAATTAGTCCCATAGAAAATCGTGAACACAGCCGTTCCTGTAAACTGGGAATTTGATTAGGAGGACGATCTGAAGCAATTACAACTTGCTTACCAGCCTCATGTAAAGTATTAAAAGTATGAAAAAATTCCTCTTGAGTATATTCCTTCCCCTCCAGAAATTGAATATCATCAACTAACAACATATCAGCAGCCCGATAATGTTCTCGAAAACTTTGCATACTATCCTGACGAATTGCAGTAATTAAATCATTGGTAAACTGCTCCGTAGACACATAAAATATCTTAGAATTAGGACAAATTTCCCAGCGATAATTACCAATCGCTTGCATTAAGTGAGTTTTCCCCAAACCCACACCACCACATAAAAACAACGGATTAAATTCCCTCCCCGGATATTCTGCCACAGCTAAAGAAGCAGCATGAGCCATACGATTATTAGCGCCGACAACGAACCGAGAAAAAACATATTTAGAATTTAAAGCTGAAGTTTTTTGGGCATTTATAGGAGCATTTGCCAAAATATGCTTTATTGCTGGTAAACTTCCCCCCAGTTCCTGTTTCTCCAAAAGAGAAACTTCCTCATCTTCAACTACAGTAATATAAATTTCTATTGGATAACCCACAATATCTTGGACTACATTAGCAATAGTATGAATGTAATACTTCTGAAGCCAATTACGAGCAAAAGGATTAGGAGCATATATTACTAAGCAATTGTTTTCTAGTTGCTGTGCTTTAGCTGTCTTAATCCAAGTTTCAAAGGTAGGAGGAGCTAACTCTAACTGTAAACGCTCTAATACACGATTCCACAAACCATCTATGGGAATTTCCATTCACACCACCTTTATCCGTAATTCGTCATTCCTAATTCGTAATTACTTCTGTGTCACCTATAATCATTCTGATAAAAACCAAGTAGCCAATATCTTAGCACCTACTAACCAATACGGAGCAATAACCAGATCATGAAGATTAATAATCATAACCGAGCATCTAAAAATATTTATACCAGGTTTTTACTACAAAACTTGGGAAATAAAGGTAAAAAATGGATCGCAGTGTGTGGTGTAGCTGTTGTCATGCTCGGAGGTTGTACCAATCTCAAAAAAACCACCTCAGAAATTGAACCTAGCAATGCTCAAGCACAAAAAACTACTGCAACCACAACAGAAATTGCTCCACCGGCAATTTTCTCCTCTTCTGGAGATCCTAACTTTGTGGTCAAAGTCGTACAAAAGGTGGGAGGTGCGGTAGTTCGCATTGATTCCACTAGAACTGTCACCACTCAAGCTCCAGACGAATTTTCCGATCCCTTTTTTCGCGGTTTTTTTGGAAATAGAGTCCCTTCACAACCCAGAGAAAGAGTAGAAAGAGGTAGCGGTTCTGGATTTATCATTAATTCATCTGGGCAAATTTTAACCAATTCCCACGTTGTAGACGGTGCTGATTCAGTTACAGTCACCCTCAAAGATGGCAGGATTTTTAAAGGTAAGGTATTAGGTGAAGACGCAGTCACAGATGTTGCAGTCATTCAAATTGATGCGAATAACTTACCCAGCCTAGCTTTAGGTAAATCTGATACTTTACAACCAGGAGAAGCAGTTATCGCTATTGGTAATCCCTTGGGTTTAAATAATACTGTTACATCGGGAATTATCAGCGCCACAGATCGTTCTAGTAGTGATATTGGTGCAAGTGATAAGCGTGTTGATTATCTCCAAACAGATGCAGCAATTAATCCTGGTAATTCTGGTGGACCATTATTAAATGCTCGTGGTGAAGTCATTGGGATGAATACAGCGATTATTCAAGGCGCTCAAGGTTTGGGATTTGCAATCCCTATTAATACTGCCCAAAAAATCGCCGAGGAACTAATTGCTAAAGGTAGAGTTGATCATCCCTATTTGGGAATACAAATGGTAACATTAACACCGGAAGTTAAAGAAAAAATAATTGCTAGATTTGGCAGTAAAATAAATTTATCTGCAAATCAAGGAATTCTCTTAGTTAGAATTGTTCCTAATTCACCCGCAGCGATTGCTGGATTACGCCCAGGAGATGTTATCAAAACTATTAATAATCAACCAGTTCTCAAAGTTGATGAAGTCCAAAAAATAGTAGAAAATAGTAAAATTGGCGTTCCTTTACAAGTACAAGTAGAACGTGATGCAAAAATTGCTCAATTCTTAGTTAAACCTGCACCGTTACCAGTTAATAAAGAAAATTGATATTTAGTCATTGATATTTAGTCATTGGTCATTAGAGGATGTTTTAAAAGTTTTCAAGGTATAAATTAACCCCTCTCCAAACCTCTCCCCGAAGCGGAGAGAGGCTTTGAAACCCCCCTTCCCTTGTAGGGAAGGGGGCAGGGGGGGTTAGGTTTTTGGAGATTATTGGTTTTATTTAATACTTTATGGCTAACGCCACGCTATGCCTTCGGCACACTTCGTGAACGCTATCAAACACCCTCTTAGTCATAAAAATTAGGCAAAAAAAGACGTTCAATCCTATTCCCTATTCCCTATTCCCTTTGTTGAAAATGAATGAATTAGCACCAATTATTCAATTAGGAAATCCGATATTACGACAAAAAGCTGTTTTTGTTGAAGATGTTCAAGATGAGAAAATTCAACAACTCATTGATGAATTAATTACCTCAGTTGCACAAGCTAATGGAGTAGGAATTGCTGCACCACAAATAGCAGCACCCTATCGGTTATTTATCGTCGCTTCTCGTCCTAATAAAAGATATCCCTATGCCCCCGAAATGCCAGCAACAGCAATGATTAATCCCCAAATTCTTGCTTATTGTTCAGAAATGGTTAAAGATTGGGAAGGTTGTTTAAGTGTACCTGGCATTAGGGGTTTAGTTCCTAGATATCAGACAATTGAAATTGAATATACAGACCGTAATGGTAATTTACAAAAGCAAGAATTAACTGATTTTGTCGCCCGAATCTTTCAACATGAATATGATCATTTGGAGGGATTAGTATTTTTAGATCGTGTGGAAAAAAATCACGATCTTATTAGTGAGGAAGAATATCAAAAATTGGTAATGGGTAATTAGTGAAAATGAGCGTTCCAGATCCGAATTAAGGGATAAAAGAAGAACCAGAATTACAAAATTTCCGTTCAGTGTCATGTTGAGGATATTGCCAAGAATATGCAAAATGGCTAACACCTTTAATTTGAGGAGATAATTGCCGGAGAGCTTGCATTTGCACTTCTAAAGATGGACGATTACTAATTGATTCTCCCCACTTACCAGCTAAAGCCGGAATGACTTTTGTCCCTGCTTGTGCCATCTTCAAAACCTGTTGAACTTGTGCCACAATGCAATTAGCATTACCGCAATTTGCATAAGACATGGGATGCCATTCTAAAGTTTTGGGAAACTTATCCCAAGGTTGCAAACGGGAATCATAACCTTGTCCTAAAACTTGATTACCTTCGGGAAAAAATACCACTCCAGCGGGAATACCTTGTTGTTTAGCTGGGTAACTTGCTAAAGCCACAAAATCTAAGATACCTTGCATAGCGTGAGCAACTGTGAGTAACCACAAATCCAATTGCAAAACCCGCTGTTTTTCCTCTAGTGAAGTCAGAGATTTCTGCTTTTTTGGAGGAATACGCCCTTCCCATAATGGTTCATCTTCTTGAGGATAGCGTTTATCAACTTCTGCTATATCACCAGCACTAATATATCCCCTAGTGAGAAACCGACGAATTAATTCTAACCCTTTGGAATTTTTAGCGCGACGCAGTAAGACTTCTTGGGTAGCAGGGGTAAATAACCATAAGTCATGAACTTTGGTAGCAATAGAATCACTACCAGTCTGTCGGGGATAGCGGACATAATCAAAGAGGATACCATCTGGACGGTGGCGCACAACCTGCTGCACCATCCGGTAATAATCAGTTTTTGCCTGGGTGTTGTAGGGATCAATAAATACTTGGGAGCTATCTTCTACTACAGATAAGCTAGTTTGATTTTTACCATTACGAGCGATCGCATCTTGTCTATCTTTACGTTGAGCATAAGTATAGCCAAAGTTATTAGTAAACATCCAAGCATAAACTTTTAAGCCGCGTTGTTGCCCTTTTTTAATTGCTAAGGCTAATAAATCAACTTTTTCTGCACCAGGAGTGCGAACTACAGCAGGCCAAACGGTCGAGTTAGTGGCTGCTGGTAAGAGTACTTGCCCATCATAAAATACTTCTAAATAAACTTGGTTATAGCCTTGGTTGACAATGCGATCCATAATTTGATCAACTATTCCCAGTTGGGTATCACAGGGATATAAGCGTAACCAAATAGCTTGAGTTTCTGGCCAAGTGCGACTGCGGCAGTTTTGTAATTCTTTTGTATGCTGCTTTATGAGTTTTTGATAACGACTTTCTGCATCTTTATTGCCTCTGAGAGCTAATAAGCGCAAGTTTTCTTTTTCTTGAGTTGCTTTTGATGATACCCAACAATCTTGTTTGGTTTGAGCAATAGCTGGCTCTTTAACTAGGTTGAGAATTAATAAGCAATTAGTAATAATTACAGTAAATAAACCCTGCCAAGATAAAATTAGTCTTATAAATTTCCAGTTGTGATCAGGCATACAGAAGATTTCAGGTAAATGAGGTATAAAATTTAATGACAAAGCCATATAGCAAAAGACTTTTAAATCTACCCCCTGTTCCTTGCTACATATAGCAATTAATTCCGATTTGTAATAGCTTGCACGAAATAGCCTGTACTTAAAACATCCCTACATCTGGAGAGACATAAAACTACCAAAAGCAGTATTTCAGGTGAACAACTCAAACATTCCCATTAAAAAATCAGAATACGCAACTATTAAGGTTTTTATAAATCGGAGCGGCGGGATTCGAACTCACGTTGGGATATAATCCCTTATTATAGCGATATCGCTCGCTCACTCAACTGAACCTTGAAAATTGAATGAGCGAAAAATGAGCGAAAATATAGAAGTCGGTGGAACTGGTAATTACAGCGATTTTGAGAACTTGCTTAAAACTTTTAAGCTTGTGTCTAAGCGTTTACCAACTGGTATTGGTTTTAAACGTGAAAATCAAAAATCAGCTACTTACCTTAGATTCCAATTTACGCTAGGCGACAAGCGTGTTACACGCGCCAGTGGTTGTGATTTCACAGAGATAGGTTTTGTCCAAGCACTAGATAAAGCCGTTAAAATCCGTCATGCACTGGACACTATCACAAGTGTTACCCAATTCGATGAATGGTACGAACAAACTATCTTAGGCAAAAATCAGATTACCGATGATAGGATTACCTACCGTGAGATATTTACCCAAATAGAAACTAAGTATTTTAATGGTAGGAATAAAAACACAAAGCATAGACGGGATTCAAAAAGCATAAGCAATAATGCAAGCTATAACGCTACTTACGCTTACGTGCTTAAACGTTTTATTGATTGGGATAAGCAACCTAATTGGGAGGACATCAAAACAGTATTATTCTCATGGCAGCAAGGTACTAAATCTTTTAAAGATGCCTATAGCGTCATTAAAAAGATAATTAGTTATTGCCCTAACGCTGATAAAATGCTTGCTTTAATAGGTGATATTGACTCTAAACAAACTGAGTTTAAAGAGAAACAATCTATTAGCTTAGAGGAATATCTAGAATGGCATGATAACACCATAAACGTAGGGAATACACCAACTTTAAGAAGTAAAGAAAAATGGCTATGGGTAGCTTCTATGTGTGTGGTATATGGTTTAAGACCGTCTGAAATTGCAGCGGCTTTAAACCTTGATAAACCTTACTACAAAGATGGCATAACCGTACCTGCCATCAACGACCCTAACAATAAAGAATTGCTGTTAGTGTTAGGCGATAAAACCTATTTTGATACAACAATCAAAACAGGTGCTAGGGTGTGTCGTCCTATGACAACTGATAAAAAGTTACTTGAAAGGTTGAGCATTCAAAGTCCAAAATTGCCAGAATATATCCCAAAGGAAAGGAGTGAACCTCTATCAATAATACAAGGATTTTCAGTTAGATTTTCTACTAGACTGCGTGGTTGGAAATGTCCAGTAACCCAAGCCTACGCATTTAGACACCTATCCAACCAATTGGGTGAAAAGTACGGTATACCGCAAGAAATTAGAGCGCGATCGCTAGGTCATTCTGTAGCGGTGAATGAATCAACCTATAAAAAACGTTCTAACCTACAGACATCAGTTGATTTACTGACCAACCATAGCAAGCAACCATTATCGCTAGACATGGCAATAAATCAACTTGAGTCAGTTGGATTTGATGTAGATGATAAATCAGTCAAGGCAATACTAAAAGTGATTTATCAGCTACCATAGATACAGT
>JANMEE010000061.1:0-11740 GCA_031376645.1 Dolichospermum sp. OTE_75_concoct_329_sub | reverse complement strand
GGGTTAATTTATACCTTGAAAAGTTTTTAATATACCACAAATGAATCTAATGAACTAATATCTATTCTTCATTCTAAGAGGATGTTTTAAAAGTTTTCAAGGTATAAATTAACCCCTCTTGTAAACCTCTCCCCGAAGCGGAGAGAGGCTTTGAAACCCCCCTTCCCAGCCTTCGGCACGCTGCGCTAACGTAGGGAAGGGGCACAGGGGGGTTAGGTTTTTGGAAATTATTGGTTTTATTTAATACTTTTAAAACACCCTCTAAATTCTAAATTCCCCAGTTTTATTGTATTTTTGCAATATTCCGATGACAACTGCTGGTATTTCTAAATGGGGAAGAATTCCTGTATCGGGTATTTCTTGAAAACTTTTAATTGCCCCAGGATTTAAATTTGCTAATCGTCGTCCTAATTGCATATTTGTAAATTGTGCTTTTTCACCCCATAACATAATAGTTGGAATTTGAAGTTGTTGAATATATAAACTCAAATCGAAATAAAGATTTCCGCGTAAGAAGGACAAAGCTGCAAACTTGGCTTGATATTTTTGTGCAGAACTTAGATAAGCTGATACCATTTCTTGCGTCACTCTTTCCGGGTTAGAAAAAAGAAAACTTTGCAAAAAGTTCCTGACCGCAATTTCATTTTCTGCACCCAAAGCATAAATTAAATTATCTACAAAGGGTGTATTAATTAAAGAAAGTGGTAGTCTCCTACCTGCACCTTCTCCAAAATCATTAAAGCCGGAAGGACAAACTAAAAATAAAGCTTTGAATAAGTCGGGGTAAGTGACAGCGAGACGAATAGTTAAAGCCGCAGTTAAAGAAGATGCTATTACAGTTACAGGTTGATTACAAGTTTGAGTAATAAACTCAATAATTGTTGTTAAATAATCTTCAATTTGATAATCTCGCACAGGGTGAGCAGATTTTCCCCAACCAATTAAATCAGGGGCTAAAATTCGATATTGTGACGCATAAGCTGGGTAAATTTTCGACCATTCATAAGCAGACGCACCACCACCAAAGTTATGTAAAAATAATAATGGTGGTAAATCTTGATATGAGTCATTTTCCCAAGGGGTACTAATTTGGGTATAATAAACCATTGCCCCTAAAGATGTATGAATGAATTTACTACCAAAACCAGGAGGTTGAAATTGTAGCATAATTATGAAAGTGAATCTTTGGTAATTTGGACAAGTTGATTTATATTTTCACTACTAATATTATAAGCAGCCCCAAACCCAATGACAAAACGTCCGGTATTTGGTTTGAGTTGCAAAATCCGAAAGTCAGGTAAACTGCGTAATGTACTAATCAATTCTCCAAAACGAATCTGAAATTTATCAACAATTTGCTGCCATTGTTCAGTTTCTCTTTCTACTAAATTTGCGGTACAATCAAAATTTAACCGCCGACGGGCAAAAATTTGTTTGGTTTTAGATTCGTCGTCAATAAATAAAATACTTACATGAGGATTATTATGAATATTTTGGGTGTGAGTAGCTAGTCCACTTACATAAATATATATGTTTTTATCATTATCCATGACAAATGGAGCGTAACTAGCATTAGGAATTCCATCTTTACTGACGGTACTAATAATAATGCTGGTAAATTCTTCAGGGAATTTCTCATATTCAGTTTGGGCTTTTTCAAATTGATTCATCATGACAATTATCTTATTTTATGAATATTATACCAAAGAAATCCAGATCCCCGACTTCTTTGAGAACTCGGAGATCTAAATCTTGTAGTGGTTACAAAAAATTGATACAATAAGAATAAAATGGTTGAATAGTAAATATGAGTAATAACAATCGTTATCAATGGGATTTATGCAGGTTTCTCAAAACCCTAACTTACTTTGAAGTTTTTCCAGTTCTTAATTGGATACAAAAACTCTTTCAAGGTAGTCCTCAAGATCATCAAAATCAACCTAAAGAAGGAAGAAATATGGCTGTAATTCTCGTAGCTGGTGCAACTGGCGGTGTGGGTAAACGAGTTGTTAAGAAATTAGTAACACAAGGTTATCATGTGCGTTGTTTAGTTCGAGATATTGAAAAAGCAAAACCAATTCTAGGTGATGATATTGATTTGGTTGTTGGAGATATTACGAAACCAGAGACTTTGACAAGTTTAGTTATGGCTAATATTCAAGCTGTAATTTGTTGTACTTCGGTGCGTGTTCAACCTGTGGAGGGAGATACACCAGATAGAGCTAAATATAATCAAGGTGTGAAATTTTATCTACCGGAAATTGTGGGAGATACACCAGAAAATGTTGAATATAAAGGTGTGAAAAATTTGGTTGAAGCAGCCGGGAAATATCTGGTTTCTGTGGGTGAAAAACCCATGTTTGATTTTACTAAACCATCAGATGAAATGAAAAATGTCTGGGGGGCTTTAGATGATGTGGTTATGGGGGGTGTGAGTGCAAGTAGTTTCCAAATTAGGGAAAATACCGCAGTATTTACAGGTAATGTTTCTACTGCTAATTCTGGTGGTTTTGCTTCTGTCAGAACTAAGAATTTTTCACCAGTTCTTGATTTATCGGGTTATCAAGGTGTAAAATTGCGGGTGAAAGGTGACGGTCAACGTTATAAAATATTTATCCGCACAGAGTCAACTTGGGACGGTGTTGGTTATAGTTATTCTTTTGATACTGTTGCTAACAATTGGTTAGATATTCAGATTCCTTTTACAGATTTAGTTCCGGTATTTCGTGCGAAAATTGTTAAGGACTGTCCACCAATGGACATTAGTAAAGTTTGTTCTCTGCAATTAATGTTGAGTAAGTTTGAATATGATGGTGCTTTAAATCCTCAATTTAATCCGGGGATTTTTGCCCTGGAAGTTGCATCAATTCAAGCTTATGGTGGGGAAACTTTACCTCAATTTGTATTAATTAGTTCTGCTGGAGTAACTCGTCCAGGAAGACCAGGAATTAATTTAGATGAAGAACCACCAGCGGTGAGGTTAAATGACCAATTGGGAGGAATTTTAACTTGGAAGTTGCGAGGGGAAGAGAGTTTAAAAGCTAGTGGGATTCCTTATACAATTATTCGACCTTGTGCGTTGACGCAAACAGCAGGAGGTAAGGAATTAATTTTTGAGCAAGGTGATAATATTAGAGGGAAAATTAGCCGTGATGATGTTGCGGAAATTTGTGTACAAGCTATTAAAGAATCAAAAGCTAGTAATCTCACTTTTGAAGTTAAGGAAAGTGATGTAATTGCTGATAATTTAGATTGGGTAAAATTATTTTCTGCTTTAGAATCTGATAAATAAAAATTGATTATACTCAACACGGCTTCATCATTTGATTCTGTGGGTAGGGGGTTTAGCAGTGCTTATTGGTGTCAACTTAAGTTAGAAATAGCTTATCTGTTTGCTTCCACACCCGCCCAGAAATGATAGCGTAGCGTGGCGTAAGCCATATTTCCGGGCTAATAGTTAAAGTAAACTCAAGTTTACTAAACAATTTTTAGGTTATTTAGTCATCTTTAGATGACTTTTGCTATTAGACTGGGAATTCATTCCCAGACGGGCTATGGATTTTACGTTAAGTTGACACCAATGATCACTGCTAAACCCGTACAAATCTGGGTTTGTTGATAAACTAGCTGATGAATTTCTGTAATCCACAGGGAGAAAAGGTTGGGGTGCTGTTAAATTTAGAAACCTACCAACAGCTAATAAACTTATCTGTATTGATTTAATATGCTGCATTACTTTATTAGTTTCTAAAACCTTGGCAAAATCAATCTTTTTATTTAAATCATGTATGACAACATCTGCAAATTTCTGGCTGAAAACTTCAAAGACGATTTAGCAACATGGTTACTAGGTTCACCAATTAAATTAACAGAACTTAGTCCTACAGAATTGTCTAACGAACCAATTAGAGCCGATTCATTAATACTATTACAATCGGATGAATTAGTTCTGCATATCGAATTTCAAACCGACCCTGACAAAGATATACCCTTTAGAGTGTTAGATTATCGAATCAGGGGTTATCGTCGGTTTCCTGACAAAAAAATGCGTCAAATAGTCATTTATTTGCGAAAAACAGAATCAGAATTAGTCAATGAAAACAGTTTTAGATTAGAAAATACTTACCATCAGTTTGATATCATCCGTCTATGGGAACAACCCACAGATAAATTTATGACTATTCCCGGTTTATTGCCTTTTGCTGTGCTAAGTCAGACAAAAGATCCTACAATGGTATTGACCCGGGTAGCGCAAGCTGTAGAAGCAATTACCAACCAACAGCAACAAAAAAACATCGCTGCTGCCAGTAGCATCTTAGCAGGTTTAGTGTTAAAAAAAGATGTAATTAGGAAGATTCTCAGGAGTGAGATTATGCGCGAATCAGTTATTTATCAAGAAATCCTCGAAGAAGGTGAAGCTAAAGGTGAAGCTAAAGGTAAGGCTGAAGGTGAAGCCAAAGGTAAAGCTGAAGTAACTAAAAAGTTGGCTTTAAATTTGTTACGAATTGGGATGAATTTGGAACAAATTGCTGAAGTTACGGAATTATCTCTTGAGGAAGTTCAAGCTTTACAAAGTTTGGCATAATTAACATTGATAAATATCTATTTCTCCCTACCTGGTTTTTATAGCGTACATGAGAGAAATAGATTCATTCAGGAAGCTATTTTGAGTATAGCAAGGGCGGGCAATCGCTATAAAGCAACTCGTCAAACAGCAATTGATCCAAATACCCAGGAGGAGGTTAAACTATTTCATCCACAACAGCAATTATGGATAGATCATTTTACTTGGAGTGAAGATGCTACCGAAATTGTAGGACTTACATCTGTGGGAAGAAGCACAATTTCTGCTTTAAAAATGAACCGTCCACAATTAACTTGTGTGCGAAAAATGTGGGTAAAAATGGCTGAAATGGAAGCACACAATCAAGTTGAAAAAGTTCAAAGAGAGAAATTAAAAACCCCCTAAAAGATGGTGACTAGTGTGTTAATCTTGACAAAGAAACACCCAACCTACAATTTTTATTTGATAATATGATTTTAAGAAGATTGCTAATAACTGGGGTATGTGTGATTATTGTTTGGGGTGGTATTTTGTTGAATTCCGCTTCACCTCAGCAAGTTGATTTTCGGGTGAATAATTTAGAATCTGATGTGAGAAGTTTGCAATTACGCTTACAACAAATTGAGTTAATGGTTAGTAAAAATAATCAATTACCTGCTGCTAATAATTCCCAATTTTCTCCTAATTCGAGACAGAATTTATCACAATCACAACAGGAAAAGATGTTTAAGAATTTAGCAACTTTAGTAGTTGAATTAAAGCAGAAAGTTAACAAATTAACAATTCGAGTTAATCAACTTGAGAAACTAAATGATAAATAAAGATCAATCTGTTATTTATCATGGTGGTTGTCACTGTGGTGCGGTGAGGTTTCGGGTAGTAGTTAATCATCACAAGGTTGATGATTGTAATTGTTCAATATGTTCTAAAAAAGGATTTCTGCATTTGATTGTCCCCCAAGCACAGTTTACTTTACTACAAGGGGAAGATGTCTTAAAAACTTACAAATTTAATACAGGAGTAGCACAACATAAGTTTTGCGAGATTTGTGGAATTCATGCTTTTTATGTTCCCCGTAGTCATCCTGATTGTATTGATGTCAATGTCCGGTGTTTAGATGGAAAGGTGCTGGGAAATTTTGAAATTATGCCTTTTGATGGTGCAAATTGGGAAGAAAATATTCATAAGTTAAAAAAAGGTTAAATCTGCTATTTATTTAAAAATTAAGGATTTAACCTCAAAACTGTGATATTTTAATCACGTCTGTTCATTTGTCAAAAATGTTGTAATTCCTAAATAACACACATGATGGAAACTCAAGCACAGCAGCCCGAACAAGGAAATTATACTTCACCACAAGATATCTTATCTTTTTCTGGTGGAGACAATCGCAATTTACCAAGACTATCTGCTGCTAAAGAATCTGAATCCCAATGGCAGCAAATTAGTAGACAAATTCTCGAATTTTTCAATAAACTGCCAGATTATTTAGGCAGTATTTTTAACAACAATAAACAGGGTTTAATCACTCTAGTTTTAATTTTATCAGCTTTGGTAACAGTTAAGGTAGCGATCGCCTTACTAGGTGCTGTGAATGATCTACCGTTACTACAACCACTTTTTGAATTAATTGGTATATTCTACTTTATCTGGTTTACTTTCCGTTATCTCCTCAAATATGAGAATCGGCAAGAATTATCCCAGAAATTTAACTCCTTCAAACAACAATCTTTAGGATAAAGCTTTTTGCTGGAGCTAATAAAATGTAGGCTAGGCTATAACTAACCTGCATTTTATTTTATCTTTAAAGATATTAAATACATCTATAGATAGATAATTTTAATCAAAGTTTTTTCGGCAATTCTTCCTGAAGATAGTGTTTTTATCTTAGAGAAAATTCTAGGCTAGTTCTTGCAGTCTTTAAAAAGCAAAAAAGGACTTGTTGTGTCAGTAACTCAGCCCTAAAGGGACTGAGCTTGTAAGAAATTGCAAGCTGTACTGACCAGTCTAAGTCTTCACTGACTACGTTTTTTGAGTCACGACACCCTGGAATGCGTAGCTAGTTCCCTGCTCTGTCGTTTGTGATTAAACAGTTTCAAAGTCACTGAAACAGTGTTGCAAGCCTAACAAGCTCTTAAAACATTGACGAAGCTAACATTACCCCAGAAATGGGAGGCTCTTCGGAGCAACACATTATGCGTACAGGGTTGGGAAATTTGAATCGGTAATTGTCCCGTTGAAAGTACATTACAAAAGTACACCGAATTTACCAACTCCAAGGCGGTAATGAAAAAAGATTCAAAGCGGTTAAAACCGCCCGTGTCGTTTCCCTCTCAGGGCTAAAGCCGCTGAGTTTCCCACTTACCGGGTATTCTTATGAATGAGAAAATTACCGCAGATAGCTACGATAGAGGCATAATTCCTGCCGAAACAGCAGCACGAATTAAACGAGAGGGGAAAGCTTATAAACACCTACCGACAGAAGAGGATGTTGCGAGCGCTCCCACAAATGACCAAGCTGATATTTACAGTATTCGGACAACGGACGGTTATACTGTGGATAAAGAGGGGTTGTTGAATAATTATCCAGTCGAACCGGAAATGTATTATGAAGTTCCTGGTGATGCGCGGGAAGCAGCGGAAGAAGAGAAAGCTGAACGGATACAGGAATTGCGAGAAGTGAATGAAGATAAAACAGGTCTATTAACAGAGGATTTTGATAAAAGAGGTAAAGGACCGGGAATTATCTAATTTACCATTTCTTTGATTTTCTCCCGAAATTCTAAAGCAGCATCCAAAGGATCATCGGCTACTACATATTTTGCCAAAATTGACAAATCTAAGTTTGGCAATAACACACTTTTGGCAACCAATTCATAACTTTCACCATGCAGATGGTAAACTGCAAATTGACTGTTATGAAAAAACCAAACTTCTCTCACACCTAATCTTTTGTAAACTTCTAATTTATCAATTCCCCCACTGGTGACTACGACTTCAATGGCAAGATCAGGAAAGTCCTTTTCTGTGCCTATACAGTAGGATTCATCTGGTTCTACTCCTCCTCTTTTTGCTTGTTTACGGAAGGTTGTAGAACCAAGGGGAAAATAGCGAATGCGTTTTTCTTTCAAATAGTCTTCTAATAAAGAACCAATTACTGTTTTACGATTTTCGTGACGACGACTTGGTGACACTAATTCTATAACTCCATCTAAATATGTAACTCTATATTGTAAGCTGTCACCTAAATCATTGAGTAAAGCTTCGTAATTTTCCCAATTGACACCAGTGATAGTTTGCCGTTCTTCTGGATCATCAGCTTGTAATATTTCAGATACTTCTTGAAGTAAAAGCATAGAAGTTTTTAATACCGAATTACTGCTAAATAAATTATATAGCAATTCTCAATGAATATAGAAAGATCCCCCACTTTTTCAAGAAATCGGGGATCTAAACCAGCCAAATTGGCTAAATTGTAAATAAATGTAAAGCGACTTATAAATAAAATCTTCACAGAATTAGTCTTAAATAATCCAGTAAGTCACGTGCTGCGGTAGTCTAGATAAATGTTAATTTATCGCCTGGTTTGACAAATAGTTTTATGACTTCAGTTTCTAGTCCTGCACGCACTATTCGGATTGGTTCACGTAAAAGCCAACTAGCGCTAGTTCAAACATACTGGGTACAAGCGGAACTCCAGAAAGCCTTTCCCCACATTACTTTTGAAGTCCATACCATGTCTACCCAAGGGGACAAAATCCTAGATGTAGCCTTGGCTAAAATTGGCGATAAGGGACTATTTACCAAGGAACTGGAATTGGGCATGATCAATAAAGATATTGATTTTGCTGTCCATTCTCTCAAGGATCTACCAACCAATTTACCAGAAGGGTTGACCCTAGCAGCAATTACAGAACGGGAAAACCCCGCAGACGCGGTGGTGCTGCATGAAAAGCATAAAGGTGAGCAAATCGAGACTTTACCAGCAGATGCGGTGATTGGTACTTCTTCCCTGCGAAGATTGGCACAGTTACGCCACAAGTTCCCTCATTTTACTTTTAAGGATGTGCGGGGAAATTTGATTACACGCATGGCTAAACTAGATGCCGGTGAGTATGATGCTTTAATTTTAGCGGTAGCTGGTTTAGAAAGATTGGAAATGAGCGATCGCATCCATCAAATTCTTACCCCAGAAATCTCCCTCCATGCCGTCGGACAAGGTGCTTTGGGGATAGAATGCCGGGCAGATGACACTGAAGTAATTGAAATACTTAAAGCTATTGAACACCCACAAACACGCGATCGCTGTTTAGCAGAAAGATCATTTTTACGAGTTTTAGAAGGTG
Organism: Dolichospermum sp. OTE_75_concoct_329_sub; assembly: GCA_031376645.1. GTDB lineage: Bacteria > Cyanobacteriota > Cyanobacteriia > Cyanobacteriales > Nostocaceae > Dolichospermum. Next base: position 2,830 of record JANMEE010000061.1, on the reverse strand, counting down.
GCTGTCAAGTTCCCATTGGTGTAAATACAGAAATTAATGGTGATCAATTAACTTTAAAAGGTCTTGTTGCCAGTGTTGATGGTCAAAAAATAGTTAAAGATACGGTCACCGGTGCGGCTGTTGATGCTGAAGAATTAGGCGCAAAACTGGCTAGTATTCTCAGGGAACAAGGCGCTACAGAAATCTTAGAAAAAATCTTTACCGAGATTCAACGCGGATCATAAGTTGATAGGTGACAGGGGACAGGTTACAGGTTACAGAAAAGAGGAGAAAGATAGGTTTTTACCAATTACCATTACCAATTACCAATTACTATGAAAATTTTATTTGTAGCGGCAGAAGCTGCTCCCATTGCTAAGGTTGGCGGAATGGGCGATGTTGTCGGTGCTTTACCCAAAGTCTTGAGAGCTATGGGTCATGATGTGCGGATTTTTATGCCTTACTATGGTTTTGTTCCTGACAAAATGGCAGTTCCTAAAGAACCCATTTGGAAAGGAGCAGCTATGTTTCAGGAGTTTTCAGTTTACGAAAGTGTGCTGCCTGGTACTGATGTTCCTTTGTATTTATTTCAACATCCAGTTTTCTTGCCTCGGCGGATTTATGGTGGAGAAGATGAAGAGTGGAGATTTACCTTATTTTCCAATGGTGCGGCGGAATTTTGCTGGAATTACTGGAAACCAGAAATTGTCCATTGTCATGATTGGCACACAGCAATGTTGCCAGTGTGGTTGAATCAATCTCCAGATATTACCAGTGTATTCACCATTCATAACCTCGCTTATCAGGGTCCTTGGCGTTGGTATTTAGAGAAAATTACCTGGTGTCCCTGGTATATGCAAGGACACAATGCCATGGCAGCCGGAATCCAGTTTGCCAATAAGGTAAATACAGTTTCTCCTACCTATGCCGAGCAAATCAAAACACCTACCTATGGTGAACAAATAGAAGGGTTATTATCTTTTGTTAGTGGCAAATTATCAGGGATAATCAATGGGATAGATACTGAAGTTTATGATCCCACCAATGATAAATATATTACCAAAACCTTTACTAAAGACACCTTAGATCAACGCAAAGCTAATAAAATAGCCTTGCAAGAAGAAATGGGTTTAGAAGTTAATTCTAATGCCTTTTTAATCGGTATGGTGACTAGGTTGGTAGAACAAAAGGGTCTTGATTTAGTATTACAAATTCTCGACCGCTTCATGGCTTATACAGATGCCCAGTTTGTCCTTTTGGGAACAGGCGATCGCTATTATGAAACCCAAATGTGGCAACTCGCATCCCGGTATCCCGGAAGGATGGCTACTTATCTCCTATATAATGATGCTCTTTCCCGTCGCATCTATGCAGGTACTGATGCTTTTTTAATGCCTAGCCGCTTTGAACCCTGCGGTATCAGCCAAATGATGGCTTTGCGTTATGGTTCTGTGCCTATTGTCCGCCGCACAGGGGGATTAGTTGATACTGTTAGCCACTATGATCCTGTCAATGAAGCGGGTACAGGTTATTGTTTTGACCGCTATGAACCCCTAGACCTCTTTACCTGCATGATTCGGGCTTGGGAAGGTTTCCGTTTCAAACCCCAGTGGCAAGAATTACAAAAACGGGGGATGAGTGAAAACTTCAGTTGGTATGAATCCGCCAAACAGTACGATAAACTTTATCGTTCTATCTATGGTTTACCAGATCCAGAACCGGAAGCAACACTAGAATTAACACCAGAACTAACACCAGAATCAGAACCAAAACCAGAACCAAAACTAGAATCAAAACCAACACTAGAACTAAAACCAAAACCAAAATTAGTTTGAGGTGTTGTAAGAAGTTGGAATTGTGAACAATATTGATGGGGTATTTATCACAGAATGTCTCTTTTTAATACACGATAGTAAATATACTGCGAACGGCTTAAAATTTGACCCCTCTGGTAAACCTCTCCCCGTGAACGGGGAGAGGCTTTGAATTGAATTTTTGCGTCAGGAAAAAGTAAAGTTCTTAACCGTTTTGAGTATAACTTCTATACAAATCAACTACTCACAAAAGGAACGAGGGAATAAAGGTAGAGAATTGAGATGAAATTCTGCTAAATATTGCTCTAAAGCCTGAAATTGGGAAATGTTCAAGCTGTAATAAATCCAGCGTCCTTCTTGACGGGAATTAACTAAACTTGCTTCTTTGAGTGTTTTGAGATGAAAAGAAAGTTTTGACTGACTTATTTCTAAAGCATCACATAAGTCACATACACACAGTTCACGTTGACGCAATAGTTCTATAACACTGATTCTAATGGGATCTGATAGGGCATGAAAGCCCCCTGCAATTAAGATGTGAGAAGCAACTGGCATTATTTTAAATTAAAAATTCAACTTGGGTGATAGGTACTTACTTATGTTCATTATGACGCAGAACTTATGGCTGAAGATTTATAATCCAAGTTGTTTGTCATTTGTTTCTATGTTCACATCATAATTTTGACAAAGGTTGATGAAATATCTGAAATTGTTCTGAGGCTGATCAAATGACCAAAGTTCCTATCAATGGATATGGATAGCCTGTTGTTGGTACTTTCGTAAAACCTATTTTGAAAAAAAGTTCTAGGTCAGCCAATTTTGGATTTGCGTTAGCGAAGCGTACGCAGCGCAGCGAGTATTTTGGATTTTGGATTGACTCCACCCTCAAATGTGGAGCTTGAGAATTTTAGATTGGCGTTAGCGAAGCGTACGCAGCGCAGCGAGTATTTTGGATTAATTCCGCCCTGAAGAGGCGGGGAACCTGTACCGAAAATTCTAGGGTCCAAAATCTAAAATCCAAAATCTAAAATTTTTCG
>JANMEE010000057.1:0-30134 GCA_031376645.1 Dolichospermum sp. OTE_75_concoct_329_sub | reverse complement strand
GTTTAATGGGTAGGGTAGGAGTATTGCTACTCCCTTCCCCCCGAAAAAACCGGACAAGCAAGTTATCCAAGCATCCGGCTTTGGTAAATCCAGCGCGTCACCAAAGACTCAATACATCATCTGGTTGAAGATGTACTTGTTGATGACAGTAGTAATGCAATAATTCCAAATTGTCGTATCTGCTATCACCACCATGATGAAGGGGAATAGTGTGATGTTTTTGTAAGGGTTCATCATTGAATAATGATTCTCCACAAACAGGACACACAAACCCTTGTTTTTGTGCTATCTTTTGGTAACTAGGAATTAAAGTTTTAGATTTAATTTTCCTCCTGGCATCCCAATAAGATTGCAGGGTGGAATCATCCGGGGAAGAAGCACCCTTAACCATAGGGTGTCTGTGGATATTGAACCAGCTAAATTTAAGCAGATGTTTTCCTGTCCGTTTGTTACCAAACACCCAGTAGTCTTCTCTGTCCAGATTTAACCGACCCCAATAGCGGTGATTACGCCAGCTTTGGCTTTTTTTAGCGTGCATTCTTTTGGCGTACCTTCTTTCCCTCTCAAACATCCAGCGGTCTAAGACCTTGAATATGTGAGAAGAAACTACTGTACGGAAATAGTTAGCTATACCACGAATAATCGGGTTAAGCTTATCTATGATGACATCAATACTATGACTTTGATAATCAAGCCATATTTGTTTGATTTTATCCCGTATTCTTTGCAAAGATTCTTTGCTGGGTTTGATTAAAACTTTCCGCCCAGTCATAGTAGTAGAATCAGGGTATTGTCGAATGTTAAAACCTAAGAAGTTGAAACCTTTTGTGAGCGGGGCTATGTGGGTTTTTTCCTCAGATAAAGTTAAGCCTCTAGTCAACACAAACTCTTGGAGGGTTTCCCGCGCTTTTACAGCGTCTTCTTCCGTTTGACAAAACACTACCAAATCGTCAGCATAGCGCACGATACCACGGTTACTAATATTGTATCCGTTTTTGTCGTACTTTATGCCCAGAGCCGATTCCATACCGTGCAAAGCTATATTTGCTAGTAGAGGTGAGATGATTCCACCTTGGGGTACTCCAGAATTGGTGTCATAAAAAACTCCTCTGTCTACATATCCCGCTTCCAGCCATTGAAGGATTAATTTTCTCGCGGGAAAGTTACCGATGGACTTCATTAGCGGTATGTGGGAAATGTTATCAAAACAACCTTGAATATCTGCATCTACTACCCAATGTTTGGTAGAATTTGCTTTTGACATTGAGTGAATTCTTTCAATAGCATCATGGCATGACCTGCCGATTCGGAACCCGTAAGAGGTGCGCTCAAATTGCGCTTCCCAGTAAGGTTCTAAGGCATTTTTAACTATTGCTTGAAGGCATCTGTCAATAATACAAGGTATTCCGAGCGGTCGAAGTTTTTTGCTGGATTTACGGATATATACCCGTTTTACTGGTAATGGCTGCCACGGAGTAAACTTAGTCAGAATATCAACTAATGTTCCTCTAGCTTGTGGTGTTTTTACCAATAGCTTATCCACACCTGCTGTTCTACTGCCATTATTTAGTTGCGTAACTCTCCTCACAGAAAGTAGTATATTAGAATAGCTACGCATTAATAGCTTTTGTAGGTTGCGAACCAACTTCAAACTACCGCCTTTGGTTGCCTTGAAGATTCTCTGTCTCAGTCTCCTGACTACTCTGGATGCGTTTTTCCATTTCACGCTATTCCATGAGGTAGTTCTCTCGGTTACGTTCACAATTCGAGATTGCATCTAACTTTTCCCGTAAGAGTTCGGTTTCTTGTGTCTTGGAATCCAAGGGACTCACCCGCCATACGTCAGCACTCTTTCAAGTTAGTCATTAGACCTATTTGCCCAGTTATGTATTCCTGTTGTCTTTCAACATGGCAACTTTCGCTTTTTATGGCATCTTACACCCACTGGGGGATTAAAGTAGGATTACTCCATCTCTACTGGTGACGTGGAATCTAGTCACCAGACCTCATTGGGGTTACTTCATATCACACGTTTGAGTTACAACCAGGTCGGGTTCTCTCTATACACCGGGGGTTCAGTAGATGTTCGCATATTCCGAGGACAGGGCGGAATATCTTCGCAGACTCGGTTTGTCTGTTTTTACCCCATTTACCGTATCAGTCGTTTTCGGTAATTCCTCATCACGGTGCCTCTTCAAGAGTTCACTCTCGTTAACCCTTCTGGTTTTACCCTAGCGTTTTTACAACATTACGACTCGTTGTATTCACGCACTTCACCCTCTAGCTGTGAAACATCTCAGTTACCCATGATGCTCCTTCGGGCGGGTACTGGTTTGAACATTAACCAGGAGTATTTCTGAGGTACTCACTCAATTCGTGCGACTGATAGTCGCACCAGTCCCCTTTCGGGGATTAGTGCTGTGGAAACTATCAGGAAGGCAACCATAACGAACAGGAAAAATCGTTTCAGTCCCCTTTCGGGGATTAGTGCTGTGGAAACTTTCAGAGCAATTAATTTTAAAGTTGCTGCAATTTTGTTTCAGTCCCCTTTCGGGGATTAGTGCTGTGGAAACTCCTGCATTGCTGTAATTGCCTCAGAAGTATCAATGTTTCAGTCCCCTTTCGGGGATTAGTGCTGTGGAAACTTCAAAGATAGTAAAAAAAATCGCCTAGACAAATGTTTCAGTCCCCTTTCGGGGATTAGTGCTGTGGAAACCTTTTAATGATATCGCTCACATTGCACTCAAAAAGTACAGTTTCAGTCCCCTTTCGGGGATTAGTGCTGTGGAAACTTCATGACACCCTTGATGGATTGAGCCGAACTTCGTAACGTTTCAGTCCCCTTTCGTGGATTAGTGCTGTGGAAACTCCCGTAGCTGGCGCAGTAGTTTTATCAAATATCTGTAAAGTTTCAGTCCCCTTTCGGGGATTAGTGCTGTGGAAACCTTGCAAAACATTCTTTTGCTGGTCATAGGACTTAGAAATGTTTCAGTCCCCTTTCGGGGATTAGTGCTGTGGAAACCTGCTGAACAAATTTTTGAGTTACTGACTGGCGATGTTTCAGTCCCCTTTCGGGGATTAGTGCTGTGGAAACTTATCAAGGTATTCCTGAACCAGAGAAGCAGGGAGGGTTTCAGTCCCCTTTCGGGGATTAGTGCTGTGGAAACATTGGTGATGGTGCGATCGCGTACCGATTCAGCAATGTTTCAGTCCCCTTTCGGGGATTAGTGCTGTGGAAACTTTAGCAAATATTTTCCGCAACTCAGCCCACAGCACCCATTTGTTTCAGTCCCCTTTCGGGGATTAGTGCTGTGGAAACCCCGCCATCTGAAACCTAGTGTAGGGGCGGAATCTAGAGACGATTTTGGCAGACCTCTTCAAAAACCTCATTTCAGGCTTCGGGTACAGTGCCAACTGAAACTAATGAAACGCTGAAAGTATTTAGTTATCAAGGTTCTGACGATTTGGCGAACCTCCAGGGTTTTTGACCCCGCTCTAGGTTTGCCAAAAAATTAGGCTGACGTATCAATTATATAATGATAGCTTGTTCTTGTCTAGGAATTTCCGAACCATAAGTTATAGTTCTTTTTACACTACCAGCATCTAGTACATAAATCCTAATAGAATCTTCATCAGACTTAATCAGCTTTTCCATTTTAGTCTGCAACTGAGCAAATTGTACAGCAGTCAAGAAACACTCAAACACACTGTACTGAGTCCATTTACCGTAACCACCAAGCATTTTATGTAAACGAGTCCGGCGTTTATTTGCAGCTTTGCTATCAGGTAAATCGTAAATAATCAGATAAAAAAGTGTAGTCATCGTAATGATAAAGGTTTGTAAGGAATACCTTCTTGTAAATGACGACTTAACAATCTTGCTTGTAATTCTATTGCTCGTCGGTAGGTACAACGATAATCAAATACTGGGTGTTTAAATTCATCATTCATTTTTTTATCAAAAGCTTGCAGGAATGTTTTTCTCGCATTGTCTTTCAACCGATAAGCCCCCAAACTTTCATTAAAATCTTCAGGTTTAATTGTCCGATTATGTAATAACGAAAGTACCAAATTATCAGATATTAAAGCCCGAAATTCCTCCATTAAATCCAAGACCATAGCAGGTTGTCCATGATGAACTTCATGCAAATAACCAATATAAGGATCTAAACCAGCAATGTGTACACCAGACATAACTTGACCTTGTAATAAAGCATAAGCAAAACTCAAGAGTGAATTTACAGGGTCAGTAGGAGGACGACGATTTCGACCATTGAAAGTCCATTGTTTACCTACCATTCTTTGCCAACAAGCGAAATACTCTTTAGCTGCTAAACCTTCTACACCCCTTACTTGGTCTATATTTTGTTGAGTCTTTACAAGGGTTTTCCGTTCTTTGAGAGGATTATCTTTTTCATTATGTCGGTACAAGACATTATATTGATTATGAATCTTGGCACTAACAATTGCCTTGACTAACTCCAAACGACGGACAGGATCATGATAAACCGCATACTGTGCTAACCGTAATTGACCATTACGAGAAGATTTAGGTAAAGCCGAACCCAAGTATTTACCAAAGCTAGAAAGATAATGCACTGGCATTCCTAATTCTAAAGCATAAACAAAAGCATCACCAGTTACTTGGGGGTTGCCCATTAAAATAACTTCATCTACTGTTTGAGCAGCAACCTTTTGTTTTTTCCAAGAACCATCTTCTTGTTTTAGAGCCACTTGAAAAGCTTCATAATCTTTGCTTAAAACTGCATCGGGTTGAATGATATAAAGAGTAGTCATAGTTTATTATTCCTGAGATTTTAATTGTTTGACTTCAAAGGGTAAGCAAATTCTTTGTAAACTGCATGATTGACATTTTTTCGTATTATCAATAGGTGCGGGCATTTTGTTATTACTAGCAACATGAGCCAATGCTATAGCTTGTTCAGTCATTTGCCTTAATTGCTGTGTAAATGCTACAGTTTGTCGTCTACGATTAGCATGATAAAATATTTCACCATAGGTAATACTCCTTCCTGTCCGTTCTTCTAAACATAAAGCTGCTGCACAAAGTTGAAAATGATCATTTAGGTGTTGTGCCATCTTGCCTTTCTTGTATTCCACTGGCACAAGTTGACCATCAAATTCTTCCACAGCATCAATAATCCCGGAAACTTTTAATCGTTCAGACCACACCCATTGTTGTTGATGAATTAGGGTTTCCCCTTTTTGAAAAGTACCTTCCTCATTAATATTGCGGTGTACATGACGACCTAAAATAATATGCTCGTTGTCTTCCATTTCACCTAATACATATTCTAGATAAAATCGTCGGGGACAATATTCCCAAGCATTCAAATAAGCTAATGGTAAATAATCTTCATTCATTGGTAATGGGTAATTGGTAATTGGTAATTGGTAATTGGTAATTGGTAATTGGTAATTGGTAATTGGTAATTGGTAATTGGTAATTGCTTATTCACCAATTTCTAATTCTAAATTCTAAATTCTCACCTGTCCCATACCCATGGCAGTTTTGCGTCCCACTCCAGCAAAAACAGCAAAGTTAGCTAAAATAGTGGCGATTCTCGCTTGTTCGGGGTCTAAAAAGCGATATTTAACCCAGCCAACCGTACCAATTTCTGCACCAGCTTCCATCTTTAACGCGTGGGTTTCTAGTTCAAAAGCAGAAACTAAACCTTGCCATTGAATTTGCGGAAATTGCAATTCTGTGGATGCAAATTTATTCCAACGTCGTAAAAGATTACCAAATACTAATTCAGGTAATGGAAAAGGTTGAATATTTTGATATTGTTTAAAACTGGTGGGGGAGGTAAATTGTAATTCAATTGTTTTTTGTGTTGGCATATTTGCCAATTTCTCAAAGGTGCTAGATTCCAGAACATTTAACTATTTACTTAATCGGCAAGTAACTCCTGCTAAAGTGATTTTACCACCCAAATTTTTACTCAATCCCCACAGCAAAGGAGCTAAGAGTTCTGGTTTTAACAGTGTAATTCTCAATAGTATTCTCTGAGGTGAAGTATATTCTGTTCCTATGGTTATTGGTAAAATATTTTGTTGATGTAAATTCTCCGCTAAAATAGGATCAGCATTAGCAAACCACTCAAAACATTGAGCATGAATAGCCCTTCCTAATGTTGCTGGTAATGGTGCAGTAGCAAAAATTGAAATTAGAATTACATGAAGGTCATTAGAATCAATATCAACACCTGTTAATTGATATGATTTGTTTTCCCAATCTAAGATGACTTTTTGACTAATAATCCGTTGACAAATTGATTCCATCAGATGCGGATATAAACCAGAGTCTGGTAATACAGGCATAATTTTGGTAATACCATCAGCAATTTTTAGAGGAATCCAAACAGGTGCAGTATCCGATAACCAAGATGTTAAAGTGGGAGAATTAATTGCTTTTACATCTTGCTTTAAAATTAAACTCAGTCCAGCAAATTTGGTTTCAATCTCTGTGGTAAATGTCATAACGAGTGCTGGTAGCAATAAGTTTTAATGGTAAAAAACCTGTTTTAATCACTCGGTCTTTATCGAGTTGAGGTTTATCTTTAGAAAAAGGATTAATGCGGTTAAAGGTTGTTTTTTCACCTAAATCATCCATTGGTTGGACTGTAAAACTAGTAGTAATATTGGGCTGAAATAATGGTTCAGAAGTTTCTTGTTGAAACTCTGGTAAATATTGAAAAAAACAACCACGTTTCCCAAAATAATTAATTTGGGCAAATAATTTTTCTAGTTCTAATAAGTGGTCTCCCGCACTACAACAAATTTGCAAATGTCCTTGTAAATGCACCCATTCCCGAAATACAAACCCATCTTGCATAGGGATTGTCAGACGAGTTTTATCTGCTTTATCGGCTGTTTGGTCGTAATAACGTAGTTTATAACCATTGCGATTAACAACTAATTTTTCTGGAGGACAGATATAAATTGTTAAATCTCGAATCCAGGTAAATTCTGTGTTAATCCATGTATCAAAATCACTTTGATGGTATCTTCCTTGACTGTCTAATAATACTTTTAACAAAGCCATTTTGATACTATATGGAGTTGGTACTAAATTAGACTTTGCTGCCATGCTAGTAGCATCAGAACGTTTGAGAGAAAATAGGCTAACAGGTTGATAGGTAACAGTCAGCCATTTATTCGTAGTTTCTGATACTTGGGAAGTTTTGGATTTAGGCAATTGCTTCGGCATTATCACTCTCCCAAGGTAAACTTTGAGCAATCAAAATTTCAATTTGGTCAGCAAACTCAGCCATATTTTCAAAGTTAAAACAGTGAATTGTTTCTGCACCATTGAGATTATTTAAAGTAGCCGCTAAACTATGAATCTGGGTTTTATAACTTCTTTCCAAAGAACTCAACATTGGTGCAGGACAGCGCCGACTACTAACAGTAATTACACCTTCAAAATGGTCAGGATGTGGTAAATTAGTATTACGTTTTGCCCCATTGGGTTGTAAATAGGTATACAGCACACTTTTTAGTAAAGCATCCAGGCGTTTTTTGCGTTCAGAAACATCAATGCTGTAATTAAAATTGTGGGGATTGTAACCAATTCTAAAAGCCTCCATGTTAAGGACAGTGGCATATAAACCCGAACTAACTTGGACATTATAAGGAGTTGGGTTATCTACACCATATTTAGCATGAAAATAACTTTGAGTTTTGACAAAAGTTGGTAAACCGACAACAGCCCCAAATTCAATTACAGAATCGCGTTTTAGGGTTTGTCCACCTTTAACTGTCACCATGAAACCTTCTAAATCGCTAATGGTGCAGAGTTGCAAAACTTTACCTGTTTTAGCTGCTAAATCAGTATCTTTGTCTGTAAAAACCGGGAGATTTTTTCCTAAATCATAACCAATTCTATCAGGATTAAATTGCTTACCACCTTCAGATAAACTTAATCCAGATTCTAAAGCAACACGGTGTAAATGTTCTGACTGAATATGTTTGAGCATATCCCCGGAAATACCATTAACATACTCAGCTTCATCCATGTCTTTTTGAATGATATAATAACGCCGAGTTAAAGATTGATTACCTTCGTTACCTTCATTATTTAAAGCATGAAGTTGTAAAGAAAGTAAACCACTAATAGAAATTGAGTAAACGGGAAATTGTGCATTAGTCATTGTCTGATTCTCCTTCTTCAATATTATCTAATACGGTTTATTTAAGAAGCCTTGGCGACTGGAAGTCACGGCTACACAGACAAAACCCACCTCCGTGGGTTTGAACCCTTTGATTTTTAATTAGTCCACGCAGGTGGACTTTGCTTGCGTAGTAGTGAATTATATTCGCCCCAAACTTTTCAAACACCCTGTTAATCATCATCTGATTCTCCTTCTTCAATATGATCTATTTGCGTTTCTGATTCGTCATTTGCATCGGTTTTCCCTGCTTCTTTTTTACCCCAACCTTTTGCATAACCGTAGGCAATTAATAGGTTAGCCACTAAACTAGAACCAAAGGTTTCAATCAGATAAATTATCCTATCTAAATCATCTTTAGTAGTCCAAATACGACGATGCTTGTTTTTCTTTTTTAATTCCTCATCAATGCGGAGATTTTCATTTTCATAACTAGCGAGAAAAGCTGATAATTCAATGATAAAATCTTTCTTAGAACCTGCTTGACTGCTCAAACGTTGTGCTAAACCATAGATTCTATCCCAACCATGTTCATCCTTACCAGCATAAACAGTAGCACTATTAATAGCTTTAGCAATCCTTAAAAAACCGGGGTCTTCCGTGATATCTGTGAGCTTTAAATCTTGGTCATTCTGACGATAATTAAAATTTTTCACCATGAGATTTAATCCATTGAGAGAAAATAAACGAGGTGGTCTTGCTTTGGGGTCTGCTAACCTTTTAACTACATAATCGGCATAAATTACTTGAAAGCGAAAGAAATTTTCTAGATTTGTGCCAGTAATAAAATCTCGATAAGCTGCTAATAATTCACCGTGTCCCTCTTCCGCAGATAGGGTACTAACAATTGATAAATGTTCGGTTATGATACTCTGATAATCTGTTAATTCCTCAGAATTTCTGGGATTAATCCAACCAGGTAAACCTAGAGAAAACACTTCTTTAACACCATAAACTTGACCTTTAGAACCAAAGTGAGTACCAATAAACTTACTAACAAAATGATTAATTGGTTGCCAAATATCAAATTCATCTGGTTCTGCGTCTGCTTGTGCTTGATGATGATTTAGTAATTGTTGACAAAATCGTAATATTAACTCTGCATCAAAACGAGCAATACCATGTCCCCCAGAAGGTGGGTTAAATTTGCGAAGTTTATCTAAGACTTCCCGATATTTCCTTAACTGAATATCTTGAGGTTCAAGAACTACAACACGCCAATCATAAACTCGTTCTGCTATCTTCACCCGTTCTGATATACCAAAGGTAAATAAACCCCCAGCAATCAACCATAAACTTAACCAATCGGCTTTTTGAGAATCTACTTTATTACCGTCTGCTTTAATGCGATTAACACCTTGCACAGATGTAGGTAAATAGATTTTTACTGCACTAGCTATTTCTGGTAGTTTGTGTCCAGTGGCTTGAGTAAATAACTCATTTACCAATTCATTAACATTCTCTATTTCTTGGCTAAATGCTGTTAACAAAGAAACCAATAAAGCACCATAATAGTCTTTGATTTGAAAACCTGATTGCCAAAGATCATTATGATTGCGGTCATGACGCATGGAAGTAAGAATTACGCCATTTTGGGTACTAGCGTGGGGTGGTTTTGGTGCATCTTCATTAAATTCAACTTTTCCTTTTTGTTGAAATACATACTCCCGGTAAAGTTTACGGTCATTATTTCTCTCTACTGTGTCAAAATATTCTGTCTCCTGCGTTATTTTGCTAATATCAGTTTTTTGACCTTTAACTGGTGGAAAAGAGTCGGTATACTTGAGTTTAGCTACCAATTCTAAATTGATAGTCTCTTTTAGTTGAAGACAGTAGCGTGTTCCTTGATCTAAAAGTTGAATTGCACTTTTTTGATTTGTTTGTCCTAACGCATACTCCACAAGCTGTGCTAAACCTAGCATCAGAAAAGCATCAGCATAAGTGCCGTATTTTTTAGTAACAAATAGCTGCTGTGTCATCTGGTTTTCAACCTATAGGAGTTGTCTGCTTCCAAACAGTGTATACCCACCTGGAAGAGGGCTATTCCAAACAGAAAACGTTATGATATTTTTGACATCTGATTAAAAATGACCTGTGAGTGAAGTAAGAGCCGACTATGATGGTGCTTGGAAGGAAGGTGTAGAACAATACTTTGAGGCGTTCCTGACATTCTTCTTTCCCCAGATTTACAGCGAAATTAACTGGACGCGGGGTTATGAGTTTCTTGACAAATAACTCCAGCAATTGATGAGAGAATCGGAAGTTGGTAAGCAATTTGTTGACAAGCTGATTAAAGTTTGGCTAAATGATGGCAAGGAAACCTGGTTACTCATACATTTGGAAATTCAAAGTCAAGTAGATACTGACTTTCCCAAGCGGATGTTTTGTTACCATTACAGAATTTTTGATCGCTATGGACAGGAAGTAGTTAGTCTGGCAATTTTGGGGGATAATCAAGCCAGTTGGCGACCCCAAGAATATAGTTATGGCCGCTGGGGATGTCGGTTGAGTCTTCAATTCCCAATCGTCAAATTGCTGGACTATGAAGCCCGTTGGTTAGAATTAGAAGAAAGTGATAATCCTTTTGCTGTAATTGTGATGGCACACCTACGGACAAAAGCGACAACTCAAGATTTAACAAGTAGATTACGCTGGAAGTTAAGTCTGATTAAACGAATGTATGAGTTAGGATATAGTAGGGATAAGATTATTCTGCTATTCCGGTTACTAGATAGATTAATGACTTTACCACCGGATTTAGAGTTGAATTTCAAAACTGAATTGCAACGTTTTGAGAGTGAAAAAGAGATGAGATATGTGACAAGTATTGAACGTATAGGAATAGCACAGACTCTCCAAGAGTCTATTGTTAAAATCCTAAAAACCCGACTTCAAGATGTTCCTTCTGAATTAGTTGTACAAATCAATCAAATTTATGACAATGAACGGCTAAAACAGTTACTAGAACAAGCGATTACTATAGGATCTGTTGCTGATTTTCAACAATTATTAATTCAAAAAGATACAGATAATTAATAATGATTAGTGTAGAGAAGTTATTTATAACATCTCTACATAAAAATTAAAGTTGTACTGAACGCTGGTCACATAGTCGTAAAGCTCTAACTACCAGTAAGTAAAGATGAAAATACTCAAACTCGTCAGCAGTATTTAACTGATTCAAATCAAACTCTTTTTTAATTGGATAAACACTTCTGCTTAAATTTGCTGGTGTTAAAGGTAAACTCTGACTTAGGAAGCGTGTCATACTTTGCCAACTTTGGGCGATTCCTACGGAGCGCTTCGCTATCGCTCTTTGCGCTTCTGGGTGTAATTGTATACTTTTGATTTTAGCTATATCTGCACCTTGCCATCCTCCAGTCCAAGCAGAATGGTGACGACCCGCAGCCATAATCACTGTATGCCGAATATACTGAATCTGTTCGTTATTAGCAGCAAAATCATCACGTAATAGAGGTACTAAAGACTGATTGAGAATATCTTGTGCTAAGTAGGCACTTTCAACAGCATGGTTAGGACGTTTGTGTTTCTTTTCGTGGTCTTTGAGTGCTTTTTTTTGCTGGCTGTCTTCTGGATTAAAATCAGTGTGTGCCAGAAGGTGATTTTTGGGGTTTTGACCTTGAAATGAATTGTAAGCTATTACTTGCCATCCCCCCATCACTTCCTGCCATTTAATTTGTAATTTACCCAGGTCATGAGTAAAGATAGCAAAAAAGACCAATAATTCAAATAAGGCTGCTGCTTCTGATTCTTGAATATGTGGGAAAATCTTGTTTTTAATTAATTTACTACCTGCTGGTAGTAGTTCATTCCTAACACTTTTATAAATAGTTGGTTCAGCTTCACCATTTTTTAAACGTAAGGTTTTAAATGGTTTATGCCAACAAGTCCACATACAACCCAAATGACCAACATAAGTATCCATATTATAGCGGTATTCACTGGCAATTTTACGCTGTGATTTTGGTGGTGAAATGAATCCATTCCCAAATTCATTAATGCCAATTAATAAACCAATATTTTCGTCATAATAAATATAGCGACAGTTCGCTAAAATTTTGATACTACTAATCAATGATTCACGGGATTTAATTTCTGTACAAATAGGTTGACTGTAGGTTTCTGCTTTGCCTTTTGGTAATTCAATTCGCTTGAAAACCCAGTCTGTACCAAATTCTAAGTTTTTGGATTCTCGCCAAACTTTGCACAGTGTAGACACGGGAACTGAAAAAGCCATGAGTTTACGGGGGTCTATTGGTTCTTCTGTAAAGTCAATAAATCCGGTTTCTTCCCAAACAAATAAACTCCGACTATCCACTGACCGAATCAACTCACTGGCTTTAGATTGATCACCCCTAAAAAATGCAGCTTCAAAATCCTGTTCAAACTGCATTTTATTATTTTGTCGGCGTTGTTGTTGCAGTAAATCTTCTGTTGTATGCACCTGATTAATCCAGGCTTCCTCAATGCGAAATCCGACATTATTATGCACCTGATTTGATTCAGTATGTGTTTGTAATACTTGCCAGGTTAATTCACAAATATCATCATTATAAGGTAAATATTTTTTCTGTTTTCTGCTCTGATTTTCATCTTCTTCATTAGCAATATCAGTTTCTGCGAGTTCATTATTTTGCTGATTTATCTGAATTTCTGGATAGATAAAAACTGTTCCTTCCTCATCTTGAAATCTAGCACAACGTCCTGCTCTTTGTAATAATGAGTTCATTGGACAAAGTTGGCTGTGCATAACTTGGCAAGTGATATTAATTCCGGCTTCAATTACTTGAGTAGAAATCAATACATAACAAGTTCCATCATCTTGCCAATTTTCAGCAAATATTGCTTTTAAAAATGTTTCTTTTTGGGCGCGATGTTCTGGTAAAAATCTGGAATGTAACAGGGTAATATTTAGGGTTTCATCATGGTTGAGTTCCTGTAAATCTTGATATAATCCCTGACTTTGAGAAACAGTGTTACAAATAATTATAACTCGTTTTCTTTGGTTTATATTGATATCTTCTCGCATTACTAAAGCGTTAAGAGGATGGGATTGTGCTTGAAATACTCGGCGGCGTTTACCTTCAATGGCCTGTAAATCGGCATCTTCAATTTGAATTATTTCCATTGTCTATTAAACTTTGAATTTGGGTGGCCAGTTCATTGGTTAATGTGGCAGTCATTAGCAGAAATGGGGAAATTCCTTTGACTTGTTGTAAAACTTTAATTACAGTAGTAAAGGAACGGTCTGTATCTAGTAAATGTAGTTCATCAAATACCAAATAAGATGCGAATATTGCCCCTGAGTTGACATTAGCTGAACCACGACCAACGGAGTAAGGAATATTCAAGAAGCTACTTAACATTTGGTCAATGGTGCAGAAGACTATATCACCTTCAAAACGGGGGTCTTCTGGGTTTTCTCCTGTTTGCAGGGTGACGACGGGAGAAGGGATTTGATGGAAGTCTGACCAGCGTTGAACAAGGATTTCGGTTCTTTGTCGCAGACTATTGGCCAGGGTTCGCAGGGGGACGACGTAAATGAGTTTGTTGGGGAAGTCGAGGTTTAGGATTTTGGCAAAGAGGAAGGGTGAAATGGCTGTTTCGGTCTTTCCTGACCCTGTGGGAGCGCGGAGAAGGATGTCTTGACGGTTGAGGAGTTTAGCAATAACTTCGCGTTGAAAGTTGCGTGGGGGAAATGTGGTGAGGGTTTGGAAGTATTCATCTATCATGAAATTGTATCTATGCTGCAAAAACTTGATCAACTGTAATTGTCAAAAAAGTCTATGATTAATTAACTTATAACCAGATTGATAAAGTAAGTTGAGATGGAACTAGAGATTTGTTTTTTTTGATGTATATCTATTACTCTAGACCCTTCTTTCAGTGTGGCAAACTTATTGACAGGTTCAGCATGGAAATACCATTTTTCGCCAGGATTATCTCGTAATTTCCATTCACAATCAATTACTAAGTCTTGGATTTTATTCCAATCTTCATGGTCTAATTCTGTCTCAGAATGTAACTCTAATTCAAAATCAATCCAATGGATATTAGGAAATCTTAAAGCTATAGCTCTAACACTTTTGATATTGGCTAATTCAGCTAAATTTTCTAATAATACTTTTATTTTACTAATAGCGTTAAGATTCGTTAATTCTTCAGTTGCTAAAGAAGATTGTCCAAAATGACTCCAAGAAGTATCAGTTTTATCTATATAATTCCAAGATTTTTTAATCAAATTCTTAGTTGAATTCATTTTTCATCCTTTAAAAACTCATTTAGACGATTTCTTAAAAAAGTCGCTTGTTGTCTAGTAAATGCAAAGTTAGCTATTGGGTTTACTGAGGAATCAGATTCTTGATTTTCTATAAATGGATTGTCTGAAAGTATTCCAGCTATTAAAATACCATCGTCGCTATCTATTGCTATTCTTACACCCGTTACTAGATATACTTTATCTTTTGTTTGTTCACTCATAACTTGCTTTTTTACTCAAGGTAGGTTGTTGCTAAAAAAAGGGAGAGAAAACATAGGTGGTAAAACCAGTTTTATTAACTCTCTTAATTTATTTTAGGCTGATTTTTTATTTTTAAGCAAAGTATAGTTAGTTAGTAATTTTAATCCCCTTGCGGGGAAGTGGTGAAAACTGAAACAACTGTTCAATCACCATACTAGAGGCGTGTTTCAATCCCCTCGCGGGGGAAAACTTAAACTCTCTAGTGTTAGTAAATAATAGCTTGAACTTACAAAAAAGTCAAGCCATTACTTGCACTAATTACTGTTAATTAGTTATTACTCAAATTGAGCAAGAGTAATTTCCTCATTTGGAAAATGAGCTACTATTTTCAGATTTCCACCAAGAGCTTTGATATAGCGAGAAAGAGTGGAAATTTGAACATCCTCTTGGTTTTCTAAGTCAGAAATATTAGCTTCAAAATCATTGAGGTCTGTTTTTATTTCATCCTGTGTCAGTCCCAATGACTGTTGTAGTTCTAGGAGTGTAAGATGGAGTGACATAAGTTGAGCGCGAGTTTTGTTTTTAGCTCTGCGTTCTGGTGTCATTTGTTTGCGTAATTCGCTAAAAGGCTTTGTTTTCATAGTAATCCTTCATCATTACTGCAACTCCATTCATCGTCATCTTCACCAGACTGCTCACACCAGCCATCTTCTCTTTGATTAATAGCAGTTGCTATTTCTTGACGCAGAGGTTTTATTTCTCGAAGTAAGAATTCTATGAGATCAAATAGCTTTAGCAGTTTCAATACTAACTGTCTACTCAATCCGTATTCTATTTGATTAATAACAGTTGCTGTCTCTTGAAGCAGCAGTTTTAGTTCTCGAAGTTGAAGTTTTACGAATCGTTGATTGAAACTGGAAAAGTTGTCTATTGGATTAATTTCCAAAGACTGTAAGTATTTTTTATTCATATTTAGCCTTTATGGTGCTTGAAAAGTTGGTTCAGTCTCTATCGCTAGGGCTAACAGAGTCAATTTAAATAAGTACAAGAGCTTTAGTTCACATAACTACTCCTTTAGATGTAACAAAAAAATTTTTGTGTATAGGCTTAATTTTACACGCATACAGAGAATATTTCCATAGGCGATTACAGATTTTTTTTAGTCAATTAATCTAATCTTTTTGATACTTCCATCTTCTTTAAGCTCTACGACTTCTACTTTTACTGTCTGTCCTTCCTGAAGTAAACTAGCTTTTTTCGGTTCTTTTTGAGTCAGCTTAATGATTCCCAATATTTCATAACTAACCTTGTTACCATTGATTTTAGTAACTTTTGCATCTATGATATCTCCTTCTTTAAACTCCTGAGACTCCGTAACTTTAGCAATTTCCGCTTGACGTGCTGACTCTACAACTACTGCGGTGGGAACGGTAATTTCCCCCATAGGGACACCAGAATTATTATAATATTTCATCAACCGCGATACCCAACCTAAGATTTGCAAAATAGTTGACGCATCACTGTTACTTTTGAAATACTGACTACAGATAGTTTCTATACTGCTGTAATATTTAGAAGTTTTTTTGCTATGTCCAATCATTTTTCCATCTCTAACTAAGGTTTTGAGATAGGTTAAAAATCTTGATGTAGCATCATTTTTATCAATTACTGTCCGTAAATATGCGACAGCTTTACTGACCTCGTTAGCATCTGTATCTTCTTGGACTAAAGTTTGGGCGATCGCATGAGCAATTTCCCACTGTTTATCTGTTAAACTCATAATTTAGTACATTCCTGATGGTGCTTGTCTATCATTGGGATAACGTAAAATAGCTGCAAGTTGTTCTAATTGTTCTTTTTGAATCAACTGTAAATGTGCAACTTGAATTTGCTTTTGGATAAATTGCTGTAATTTATCTCCAGTTAAATCATCATCTTCACTAACTTGATAGGACGAATAACGCTGTTTTAAGTTTTGCGGTTGATTAATTCTATCAACATTTACCGTCATTGTTCCCATCCCAATCGGTTTACCACCACCTACTTTTAAAGCCATTGGATATTTTTTGTCTTGTCCTAAAATAATCAACAATGTTCCTAATTCTTCAGAAAGTAAGTTTTTAAAAGTTATTTGTGTTTTAAAAGTATATTCTTTTCCTGCTTGTTGGACAGAAATTCCGTCTCTTTCTCCTTTTTCAATCGCTTTGGACATATTATAATAAAACTTACGTCCAGCTAATTTACCATATTTATAATATGCGTCACAATTAGGACGAGGAGCATATAAAGGAGGCATAAATACTGTAGAAAAGCCGATTCTTTCACAGTTAGCGTCATTAAACTCTATCAACCCTTGGAAATTTAATGCTCCAAATATTCGACAAGCATCACATATTTTATTTGTATTTTGTTTGATATCTACCTTGCATTCTCTACTATATCCTTCTGGAAGATCCCTAAAGTTGGCTTTGGTTTTACAAATGCAACTTCTACTAATTGCTTCATAAACAGAACGAATACAACCTTTTAAAGAACTTCCTTGAATTGATAATTTAGCATCAACTCCCTGAATCATGGTCTTAAGCAGAGAAATTTTACTACCTATATCACTCCCTAAAACTACTGCACCTGTGGAAATATGCAGAGATGTTTGTACTTTTAAAGTTAAATAAATTGTCCCATGTAACCGATTTTGATCATATTTATAATGTCCATAAGGACGCTGTAAATTAGGTCTTTCTTTAGGAAAATAAACAAAATCGTAAGGTTTGGGAATTTTTTCATCAGATCTATTTGATGTATTCATGATTATTTCTATAATGTTAATGCTACAAAGTGTGTAGTTGCAGTTGTTTTATCCTGAAAATATCGCTGTTTTACCTTCAATTTTTCAGTTCCTTTGAACTCTTTAGGAAATCGAGTTTCTGTTTTTGGATAAAAATGAGCTTCGCGTTCTTCTATTTGCCATTCTTTACCTAATAATTGAAAATTATGATGATTCTCACTAATAGTTAAAAGCAGAACTTCATAAGTATTATTTTGTTTATGTTTCCATCTGAGTTCAAATTCATCATTAAACATTTGTCCTTCTAATATGGGAAATTGATCATCTGTAAGTTTTTCCTTGATAATTCCACTTACTCCATGAGTCCAACGCAGAAAATAATATGTATTCTCTGTTTTTAATTCATTGATTAATGTTAACAACTCAGGAACAGATAAAGGATTTTTTTTATGTCCAACAAAAGCATTCATGCTTATTAAATTTCCTTTTTCCAAGATTTTATAGATTGAGTAAATAAATCATGTACACCATTTTTATCATCACTTATCCATGTTAATTTAACACCAAAATCAAAATCCATAGATTCAGTAATAGCAGATTCAGCATACTGTTTATCTGAATGACGAAAGTTGTATTTTTCTGCTTCTTGAGCTTCTAAAAACTCTCCCACACCTAATATCGAATTTGCAGCCCAAGGTTCTTTTTTACTACCGAAAATGTGAATACTTCCGTTTTTTAATTCACAACCTGGGTATTTGACGACGGCTTGATTTAATTTAATTTTCACAGTTCCTAAACCGCGAGATTTAGCAAAACCTAAACCAAACCAACCATCATTTAAGTCTCGCAATACTAAACCGATTAAACCTAGTTGTGCAAGAGTGAAGTTTTTTAAATGTAATTTGGTTTTAAATTCTCCCGCAGTACAAACTTGATAATTAAATAATGCACCAGGAATTGTTGAACCAAATACTCTATCTATAGCAACTCCATTTCTTGCTTCAGTTTTTACTGGTTTGGAATTATCTGGATAAGCATCTTCTATTCTGATTCTACTAGCAATAGAAGTATTTCCAAACAATTGAGAAACAAAACAGGATTGTCTATATAATTCTGCTCCAGGATTAGGATGTCTATCTTCTAGCTTCCTCTTTTTTTCGATATTTTTCCACTTTTCTAAATAAATATTTGGGTTATTATATTCGTTTTTATCGTCTAAAGGATTACTAGCCCAAAGTTGTTGACTATTTTGTGGTGGACGTTCTTCTCTACCTACTGTTCTCACAATCCGTTCAGCATGGGCGCGAATTGCACCTTTTAAACTGCTTCCTGGTAAGTATATAGTACGTCCTCCAGCGTGATATGTTTCGACAAATTCCATATCTGGTTTTGTAGGATCTGCTCCCTCTTTTCCAGATTTAATGAGAATTGGTCCATCGGGAATGACGCTTAAATCTATGGTGCAGTGATTTACAAATTTTTTGTGCATAATGTTAGTTTAATTATGTGATTTTAAGCAGCAATTAAAACTAAATTATTTAGCTGTATTTCAGATTGTTGGAATACAAAATTAACAACAGCAAATAATTTATCTAGTTCTTGGATAGTGTAATAAGTGCTATTTTTGGTAAATATTTCATTTTCTAGTTTACCAAATTGCCATGTTGCACCATTAGAGACAATACCAAAAATAATAATTTGATATTCTCCGTTTAATCTTTGCGCTGCGATCATTTCAGCTAAACATTGCGCCCAACCTGTTTCAAAATTGTCTTGTTTGGCTTCAACTAAGATAAAGTATGGTTTATCAAAAACGATTTTACCTAAAGGGGAACGTTTAGCTAAAATATATTCAGGAAATCCTGATAATTTTTCATCATAATTTAATGATTCATGACTCCATAAAACAAAATGTTGGCGGTAGGTTTTCCAAATTTCTTTGAGAACGGGATAAATGAGATTTTCACAGATAGCAAATTCTGAGTTATCAACAACAGCATCCCTCATCATTAATTCTAAATCCTCGCGGAAATATTCGGGAATATTAAAAGCAATTTCGCTGATGAAATTGGCTTCTGTGTAGGTAACTTGAAATGCTTTGAGGACTTCACTGATGGTTTTGTAATTACTGAAAGCCATTTTTTACCTCTTTAAGATTGTGTTTGGGTTGCGGTTGTAGAATTATTGGGTATATTATCTCTCAAATGTTTGATGAGTGCTTGAGTCCAAATATCTTTGAAATCTTTACCTTCTTGATAGCTAGTTAATTTGTTTCCCATTTTACTATTAACTAATTCTTCCAAATATGTTAATAGTTTTTCTGGGTTGTTATTAACATCAAGCCACCACATCTCACTAATATCTAGTTTAACAACTCCCAAGCCGCGAGAACGTCCACCACCAAGGGGAATTTGTTCTGTCTCAAATTGATGTAATCCAATCATTAATAGTCCCAGTTCCCATTCTACGGCGTTTTCTACTACTGCGCGAAATTCAAACTGTGTAGCAGCAGGTACTACTTGAAAATCATATAGTTTCCCGTCTGCTGCTGTTTCTGTATCTCTATCAATTGATACTCCGTCACGTTCTTGATATTGTCCAAACCATGTATCAGGTACTACGGTTAAATCGCGGACTTGAAATTTACTTGCTATCCAAGGTGAACCAAAAAGATGAGAGATTAAATCTGTCATTTCTAACAATTGTTGTGTTAATTCTAGATCATTATTTTTATATGTATCTTTTAAATCCTTAACGTATTGGGTTCTACTTGAACTTGTAAAATCTCCGGGGTCTTCTGCAAAACTGGAATCAATTCCTCTGAGGAAACTTTCAAGACGCGATCGCATTGCTCCTTTAAAGCTAGAACCGGGGATTAATGGATGTCCTAATGCGTCTTTGATGACGGGTAAATCTGTTCCGATAGGCTCGGTAGAACGTCCTGCACTAATGCGTAATGCGGTGATTGTTGTGAGTTTTCCTGTGATTTCTAGGCGGTTTTTGAATGTGTCAAACATATATTTTAATACTAAATTATTAATTGAGACGGAGACAACTAAATATATCCTCAACAGATATTTTCCAATCTGTTAAACAATTCAAAACTGGTAAAATGTCTTGATTTTGCTTAATTTCTGGTAATTGATTCGGTAAAAAAGTCATAGATCAAGAAGCCAACCTAATTCTGTACTATGTTTTAAGCAGAATAAAATATTGTTAATGACACGGGTTGAACTTTGTTCCGGTGATAAAATTTCAATTGTCCAATTGGGAGGATTTGTAAATTCATTCTCGATTTCACCATGAGCATCAATAGGAATTAATTCCCAATTAAAAACACTGATATCTGGAATAATAGAACGACCTCCAAAGGTGCAACGCAATTCTGTAAATGCGCGAGCTATTTTTTGGGGTGTGCTAATTTGATTAATAGCAGGTGCTAAAAATGTTTGTATTGCACTGTGTTTACCTTTAGGCATGATTTTTTGGTAGATGTTACCATCAATATATTCACTAGCTGGTTTAGTTTCTGGTAGTTGCAGAAATTCTGCTAAGGATATTAAGGTAGCAACGGGGTGGGAAATCATAGTTTTATGGGATGGTTTTTGAATGGGTAAAAATTAGGTTAATTATTCTTCGCAAATTCTTTTTGTAGATGTAAGGCTATAGTATTTGTTTCAGCTAAATTTCTTCCCGTTGTTTCAATACATATTCCTATTCCTGCACCTGTCCAAGTCAAGACAAATTCTACTATTCCATTATCAGTAGTTCGTCTAATTGGATTAGTACGTCTGGGATTAAAAGGGAGAGAATTGATTATTCTCTTAACATAGGGAGAGTAACAAATTCTCTCAGAAAATGCCTGAAGAATATCCTTTCCGTGATCATCTCGTAAATTAATAGCTTTACGACTTGGTGCAGTCTCATCTTTGAGAACTAAGGAAAGAATTGTTGTTTCTTGTTTTGCAAATTGTAATCGGGAACGTTCATTAAATAAAACCCCCATTGCTGAAAGACTAACTAAATTTGTTTCCCCTTCAGGTTCTTTATCAATTAGTGAGTATAAATATTCGTTGTCTAGGTTAGATTCAAGTTTTGATTCTTCTATAGTTTGTTCATCTTCAAGTTGTGCAAACAAAAGATAATTATTCAGCCAAAATGCTAAATCTAAAGCAACAGGTTGTGGTGGTAACTCAATCACTTCTGAGAATTTTTCAAACAAGTAATAAACAGGAATTCCTAATGCTTGTCCAATCATTCCTGCAAATGATATCTGTGCTTTATAACCACCAGTTGCATTAATCGCAATTGCTTCGGGAGTAAATTTTCTAACTTCAGTGCTAATTTCTCTGACTAAATTTTTTAACCCTTGTTGTTTAAAAGCCTTGACATCATCATCACGTAATCCTTTAAGTACACGAAAATCTACATCTTCAAACTTTAGCTTATTTTTCTGATTGTTATAGTATAGTTTCAGAACTTGGCCTGTATTCTTGCCATCTTCTGTATCTGAAACTAAAAAAATCAAGCGTATTTTGGATGTCAGTAAATTCTTATTACAAATACTGGTAATAGAATTTATTTCTGCACCACAAATACGGGCTGAATTTTCTTGTTCAAGTAATAATAACGCTAATTGATTCCAGTTTTCGGACTCAAATACTTGCTTAATTGATTCTTCACCATATTTGAGATTATTAAATAAACTTGTTCCGACGGTGCAAATAAGTGTATTTCTCATTTTTTTCTACCTTAATTTTACAAAAAATTTATTTATTTAAGCTGCATTTCCATCACGCTTAAACTTTAAATGACGAGCGCCATAACCTAAATAACGACGGATTAATTCTAACCAGATAGGTTTAAAATCAGCATTACAACATTCACCAATTATTTGAGCAACTTTTTTAATGCTATGATCAATATCTTCAATGATTTTCTCAGCTAAAGAACCTTTACCTCTTCCCCATTTTTTATCTCTCCCGACTTGATAACAAATAAAGTTTTTAATTACTTCTGGACTGTCTGTGGTATCAGCAACACGAACTAAGTTACGAAATTGAGATTCTTCTAAGCCTTCATACTTTGTTTCATCTAAAGCGGTTTTAATCCAGATAACTAAATCATCTTCAGCTTGACGAATACCTTTTTGAATCTTTAATTGTTGTTGCGTTGATAGTTTACTCATACTGCTTCCTCTCTTAATATATTATGAAACTCATTACAAATTTGCACTTGTCCAAAACCTTCCGAAGTTCTTTCTCCAACTCCTTTCAATTCCAATTCTGTCAATTTATCAATCCATAATTTTTCTTTTCCTTTATCTACACTGAATAAATACATACCTCCTCTATTTGTTACTAATTCGATATCTTTCATCAAACCCCAAGCCGCATTCCAACCAGAACGATAATCATAGGTAGTATATGCCACTTCTAATTTCGGTAAACCATTTTTTTCTTCTACACTAGCAAATTCACGCAACATTTTTGGTGAAATAACTGTAGTATGTTGCCAATTTTCAGTAAAGATAGCATGAGATTGAAGGTCTAAAGTAAAATAGGTACGATGATTTAATAAATCATTTTCTGGTTCACCAAAGATTGACCACTCTTTCCATCTTTCTTCTAATTTTGTATTAAAGTTATTGATTCTATTTTTAATATCTGTTACAGCAGCTTCAACTTTAGCTTTAATTTCAACTTTGCCTAAACCCCTTGATGTAGCACTTCCTAAGCGAAATATACGAGAGTTTTGATTAATAAAATTAGCCAGAGATTTAGCTAAATTTACATCAGGTACTAAAATTGAACTTTGATAAACAACAGGATGCCAATTTTGTTTGTGAGGGGTTTCAGGAAATGACTCATTTAACACCTCAATACTATAGAGTATATCATCTTGAGATGTAGCTCGTTGACGATTAATTCCCACTCTTGTTAAAAACCGAGTGCTAACTGAATGACTACGATATTTATGTTCAACTTTATCATTTGTTTTGCTGTAAAAGCCACTAAAAGGTTCAACTCTAGCATCAATTTTATCTATTAAAGATTTTGGATCACTTGGATCATAAGGATAATTATATGCTTCTGCACAAAAGCGATCAATGAGAGTATCAAAAACTCCATTACCTTTGGGTTTAAAACCTGAATTAGTTTTGGAACTAACCGCAGTTGCAGGTAAAACCATTATTTCATCAGTTACAACCTGAGAAATTAATTCTGATTTTTTTTGTGATTCATCTTTGATTTTTGCAACTGCTGGGTAAGCATTTTGAAAAATTGCAGGTTCATCACTTAAAAATAATGTGGCAAAATCTCCACCATTTTCTATTAAATTTTGTGTTGCTATATTTGGTGTTTGTTGTTTAGATATTTCGAGAATTTGAGAGGCGATCGCACCACGAATTACAGAACCAGGAATATGATCTTCTACTTCACTCACAGAACCAGGTTTTTTACTAGCAATAGCTAATGGTGATAAAGCTGTAATTGTTAACTTAATTCGTTTCATATTGTCTTATTTGGTATTAATAATTGCCAAGTTTCATCATCTGGTTTCAAATTTTCTAATCCTCTCCAAGTTAACCAACCTAAACCAGCCGATTTACTACCACCTAAAGCATAAATATGGTGTAAAGCTGCTAAAATCAAAGGTTTAGCATATTTTGGACAATCTGGTAATAAATGAATTTCTCCCGTAAATTCTAAATTACTATTAGGTGGAGAAGTTTCCAGAAAATATAATTTTTTCTCTTCAGAAGTTCGACGACGACGGTTAATAGTTACACCAGGACGTATAACTTCCGGTAAATCTTCTTTTTCTATATCACAAATTAAATCATTAATAATGATTCGAGATGGTAATATAGGATTACCAAATATTTTGGAAACAAAACAATGATACCCGTTGTAATTTTCTAATTGATATTCTAGTTGAAATTCCTCATTTACTTGTTTTTGGTTTGGACAAAGTATTTCTGCTTTTGGTGCTGGGAAAATTTGCCATCCTAATCCTGTAGCTATTTTTTCACATTCATGGCGTAATCTTCCTTTTAATTGTGATGCAGGAATTAATAATTTTCCTTCTGCATTACGAACTATTGGTTTATCTGCTAATGAACCATTAGAACCTCCTGCACCTACGCATAATGCAGTATCAATAATAGCGGTTAATGAAATTGTTGTAATTTGATTTTCTAGTAAATTTTGTAAATAAATCATGGTTATGATACCTGTTGTTTGGATTTTTTAGGATCAGATTTTTTTTGTGGTTTTTGAAAAAAAGGATATAAATCTACTAAGTCTCTCCAGATGGTTTCATAAGTGACTTTATCATCTATTTGTGTCTTTTTATCCTTTATTTTTTTATTTTTATCTTCACATTCTTTTTCCTTTTCTTCTTCATTTAAAGACATCCAAGGTGCAAGATTACCACCATTATTTTCATCTTTGGGAAGACACCATTTTTTTTCAAATTCATCTTGTAATAATTTTTGAGCTTCTTTATTAGTTAACCTCACTCGAAAATAACGATAATTCAGAATAGCTGTCTGTTTACTTTGTTCTAATAAGCTGCGAATTTGATAAAGTTGAGATTTAGGAAATTCTGCATCTATTAAAGTTTGTACAGCTTTTAATAATCCTCCCAATTCATGTAATGTGTAAGGTGCTGCATATAATTTTAATTTTTGCTGTCCTTGTCCTAATTTTGTTAATCCATTAGTGCGAAACTCTGTAATATTAGAAGAAATCATGTTTACAGATTTCATAACCAAAAAGTCAACTGTACCACCGGAATAATGAGATTTTTTTAAATCTTTGGCTAGTTTTTTCGCCGATTTAAGTAACTGATTAGTTAGTTTTTCAGCATAATAAATTGGTGTATCTTCAGCGGTGATTAATACTCCGGTTGACATACTTAATGTACACTGTTTATCTGTTGTAATTTTTTCTTGACTGTGATAGCGATGTACTATTTTAGGGTTATAAATTTGATCAGATTGATATCTTTCTCCTTTGCTTAATAAAATTCTTTCAAATTCTTCACCGATGGTTTTAGCAATAGCTAAGGCTTTATCTGCGGGAACTATTAACATGACATCATCCCCACCAATGGTTAAAATTTCAAAAGGATGAATCCAAATTTCTTCTTCACTTTTCCTTTCAGCTTGTAAACTAGGGTTTAATTTATGTGGTTCAAGATGTTTAGTTAAAGAGGCATAAACTGATTTCTCTGTAGCATCAAAAATATCTCTACTAAACTTTTGATAATCTTCTGGATTTTTAATTTCTTTCTGGATATATCCACCCATGTTATTACCATCGGCATAAATATAGGCAATAAATCTTTTAGCAATACTAGCATCTCCAATTTCTCTGACGGAAAGAGCTTCTTTTACTTTATTAGGATGTAAATTTTCTGAATGTACTTTACCATAGTATTTATGAGGTGTTTCATATAAAAATTGCTCAAATTTATTCACCCAACTTTCAACAGCTTTTTCACTACCAGGTTGCCATACTAAACCTGTTTCTTCATACCATTTTCGAGAACTATTATCTCGTTTAGCTATTTGTCCTACGAGTCTTTTTCGTGCTGATGCTTCTGAAAACCAAGGATCACCAGGAAGTCCTTGTGTAGAATCTTCATTAGATGTCTTAGCTTGAATGATAGCAGAACGGCGATCACCCTCATCTCTTTTAAAATAAGGATGTGTTTCAAACATAGGTGGATAACACCGCAAATTTCTATTACTTCCTTGTAATTTGTTACCATTGCGACGCTGATTAAATAATGATGCCAATTTACCTGCTAATTCATTAAATGTTTTTCGTTTTGCAAAATCTTCGAGTGAAGGTTCATCATTCTGTTGAAAATATGCTGAAATCAATGGATGATTTTGATTGTGATGAGACTTTTCTATCCAAAAGGTATCATGATTAATAATATTTGGTAAAAGTCCAAATCTAATTTCTAAAGGCTTGAATATTGCACCAACAGCACAAGAGTTAGCAATTAAAGTTTCATGAGTATAACGCTTTTCAATGGCATTAGCTAAGTCATCTACAAAAGCAGACGGACAGAAAGCTAAGATATTACCACCAGTAGAGTAAATAACCAACTCTGAAATTAGTGCTTGGGAAAGTTCAGGAAAATTATCTGGTATATCTAACCAGTCTTGTCTGACTTTTTCACAGTAATCTTTTGCTTGTTGACATTGATGATAATCTTGATGTTGTTCACAGCTAAAAAAAGCTGGTAAATCAATCAAATTAATTCGATCTAGTAATGCTGAAGCACCACGAATATCAGACAGCTTAGAAGCTTCAAATACATACTGTTTAATCTTGGTTGCACCACCATAAACCAACCCAATTTTAGTAGTTTCGTTCCATAAATCTAGATGATCACTTTTTAGCTGTTCCAAAGTATCGGGAAAATATTTTTCATCAATACTTTGCAATTCTTTAACCTGTTCAACTATTTCCTTAACCACTTCTGGAACGTCCTGACCATTCCTCAAAGCCTCCCGCATTTCCTTTAAAACAGAAATATCAAACTGCGGTTCACGTCCATTACCCCAAGCCAAACACCAAGCGATAGCGATGCGCTCCGTAGGAATCGCAATATTAACAGAATTCATCTCTTTTATACTCCTGAAAGTAACCCCACCAAAACTCTAGCCAAAGCCTGAATCATTGGACGACTAGAAACATCTTCCCCACGTTGTAACCGATGAATAGTCCCCGTCAAAATAGGAAATTCCGCATCAATATGATCACAAACTTCATCCAAATCACTATATATAATCGCAATAATTTCTAACTTTAAATCAGCACAAAAATCCTGCCATTCTCTTATTTTTGACCTATCCCCCGCCAATATTACCGCATGAGTCCCATACTGCATAATCAACCTATTGCTTGAACTTATTTTCCCCCCCACATCACATATCGTCAAAGGTTCACGACAATTTTTCACCCACTCCGCTCTAGATACAGCAAACTCTGGAGTAAACGCAGTTTTATAAGCCTTTTTATACTCCGTCGCTGCTGTTAAATTCCGTTGAGCCGTTTCTGCAAACCAACTACCCTCACCATCTGGATTCACAGTAATTATATAGGGATATGGAGCGCCAGGAAGACAACGAATAGCCTTTTTTAAACCTTCCCGCAGACAAGATTTACCTGATTGCGGCGGACCACACAAAAAAACTTTTACAGTTTGAGACATTGTTGAGTTGCCATTTATGGACTTCAATCAATTAAGTCTCCCAGCTTATATGCTGGATTGTGTGTGATGCAAATCACGTATTTACCCAATTTTGGATCAAAAAAACCAATCGCTCCGTAAATATGGGATAATTTATGTGCTAAAACAAAAGCCACAGGTATAGAAACAGGTCCATTAATCCTCAGCAGTTGTCCCCCTGTCAGTTCCCCAGACCGTGCCATTTCCTCTAACCGCGCAGCAGCATCTTTGACAATTTGGTCATTTTGAGCAGGTTCACCGAAACTCACCCGCAAAATATCGTCTTTTAACTCAATGTTATAAGTAGTCATTACCTTTACTTAATTAGTAACAGTTACATCATACATGGCATTGGAAGCAGCCTATTCCAGATTAGTCTATGCTGGAATTATCCCCAAAATCCTAAACAAGTGTCTGAGCAAATTTTTTCTGATGTTCCCCAAGTGGAATTACTGCAATGGTTAGCACGGGGTTCTCTCAAGCAAAACCTCCTCCGTGCCATTCGTTTATGGGTGTGGTTACGTTCTTTATATGGAGAAGGTAAAGACCAACTATTCTTAGAGGATGGTTTTACCCTAGCAAACTGGAAAAATGCTTTCTTCAATTCTACACATCCCAAAGGAGAAGCAATTCCCGAACTCCATGACCTTAACTGTCCTTGTGCAAAAACTACGGCTGAATGGTTATTTAATTCTAAAACTGGATTAAATCAAGAAGAATGGAAAAACTCTCTATTATCTCATGTCCATATTTCCAACTTAGATGAAATCCTACAAAAGCGATTATTTGGAGTAACTCGTCGTTCCTTACAAGCGGATTTACAAATCTTAGAAGAATTAGGTTGGCTAGAAAATCGGGAACAAAAATATCACCGTCTCCAATATTTACCTTTTCGTCCCATAACTACCAAACACAATCATCATGAATTAAATTTTCTCAATCAAGAAGATTTATCAGAAATTGCTCAAAATCTTTCTCAAAAAATCGGTGGTATCCAACGGTTCTTTTTTAAACTAGATTTTGTTGTCACTGCCATAGACCAAGTTGATAACTGGCAGTATGAACTCCGAAAACTCTGGTTGCAAACCCCAGTACCACCAATTAAGTTAATTTATAATAGTGCTAGATTAAGGGAATCTATAAAATGTTTAGTTTATCCAGTTTGCATTTATTATGTACAACGGGCAGTTTATCTTTGTGCTTTTGGAGAAAGTCCTAATAGAAAAACAGATTGGTATAATTTTCGCTTGGATAGAATTGAAAATATTACTCCAACTGACTGGAAAAACTCTGACATTCCTCAACCACTACAACAACGATATCACCAAAGGAATTTACCAAATCCAGAAGAAATAGAATTGCAAATGGATAAAGCATTAGGATTTGATTTTTATTTGGAATCTCGACTAATGATTTTACGATTTGAACGAGATTATCATGACCGTTATATTCAGGATACCTATCGCCATGAAACTTTTAAATTAATTGGCTACCAAAAAGCAAAAAGTTTGATTCAAAATTCTGTAGTTAATTCAGAACAAAGGACGGAATTATTAAAGGTTCTAGCGAATCGTTCAGCCAATGATGCTTACTATAGTCTTCAATATCGAAATGGTGATCATAATGTAACTATGCGGTTACGAGCATGGCGACCAAAAGTGGAAATTATTTTACCTTATGATATGAGACAAAGAATTGCGGCTGATATTACCAAAGAAATAGGGCTTTATCATCATTAATACAATCATAACTCTAACTAAAATCCGACTCACCTTTGATCAATTCCTCAACTACGAATTTCCCGAAGAAAGTCGTTATGAACTTGTAAATAGAGAAATTATGCGGATATAAGCAACTAGAAAATATGATAACCTAGCAGATTTTTTAACTAAAAAATTAGATCGAGAAGTGGAACGTCTTATAGCAAAACAGGATATTTGCTGGTTTTATAGCCATAAATATAAAGAAATAATTAAAAAGATCCAAAAATTAAATAAATTGTTATTACAGAACTATGCAAATGGGAATAAAAAGCGTATATTAGCTTCAACTTCTTAAATATACCGAAAGATTTATAGTCTACCAATTATGGGATACCCTGGGTTCACAACAAAAATGAACTTGGGGTATCTGTATTTTAGAGGGTGTTTGATAGCGTTCACGAAGTGTGCCGAAGGCATAGCGTGGCGTTAGCCATAAAGTATTAAATAAACCAATAATCTCCAAAAACCTAACCCCCCTACCCCCCTTCCCTACAAGGGAATGGGGATTTTAAAGCCTCTCTCCTTATAGGGGAGAGGTTTACAAGAGGGGTTAATTTATACCTTGAAAACTTTTAAAACATCCTCTAAGAAAGAAACCTTTTTTATCAACGTTTGCAGCGATTTCTGCCATACGATAAAAAATTGCGTCAGAG
>JANMEE010000045.1:0-61925 GCA_031376645.1 Dolichospermum sp. OTE_75_concoct_329_sub | reverse complement strand
GATAGCGTCACCGAAAATCTGAATGAAGGTACAGATACTGTTTTCAGCACCATCACTTACACATTAGGCAATAACCTCGAAAACCTGACTTTACAAGGGACAACGGCTATTAATGGTACTGGTAATGACCTCAATAATACCCTCATAGGTAACGCTGCCGCTAACATTCTGACTGGTGGGTTAGGTAATGATATGCTTAACGGTAGTGCAGGTGCAGATACCCTCATTGGTGGCATTGGCAACGATTTATATTATGTGGATAATGCCGCAGATAGCATCACCGAAAACCTGAATGAAGGTACAGATACTGTTCTCAGCACCATCACTTACACATTAGGCAATAACCTCGAAAACCTGATTTTACAAGGGACAACGGCTATTAATGGTACTGGTAATACTCTCAATAATACCCTCACAGGTAACGCTGCCGCTAACATTCTGACTGGTGGGTCAGGTAACGATAAACTGTATTTAGGTTTAAATGATGCGGCTGTGGATATCGTTAACTATGCTTCTGGTGATGGTGCAGATACAGTTTATCAATTTGTGCGTGGTGTCGGTGGCGATAAACTGAATTTCACAGGTATTACTAACCTTGATGTGATCACATCAGGTACCTCTACATTAGTACGAGTTGGTGATGGTATTGGTGGTAATACTGGTTTTGCAACTGGTCATTTATTAATGACTTTATCGGGTACAACTGGCTTTATTGCTGCTGATGTGAATGTTAATTTGTTTGGTGGTAATTTCTTGTTTAGTTAATCAACAATAACAATATCCCCGATTTCTTAAAAAGTTGGGGAGCAGCAATTCTCATTTTGAAACGAGTTTGCGCCATTTCAGCGATCCCCGGATTCATTAAGAATTGTAATTTTTAGCCGTTGCTTCTATTGCCACCTGCGCTCCACTTAATCCTGCCTATAGCAATAGTGAATTTGATTTTTATTTATCTGATCTGAATGCCAAAGCTTTGATTACTCAATCTGGTTTTGCGGATGTGGCTAAAACAGTGGCTCAGGCAAGAGGGATTACAGTCATTGAACTTATTCCTGATTTTCTGGTAGAAGCAGGTATATTTAGCCTCATTGGTGGTGAATACCAGCAATCTGGTACTGATGGCTTTGCTCAAGCTGATGATGTGGCTTTAGTTTTGCATACTTCGGGAACAACATCCCGCCCTAAAATTGTGCCACTGACCCACAAAAATCTGTGGGCTTCAACCCAGAACATTAGCTTGAGCTTAAACTTGAGTCAGAGCGATCGCTGCTTAAACATTATGCCACATTCATAGATTAATTGCTTATTTGCTCTAATAAAACCAAACTGGATCAAGAAAAGTGAATAAGGCTAAAACCCTCTTTCCCTCTGCTCCCAAAGACTATTGTTAACATCAATTTACTTAATTTTATGCACTCACTGAGGTTTTCTTCAAAAGTAGAGCAATATACTAGATATCGGTGGAATTATGCACCAGAGGCGATCGCCTGGATTTTTGCAACTACTCTATTGTCAAGGGATATTGTAGTAGCAGATATTGCTTCTGGTACAGGTATGTTAACTGAACATTTTGTCAACAGAGTTAGACGAATTTTTGCTATTGAGCCTAATGCGATGATGAGAGCAGTAGCGGAAAAAAATCTCGGGGAATGCTCTTCATTTTTCAGTATTAATGGGTTATCTGATGCCACTAGTTTAGCAGATAAATCAGTTGATTTAATTACTGTAGGTAGAGCAATTCATTGGTTTCCACCTGAAGCTACCAAAAAAGAATTTCACAGGATACTCAAACCTGAAGGTTGGTTAGTAATTATGAATATACCTTGTCTGAATAATAATTTGAGCAATGCTTTAAAGGCGATCCGAATCGAAGAGAATGGCTGGGATACACAAGGTGATCAATATCGTTTAAACAATATACCACTAAGTTTTTATTATGGGAATGACAACTATCTGAAAATGAATTTTGAAAGTACAAAAACAGAAACTTGGGATGAATTTATGGGTAATTTATTATCTCTTTCTTCTTGTCCAAATCGAGAGCATCCTTTATATGGTAATTTAGAAAAATCAGCCAAAGCGGTTTTTGATCTGTTCCGTACCGAGGATAATAGTCTAAATTTTAATCTTGCTACAGAAGTAAATCTAGGACAAATCAACAGTTAATCAAAATCATGAACAATTTTATTAAATTTGAAAAAAACACAGTTCAAAGTTCTATTCCTGCCAGGTTTGAAATAATTGCCGATTATTTTAGCGATCGCCAAGCCGTAAAATCTCAAAATCACGCCCTTACTTATAGGGAATTAAACCATTTAGCAAATCAATTAGCTCATGCTATTTTAGAACAGCGAAGTCAAGGAGAAGAACCGATTATTTTGCTCTGCGATCATGATGTTTTCGTAATGATTGGCATATTGGGAATCTTAAAAACAGGCAAAGCCTATGTCCCTCTTAATCCAAATACTCCCTTAATCAAGCTAACCCAAATCCTAGTTCATATTGAACCGAGTTTGATTGTTACAGATAACAAGAATTTATCATTAGCGCAACAGTTAAGCCAAGATTCAAAAAAGATTCTGAATATTAATCAAATAGATACCAGTTATTGTCAAAATAATTTAGGTTTAGATATCTCCCCTACAACCCTCTTCAGTATTTATTATACTTCTGGCTCTACTGGCCAACCCAAAGGAGTAATGCGCGACCATCGGATGATGCTCCATCGTACATATTTGGAGACAAATAATTACAGTGTTAATGCTAATGATTGTATTGCTCAACTAACCTCCAGTGCTTTTAGTGCATCAACAACAAGGATTTTTAGCGCCTTACTAAATGGTGGGACACTCTGCCTTGGTAATGTAGTAGAAGGAGGATTAAGTTGGTTAAGTACATGGCTCATAAAAGAAAAAATCACAGTTTTATCTCTTCCAGTCATGCTCTTCCAACAATGGCTTGAAACTTTGACATTAGAAGACAAATTCCCCTATATTCGTTACCTTAAACCGGGGGGGGAATTTTATCAAAAAAATGTAGAAAAAGCTAGAAAACATCTGTCAGACAATTGTTTTTTAGTGCAAGAGTTATCAAGTACAGAAATATCAGGTGCAACACAGTTTATTATTGATAATAAGAGGGAAATTACAGGTAATATTGTGCCTGTAGGTTACGCGTTAGAAGATAAAGAAATTTTCTTACTTGATGAAAAAAGAGAGAAAATTGGTTTTAATGAAGTCGGTGAAATTGCTGTCAAGAGTCGTTATTTAGCTTTAGGCTATTGGCGCAATCCAGAGTTAACTCAGCAAAAGTTTTTACCCAGTCCAGATGGTAGTGATGAACGCATTTATTTAACTGGGGACTTAGGACGAATGCAGCCAGATGGCTGTCTGGAATGGCTAGGACGCAAAGATTTCATGGTCAAAATTCGCGGCTATCGTGTAGAACCTTCAGAAGTAGAGGGCGAATTATTAGCAATAAATGGCATTGAGCAAGCGGTTGTTGTTGCAGTTCAAGATTCCACTGGGGAACAACATTTGGCTGCGTATATCGTTCCCAGTAAAACAGAAGTACCTGAGATCAAAACGATTCGTACTTGGTTAAAAGAGCGATTGTCTAGTTATCTGATTCCCTCTAAATTTATCTTCTTGGAGTATCTACCCACCAATCTCAACGGCAAAATAGATCGCAGCAAGTTACCCCCCATTGATTGGCATCGCCCCGAATTAAGTAATCCTTTTGTCTCTCCCACCACTTCCTTAGAATCAGAAATATTGGCAATTTGGAAATCGGTTTTGCCCTTAGAACGAATTGGGATCAATGATAATTTTATAGAACTGGGTGGTAATTCAATTCAAGCAATGCAAATTATGGCGAGAGTGTTGGATGCTTTAGGAATCAACCTTTCCCCCAGTATTTTGCTTGAATCCTCAACCGTCGCAATCATGTCAACTAAGATTCTTCAATATCAAGCTGAAATGATTACTGATGGGGAATTAGAGGCTATTTTGGCAGAACTAGAGCAAGACTCTGATCCAATATTTGTCGGTTAAGCTAAAAACGTTAAATCAGGTAGGTTGGGGAGCTTGTAGCGAATGGCGTTTGACATTCTACTCTTGACGGTTGAGATGTGACCTTTTACAAGATTGCGAGCAACCTGGATACGTAAGGGTTTAGCAATGCTAAACCCCTACCTGTAGTATAGGAAAGCAAACATTTACGGACTTTTGTTGGGTTGCGCTGTCGCTTAACCGAACAGTATGGGAAGGTGTTGGGGTGAGCTTGTTTGAGTCATAAATTTTACTCTTGGGTTGTATCTAATCCAATAAATGATACTATTATTTTTGTCCAACCTTAAATCAAAAAATACTTACTTTGCTATTGTATTTTTTACACATTCTAATCACTAGCTTGGTTTTTCAAACACTATCTTGAGTTACAAATATTCATAAAATTTATCAGCAGTCTATGTCAATAAATTCAGATAACGCGATCGCAATCAATTGGAGTGATTTTATCTTTGAATCACCAAAAAAGCATCAACATAAATCTTTTGTGATCGGCGTTTTAGAAGGGGAAGGAATTGGAGCGGAAATTATTGCTGCATCATTACATATTTTACGGGCATTAGAATCCGTTACTAATTATTCCTTTGCAATTAGAAATAGTGGTTTAATTGGTTTAAACAAAAATCGTCGCTATCAAGACCCCATTTCTCCTGATTTAATTCAATTTTGTCAGGATATTTTCTCGGATGGTGGGGCGGTTTTGGCCGGAGCAGGAGGTGGCCGCTTTGTTTACGATTTGCGCCGAGAGTTTGACTTATTTTGTAAGCTGATTCCAGTTAAAAACTCTAAGGAACTGGCAATAAATCGGATGAAGCCAGAATATTTAGAAAATATAGATATTCTCCTCATTCGGGAAAATACATCAGGCTTGTATTTTGGTAAAAGCAATATTATTTCTACGGCTGATGATATTCGGGTAGAGTATCAGTTTTCTTATGCTGAAAAAGAAGTAAATCGAATTTTATGGGTAGCAGCTAAAATTGCCTTACACCGCCGTAAACATCTAACTGTTGTCATTAAAGATGGTGGACTTCCTACTATTAGTAATCTTTGGCGTGAATGTACTCTTAAGATTGTTTCACAGTTGGGTATTGATTATTCTCTGGTGAATATAGACCATGTTGCTTACCACCTTATTCAACACGCCCAGGAACTTGATGTAGTGGTTGCACCTAACTTATTTGGTGATATATTAGCCGATGTAAGTGGTATTTTGCTGGGTTCCCGAACATTTTCTTTTTCGGGAAATTTCTCTTCTCAAGGTGCAGCAGTATATCAAACAAATCATGGTGCAGCTTATGATTTGATGGGACAAGACAAGGCAAACCCAGTGGGACAAATATTATCGTTAGCAATGATGTTACGTCAAAGTTTTGGTTTAAATCAAGAAGCCGTTTTGATTGAAAGAGCGATCGCCCAAACATGGCAACAAGGATGGCGAACACAAGATATTCAAGAAAATTCCTGTCATTTAATTGGCACAAAGGAAATGGGAGAACGAATTGCTGATACACTACTCAACTCAAGTAATAAACTATTAGAAGCTTAGATTATATCTAACCCATGTGAAGTCTATGAAAGTCGCCTTACTTTTAATTGATCTGCAAAATGATTTTCTTGATGTTCCTAATTTAGAACCAAATGCTAACGAAATTGTTGAACGTGCGGCTAATTTGCTTAATAGTTGTCGTGTCTTAGATATTCCAATTATTCATATTTGGACTACAATTAACACCGATATTGATAACCGAATGCCCCATTGGCAAAGGAATAATCAATGGCGTTGTGTTCAGGGTACATCAGGTCATGAAGTTCCCCAATTGCTACACCCCAATTCCCAGGAAATTATCATCCATAAGACCTTTTATAGTGGCTTTGAAAACGGACAATTAGAGCCAATTTTGCAATCCTTAGAAGTTGATACCCTTTTTCTGGCAGGTATTTATTTACATGGGTGTGTGCGATCTACGGCTCTTGATGCTTATCAAAAAGGATTTAAAGTATGGATAGCGGAAGATTCTATTGGCAGTGACGATCCTTTACATTCTGCTATTACCTACCGTTATTTGGAAGCCAGAGCCGCTAATTTTGCCTCAGTTAATTATCTTTTATCCCTAATAGATAAATCTGAAAATTATGATCTTGACAACACAAAATCACCTCCTTTATTGCCCTCTATAATTGCTGATGGTAACACCAGAAATGATTCCACATTAAAAACCTTT
This sequence comes from Dolichospermum sp. OTE_75_concoct_329_sub, assembly GCA_031376645.1. Lineage (GTDB taxonomy): Bacteria > Cyanobacteriota > Cyanobacteriia > Cyanobacteriales > Nostocaceae > Dolichospermum. The sequence continues at coordinate 55,633 of JANMEE010000045.1, read as the reverse complement.
ATTCATCTTTCACCACGAGATATAAAGCAAAGATTGTGGCAAGTACCAATTTGTGGAAAAGAGCTAGTTAAAAAGGCAGCTATTTCCGCAAAACAGGCGTTTAAAAAGTGGCGAAATTCTCCCATTGATACTCGCCGCCAAATTCTCCATAACCTAGCAGATTTGCTGGAACAAGAGCGAAAATCTTTAGTGGAACAATTGGCAATAGAAGTTGGTAAACCCGTTATCTATGGACAAGCTGAAGTAAGCCGCGCTATCGAGTTATTAAAATCCGTCGCTCTTTTTGGTGAAGAAAAGATCATAGTTCCTCAACATTCTCAGGGAACTTACCGTTATTGCCCTGTAGGTGTGGTCGCTATAATTACACCTTGGAATAATCCCTTGGCCATACCCATTGGTAAGATAGCACCAGCTTTATTGTACGGAAATACCCTAATTTGGAAACCCGCACTACCAGGTACAGCGATCGCTATTAAGGTGATGGATCTGTTAGCAACAGCAGGTTGTCCGCCTGGTGTAATCAACCTTGTCAGTGGTGATCACCTCACGTCCCAAACATTAATGTCCGATGAAAATGTTGATGCTGTTACCTTATCCGGTTCTTCTAGGGCTGGTTATTTTGCCCAGGATATCTGCGATCGTCGTCGTATTCCTCTACAAGCTGAATTAGGAGGAAATAACGCCGCCATCATTTGGTCAGATTGTGATTTAGAAAATGCCGCCAAACAAGTTATTCACGGTGCTTTTGGTTTTGCAGGTCAGCGTTGCACCGCCAATCGAAGAGTAATTGTTGATCCCCATTGTTATGATGAGTTTATACAGCAACTTAAACAAGCAATGGCTGAGTTAGTTTGGGGAGATCCGTTGAATTTAGAAACCCATGTTGGACCATTGATTTCTCTTCAGAAACTCGATCAAGTTACGGCAATGCTAACCAGAATTAAGACAGAAGTAGATATAATTTTTGAGGCTGATTTGGACAAAACAAATTTCAAGACAATACCAACAGGAGCTTATTCCTGTCCAACGATAATTTGTTGCGATCACCCTAACCATGAAATTATCCAAATAGAAACATTTGCACCAGTTTTAGTTGTTCAAAAAGCTGAGAATTGGGAACAAGCAATACAGCTTTGTAATGGTGTTACACAGGGATTAGTTGCTGCTTTATTTTCCCACTCATCACTACGACAAGAGCAATTTTTAAATGAAGTCCAAGCGGGGGTTTTAAAATTAAATAGTGCCACCACAGATGTGGCAGTCAACATTCCCTTTGGAGGTTGGAAAGCATCAGGGGTAGGTTCTCCTGAACATGCTTCTAGTAACCGTGAGTTTTATACTCGCACACAAGCAATTTATAATGCAAATTAAAAATAAAAACTTTTTTACAAAGAATTATTAGAGGAAATAAAATAATGGAACGTAAAAGTATTGAAGAAAGAATTGCCAATCTTTCCCCAGAAAAAAGACAACTTTTGAGCGATCGCTTGCGTAAACAGACTCCAGTTAAATCTCAGTCTATCCCACTGCGGCAGGACAGAACATCTTGTATTGCTTCTTTTGCTCAGAAAAGATTTTGGTTTGTACAGCAACTTACACCAAATAGCTCTATTTATAATAATCCTAAAATATTAAAATTTGAGCAACCTATTAATATTAATGCTCTGCATTCGGCTTTACAAGCAATTGTTGACCGTCATGAAGTTTTAAGAACAACCTTTGATTTACGAAATGGGGAACTCCATCAAATCATTGCTGAGAAAATATCTATAGATTTACCGATAATTGATTTGCGTGATCGCCCTGAATCACTGCAAGATTTGATCAAGCAAGAGATTGAACGATCTTTTAATTTATCTTCTGATATTCCTGTACGAAATGTTTTATTTTGGTTAAATGAAAAAGAATATATTCTATTACTCGTAGTTCATCATATTGCCAGTGATCGGTGGTCTTCTGAAATTATTATAAATGAACTTCATCACGTTTATCAAGCCTTTCTCACAGAAAACCTACCTTCTCTCCCTAATTTACCCATTCAATATGCAGATTTTGCCCAATGGCAACAACAGCAACTCCAACAACAGAAACTAAAAGATCAATTAGACTATTGGAAAGAAAAACTCAAAGGTCAAATCCCCATCCTTAACTTACCAACTGATTATCCTCGTCCTGGGATTTTTAGTAACAAGGGTAAACGTCAACCGATTCTAATTAACAAATCTTTAACCGCATCTCTTAAAGTTTTGAGCCAACAGAAAGGTGTCACTTTATTCATCACTCTATTGACTGCTTTTAACGTTTTTCTGTATCGCTATAGTCAGCAGACCGATATTACAGTTGGAACACTTATTTCAGGTCGCCATCGCCTAGAAACAGAAAGTTTAATCGGATGTTTTATTAATACATTGCCATTACGAACTGATCTATCTAATAACCCTTCATTTAGTGAATTATTGCAACAAGTTCGCATAACAGTATTAGATGCTTATGCTAATCAAGATTTACCTTTTGAGAAACTCATAGAAGAACTTCAACCTCCCAGAAATTTAAGTTATTCTCCCCTATTTCAAACTATTTTCAACTTTCATAATATTCCTGATCTTATTACGGAATCTTCTGCACCTCTTTTTCGTTCTTTAAATCCAGATATTGACACTGTGGAATTTGATTTAACCCTATCCCTCAGAGAGAAAAATGAAGAATTAGAAGGGGTCTTGATATACAATACGGATCTGTTCAAGAATGTAACTATTGAGCGCATGATTGAGCATTTCCCAATATTATTAGCAAGCATTGTCGAAAATCCTGATGAGTTAATAGCAAAATTAATCCTTGGAGAAGTCAACAATCCGAAAGAAAAGTTATCTGACTTATCAATACAAAAATATTCCCAAAATCTATCGAATTTCCAGCAATTTAATTGTTATTTAATTGGGCATGAATCTTTGCTAATTCCCTGTGCAGAGAGTCTTTTAGAGCGAGGTTATCAAATATTAGGTATTATCTCCTCTGGTTCATTAATTAAGAACTGGACAGAATCGCGGAGTATCCCTCATATTCAGCCAACAGACAATCTACTCAGCTTTTTAAGCAAGGAACCTTTTGATTATCTGTTTAGTATTTACAATCTCTCTATCCTACCCGAAGAAATTCTAGAATTACCTCGTCAATATGCAATCAACTGTCATGATTCGCTCCTACCAAAATATGGTGGCATCAATGCTACCTCTTGGGCTATTCTACATCAGGAAAAGACTCATGGAGTCACATGGCATAAGATGACTAATCTGGTTGATCAAGGGGAAATTTTTAAGCAAATTCCCATCAACATTGCCAAAGATGAAACTGCTTTTACTCTCAACGGAAAATGTTATGAGGTTATTATAGATTCATTTACTCAGTTAGTTGAAGACCTAGCGTCAAATCAAGTAGTTTTAACTAAACAAAGTCCCGATCATCGAAGCTACTTTTTGCGTTCCCAAAAACCGAGTCCAGGATGCTTGTTGTCATGGAAATATTCCGCCTATGAAATAGATGCTTTGATTCGAGCCTTAGACTTTGGTTTTTATCAAAATTGGCTTGGTCTTCCCAAGTTAGCCATAGGTAGTGAATTTATTATCATTTCTAAAATCATAGTTCTGGATAATCTATCTAATTCGCCACCTGGAATAATAACTGCAATTGCAGCAAATTATCTTCAAGTCTCTACTATAGATTACGATATTTTACTAGATCAGATACTAACCATAGATGGACAATATTTATCCATTGATGAACTTGTTAGAAGATTTAAACTCCAACTTGGAGATCAATTTAAGGATATTGATCCAAATATAGCAAAGCAGATTAAAACATTTGAAACACTACTTGTTAAGCACGAAACTTTTTGGATAAATAAATTAGCAATTTTAAAGCCAGTTGTCATTCCCTATGCACAGCAGACGGGATCATTGAGATCGCCTACATCTGAGATTAAAACTAAAGATTGGTTTGTCCCTAATGAAGTAACAAAATTCCTAGAAAGTCATTTAAAATCCGGGTGTTTAGAAAACTTTATCGTTGCTGCTTTTGCTGCCTATCTCGCACGGATCAGTCAAAGTTGCTGTTTCGATTTAGGATTGAGATGGAATGAGCTACAAAACCAACTGGCAGGACTGGAAGATTTTTTTGCGTGTGAAGTGCCTTGCCGCATAGATATAGGCTATGAGCAAAGTTTTACAGAGGTTTTTAAAGCTGTAAACTGGCAGATAGAATTGGTTAAACAACACAAGACTTATTCACGAGATATTGTGCTGAGGTATCCTGAACTTCAGACAGTCCGAGAACTAAATTATCATGGCAGGTTTCCAGTCCTAGTGGAACTGGTAGAAAAACTTGATACCTGCAAAACAAGAGCCGCTAATCCCCTGACCTTTGTTGTGCCAAAAGCAGGTAACAAATGTTGTTTTGTCTACGACGATGAAGCTTTTAATAATGATAGTATTACCAGAATTGTAGAACAATTTACTATTTTTGTCCGCAGCATTGTTACCGATCCGAACGGATATCTTGCCAATTTACAATTATTATCTGATGACGAGCTTTATAAAGTCCTAGTGGAGTGGAACAACACCCAGGTAGCTTATCCGCAACACAAATGTATTCACCACTTATTTGAAGATCAGGTAGAACGAACTCCAGATGCAGTAGCTATAGTATTTAAAAAGCAACAACTTACCTATCGTGAGTTAAATAATCGTGCCAATCAACTCGCACATTATCTGCAAGCATTGGGAGTTAAACCAGAAAGGCTAGTAGGTATTTGCGTCGAACGCTCAATTGAAATGCTAGTTGGACTTTTGGGTATTCTCAAAGCAGGAGGGGTTTATATACCATTAGATCCTACTTATCCAAAAGAACGCTTAAACTATATGGTGTCAGATGGACAAATATCGCTATTATTAACTCAGGAGAAATTCCAGCATCAGTTTACTACCAAAGGGGTGGATCAGATTTTTTTGGATCGAGATGAAAGTGCTATCGCTCAAAAAAGTCAAGCAAATCTAGTTAGCCAAGTCACACCCAATAACTTAGCCTACATCATTTACACGTCCGGTTCTACCGGAAAACCTAAGGGGGTGACAATCGAACATCGCTCTTTAGTAAATTTTACACAGGCTGCTATTTTTGAATATGGGTTAAATGACACCGATTCTCCTGCGGAAACACTACCTGAACGTATTCTGCAATTTGCCTCAATTAGTTTCGATACAGCAGCAGAAGAAATTTATCCCTGTCTTATCTCTGGTGCAACCTTAGTGCTGCGAACTGAAGAAATGTTAACTTCGGTAGCGACTTTCCTGAAAACCTGCCAGGATTGGCAGTTAACAGTTTTAGATCTGCCTACAGCCTATTGGCAACAAATAGTTTCTGAATTAGAAACAACAGATGTAAAACTTCCTGAATCCTTACGATTGGTAATTATTGGCGGAGAACGAGTTCTACCTGAATCAGTGAAAATATGGCAGAAAAGTGTGGGCAAATTTCCTCAATTAGTCAATACTTATGGTCCGACTGAAGGAACTGTAGTTGCCACAACATATAAAGTGACAACATCAATAATTGGGAACTCTGTCCCCATTGGACGACCAATTACCAATACCCAAATATATATTCTTGATCACTATCTCCAACCCGTTCCCATCGGAGTACCAGGTGAGCTTTTCATTGGCGGTGATGGTCTAGCTAGATGCTATCTTAACCGTCTTGAATTAACCGCAGAAAAATTTATTTTCAATCCATTTAAACAAGGAAAATTATATAAAACCGGCGACATAGCCCGCTACCTACTCGATGGCAATATTGAATTTATTGGACGCATTGACAATCAAGTGAAAATTCGGGGTTTTCGCATTGAGTTAGGAGAAATTGAAGCTGTTATGGGTGAACATCCTTATATTCTCAATGTAGTAGTTATAGCCCGTGAAGATATCCCCGGAGATAAACGCCTAATTGCTTACATTGTTAGCCAACCCCAAGCAACATTAAATCAATCAGAACTGCGCCAATTTCTGAAACAGAAGTTATGCGAATACATGATTCCTTCTGCTTTCGTCTTCTTAGAAAAATTTCCCTTAACACCTAACGGTAAAATTGATCGTCGCGCTCTCCCTACTCCTGAGCAAATTCGCCTAGAACCAGAAGAGATTTTTATTGCTCCTCGTAATGAATTAGAACAGCAACTTACAAAAGTTTGGGAAGCAATTTTAGGGATTAAACCCATTGGTGTAAGAGATAATTTCTTTGCTCTGGGGGGACACTCGTTACTGGCTGTTAAACTATTTACCCAAATTGAAAAAACTTTCAGCATAAATTTACCCCTAGCTGCGATTTTCCAATCACCAACGATTGAGGAATTAGCAAATATTCTTGATTCCCAAGGATGGTCATCACCCTGGTATTCTCTTGTGCCTCTGCAACCAAAAGGTTCTCGTCCTATTTTGTTTGGCATCCATCATATTTATTTCCAAGACTTAATCCGTCATTTGGGAGAAAAACAGCCCGTATATGCACTTCATTATGCTATAGCAAAACCAGTAAATCAGCCACTGACTTTGCCTAAAATAGAAGACTTAGCAGCCCATTATATTCAAGAAATGCGATCGCTTCAACCACAAGGTCCTTACTTTTTAATGGGTCTTTCTTTCGGTGGTATACTCGCTTACGAAATGGCTCAACAGCTGATCGCTCAAGGTCAACAGGTATCCCTACTAGCGTTGTTTGACAGTCGTATAAAGAAGGGTAATCGCAAACTCTTACCCTTCTCCCATCGGCTAACTTTACTATGGAATCTAGAATTTCCAGAATTTTGGGAAAGAGCTAAATTTCGCATAAAAACTAAATTCAGTCAACTTATTGCTCGAGATGTTCCCACAACGAATAGGACAAGCCCCCTTGATTATCAGTATTTACCCCATATTTATAATAGTAATCCCATAAAATTGCTCTTGAATGATTACACCCCGAAATCTTATTTAGGTCGAGTGGTTTTGTTTAAGGCAATTAATGTTAATGTTGATACTTCTATTACTTATAGCGTTGAGCCACCGGAAGTGGTATGGAGAAAATTTGTAAATGGAGAGTTAGTAGTTCATGAAGTTCCTGGTAATCACACTAGTATATTAAAAGATCCTAGTGTTCAGATAATAGCTGAAACATTAACCCAGTATATTGATGAAGCCTTGGTTAATCATGAGCTATATAATCGCCAATAAAACATCTTCACTTTGAATTGGTAAACCTTTTAATCTTAAACTAGCGTGAATTTCCGCCGCTTTTTCTAAAATAGTTATATCATATAACTGTCCTTGTCAGCTATGATGTTGACGGGGGTTAGCTATTGGAAAAACGACAATTATCAATATTTAACTTAACCGGGCTACAAGTTGGTTTTCTACTAGTATTTTATTAGTTAATAAGTCCTCAACAGTAATTCTTAAAAACCGTTGTTCATCAATTTGAAAATAGATTTTAATGCGATCGCTTCCCGGATTTCCTGGAGGTCTAAGTTTGGCAACTTTACTGGCACTTGCTGTATCATTGAGGGGTTTAACAGTGGTTGCACGACTATCTAATTGACGAGTAATTAAACGATCGCCATCAAAGTATACCTCTGTTCCTCCCGTTTCTGCGCCCAATTCCCCGACAATTAACTCAATACTGGGTTGATTTTCCACGGAAGCGCCCAAAACTAATTCTACAGGTTGAGTCATGGGATAAGATTGTCCAGTTTTAATGATAGGATGCCAACTGTGACGTTGATTACGGCGATCCCAATAACGCACACCATAGCTATGATAAAGATAGTCTGTAACTTCTATGCCTTGAGTGATTTGTAATGCACCATGAGCGATCGCTTCAAAAGGCAATTTACGGCGAATTTTTTCTGGTTCAAAATATTGTTCTATCCATGCTTGCACTACTGGCAATTGGACAGTTCCACCCACTAACAATACTGCATTAATATCATCAATTTCCATCCCGTAGCGTCGGGCTTGCTGTAACAATGTCATCATCACATCATGCAGCTTATCAAAAAATCCGTTTTCCTTCAAAATATTTTCAAAAGTATAACGATCAAGATCCATTTCATAACTTTCAAAAGTCTCATCATTAAAATAAACTTCACTAGCTTTATTTTGGTGAGATAGCTGAATTTTTACCCGTTCCGCTAGTCTCGTGGTGAGAGAACTAACTGGTAATCCTTGGGTTTTAGCAAAATAATCTACTATCCAATTATCAATATCAGTTCCGCCTAGATTTTGCCCTGCTTTCGCTAATACACGGGCTGTTTTAGCCTTTTGTTGAGAATTTTCACCCAAACTTTTATCACCCCATTTGAGCAGAAATCCTAGAGGTTTGCTTTTGGCTTGTTTACTTTGATCTAAACTCACTAAAGATAAATCTAAAGTTCCACCACCAAAGTCAACAACTAAGAGAGTTCCTTGATCAGTTAAACCATATCCCAACGCCGCAGCGGTTGGTTCATCCAACATCCGCACCTGTTCGACAGGTAGTGATTGACAAACTTTCCCTAACCAGTAACGATAGGCTTCAAAGCTGTCTACAGGTGCAGTTAAAACCAAGGAATCTATTTTTCCTTCTATGAGTGCTAATTCTTGAATTACTTTGCTTAAGAACCATTTTCCTACTTGTTCAAATGTAATGTTTTTACCATCTAGTTCTGGTAAAAAACCCTGAATATCTGCACCGATTCCCCGTTTAAAGTTACGGAAAAACCTGGTATCGGTTTTTGTGTCCAAACCGCGATCGCACACCTGTTGTCCAGCTATAATTGTTCCCAAGCTGGCATTTTCTACATAAACAAAACTAGGAATCAGTGGAGGGTTGAGAAATTGTTGTGTTGATAAACCAGGTAGATTCAGGGTTTCTGCTTCCTGAGTAACAGGATTCCAACGGGTTATAACTGTATTACTTGTACCAAAATCAATAGCGATCGCCATATTTGTAATTATTTCAGGGAATAGGGAATAGGGAATAGGGAATAGGGAATAGGGAATAGGGAATAGGGAATAGGGAATAGGGAATAGGGAATAGGGAATAGGGAATAGGGAATAGGTTGATAAACAAATATTACCAATTACCAATTACCAATTACCAATCAAAGCTTTCTAATTTATGGTAAGGCGAGGAAACCCCGCCCTGTTTAGGTAGAATTAACTCAAAATCCAGCTAACCAGTGTTCTCACACCAAAGCCCGTTGCCCCTGCACCATTGTAGCCATTTTCTTTGTCAGCCCATACAGGACCTGCAATATCTAAATGCGCCCAAGGGGTATCCTTAACAAACTGTTTGAGGAACAAAGCCGCAGTAATAGAACCACCATAACGAGGTCCGGTATTTTTCATATCGGCAATACCAGACTTTAGCCCTTCAAAATATTTATCTTCCATGGGCATCCGCCAAATTTTCTCACCAGTACTGTCTGCGGCTGTTTGTAATTGGGAAGCTACAGCATCATCTGGTGTAAATAAACCGGCGATATCTTCACCTAAAGCTACCACACAAGCACCTGTAAGGGTAGCTAAATCAACGATCGCATCTACACCCAATTTATCAGCATAGACTAAGGCATCAGCCAAGGTTAATCGCCCTTCAGCATCGGTGTTGTTAACTTCGATTGTTTTGCCATTTGATGCGGTTAAGATGTCTCCAGGGTGCATAGCCTTACCGCTAATCATGTTTTCGGTAACGGCGGAGATAAAGTGAACTTCTACATCTGGTTTTAATTGCCCAATGGCTTTGGCTGCGCCTAAAGTTGCGGCTGCACCACCCATATCCATTTTCATGGTTTCAATACCACTACCAGCACCTTTAATGTTTAAACCACCAGAATCAAAGGTGACACCTTTACCGATAATTGCCAGTTTCCGTCTAGGTGTGGTGGCTGGTTTATAGATGAGATGAATGAATTTAGGTGGTAAATCAGAAGCTTGAGCAACTCCTAAAAATGCCCCCATGCCTAGTTTTTCACATTCTGCCTGTTCCAAAATTTCCAGTTCTAACCCGTGTTCGTGAGCGATCGCCTGGGCAGTTTCTGCCATAGTGATAGGTGTCACCGAGTTAGCTGGGGCTGCTACTAACTGTCTCGCTAAAATCACACCGGCAACAATTTGATTAGCGCGGGTAATAGCAGCTTCTTGTCCAGTTAAACTGAGTAAATCAATGGTTTCAATGGGGGGATTTTTATCTTCAATCTCAGATTTAAAGCGATTATCTTGGTAAAGTGCCAATTCTATGCCTTCAGTCAAGGCTTGGGCTGTAGCAGCCGGATCATTGTTCCACAGTGGTAAACTGATTCCCAGAGTTTTAGTTTTTTGCTTTTTAGCAGTTCGCGCTACAGTAGCCGCAACTCGGCGTAAAGTTTCTAATTTCAGTGTCTCTAGTTTACCTAAACCTACCAAAAGCACCTTCCGCACAGAATGAGTAGCGGCTAACCGAATGACAATGGTGCTATTTGCTTTACCTGTAAATTCTTCTTCGGCAATTATTTCTTTGATAATTCCCGCACATTTATCATCTAAGCTGGCTAAATCACCAGTTAATTCTCCTGCGTCTTCAAACAGGCCAACAGCTAAAGTATCACCAGTCCAATCTAATAATGCTGTATTTGTAGGTTGAATCGTCATTTTTGTAAGTTCTGTTTATCTATCTTCATGTACCAGTATTGCTCAAATTTTCGGAATCATGGGCGTTTCACGCAACATCTTGACAATCTGGTAGAATCAGAAATAGGTTATAAATGTCGAATTTACAAAGTTTCATTGGTTTTTTACCAATCTGTTGCTAAAAAAATTATTAATATGTCTAAAGATACAAATCAACCCCAGCTACCACCAACCAGCGCCATTGAGAGTGTAACTAATGTTGCATTTGAAAATTGGTTTGAATATGCAGTTAGAGCGCAACCTCATCACACTGACTATGCGGGTATTGTTTGGCATGGCACTTATTTAACTTGGATGGAGGAAGCACGGGTAGAATGTTTACGCTCTATTGGCATTGAATTTGCTGATTTAGTCGCTTTAGGCTGTGATTTGCCTGTTGTAGAGTTATCAATCCGTTATCATTTGTCAGTGCAGTTAGGGATGTCAGTCCTAGTAAGAACACGCATGGCTGAAGTAACAGGAGTGCGAATGAACTGGGATTATAAAATTATTTCTCCTGATCATCAGGACTTATATGTTACTGCTCAAGTGACCTTAGTGGCTTTAGATCGGGAAAAGGGGAAAATTATGCGTCAGTTACCACCTGCGGTTCAAGATGCTTTAGCGAAGATTTCCGGATTTGGGAAGATTGGGTAATTGGTGAGCAATAAAGGGCAAATATCTCTAACTATTGCCCTATAATTTTACCGCTTATCTAATTTTGTCTATCTAACCAATTCACCAAATCAGATACTTCTGAAAAATCTAAAAACTCTTCTCCTAATACTTCTAATTTTTCAGTAGATAATAAGCGAATTTTTGCAAGTATTGGTGAATCTATTTGACCAAAGCGGCGATTTAATTGACGGTTCAAAAAACGGAAAGCTTCTTTTAGTTCTCCTTTCTGTTCTCCTTTCTGAAAAATATCCTGATAGATGACAGATTCTTGCATAATGTCCTCACTTAATAATTGACGAATCAGATTTTTCTCGAATCGTAAACCTGCTAAAATTTCTGTGTAAGCAGCAGTATTCTGTTTAGCTTCTACATCTGCAATTTTAGCAATTTCTGTTGCTACTTGGGATAATAATTCTGGGGCTGATTTTGTGTGAGTTAATGGTGCTAAGGGCAATAATGCTAGATTATTGAGAAATAAACCGGAATCTTGTTCCCACATCCTGATTACTCGATACCGATGATTTGTCATTTCATCAACATACGCTTCTGTAAAAGCGATTTCATTGCTTGTTTCTTGTAAAAAAATTACTACTTGAGTGATAGGTAAATTATATTGTCTAACTAATCTGACAAAATAATCTAACATTCTTAACGGAATGGGAGTTGCTGATTTGGTTGTTGTTTGAAATTCTAAATGCAAAATTCTATTTTCTGTTTGCAGAAATATAACAGAATCAGCGCGAATTGGTTCTATGCTTAATTCTGTTTTTAAGACTTTGATTTGTTGAACTTCTTCAGGTAGCAACCAATTGGCAAAATCACGGGGATATTTTTCCGCTAGGATTTTACAAACATTATCAAAACTCACGATTTATACCCTTTTTTTTGCTATCGTTTATTGCTGGTGTTTGGGAGAAGGTTTGAGCAAATTGATGCCAAATATCTTGGGGAGTAATGCCGAAACCAAAGTATAATAAAATTACAATAGCCGCGGAGATCATGGCGGTTTTAATGGTGGTTTTGATTAATTTCCAGAAAATAACAAAAACTATCCAAGCTACTATTAAGGTAATAATCATTATGGTTAGGAAATAGAAAAAGTAACAGCTTTATATTTTAATTTGCTGATGAGTAATTTGCAGATTTAGAAAAGCAGCTAAGGTTTCCACCATTTCTAATTCACTTTTCCATTTACTATTGGTATATGAAGATAAAGATATCCGTTCATTTCCAGACATTAATAAAATATATTGAGTTTTACTATCATTATCTTTATCTGTTTTTTCTTCCTTTATCAGCTCAATAGCTTCACTAAGTTTATGTTCAATTACCCGACTTTGTAACCAACCTCTGTGCTGAATTAATATTTGATTCGTAGTTTTATCAAAACTTATCTCTCTGTAATAAGGAATAACAATTATCGTTATCAAACATCCCATACCAAGAGTGAAAAATAATAATCCTAGTAACATTTCTCCTTGGTTGAATTCCGAGGAAAATTCAAGGTTTAAATTTCTTTCTTTTTTATTGGCAATAAACCCATTAATTTTAGATGATATACTTTTAGTTTTGTCTTCTGATTTATAACCCACAATGGTAAAGTTATCATCAGGAGTTTTCAATTTAACCAAATATGATTCTTGACTAATATCTTCTCCAGATAGAGTAGCTACAATTGCTGCATTTATTTCTTTGAAAACAGTCTCTTGTTTTAACCCTAACCATAAGTCGTTTTTTACGAAATTACAATTAGATGTATTTTCACCAATCTTTTTACAAGAAAATACATAATTTTTTGGAAGATTTACGTAAATAACTGATAGTCCAGCTACTGTCAACCCTATAGTTATCAAACCAGATAACAATAATTGACGAAAGGGGTTATTTTGCAATACTAACTTATGGGAGAATTTGGGATTGTTGTTCATAATTGATTATAAATATTTAAACTTCTAATTGTGAGTCTACATAGTCTATTATTTTTCTTTTTTACTATTTCATCAATAATTAAGATGATTTCTTTCTCTGGTAATATCAAGATAATAAACTATTTGCTATCAGTTGTCATCTAGTTTTTAAGAAAAATAGCAACTTTTCTAGGCTAGATGCCTCTAATATATTAATAATGTGTAACTTTTGCACGGTACGGAAACTAGCTAGAAGCATGAATTACGAAATAGCCCGGAAACTACTGATAGACCAGACCGCAACCCTAGATAATCCAGATACTCTGTTAAGTCGTTTACAACAAGGTAAACCTCCTGTTCCTGGTCAAGTCACTTCCACCCTATTAGCTTTGAAGGTGGTATTTGAAGCCTTAAAAACAGCACCCAGCTTAGACAGAGAACTGGCTTTTGCGTTATATCAGTTAGCCATTAAGGCGCAAAGATTTTTTGCGGCGGGAAGAAAAGCAGGTGTGGACTGGCCACCTCTGCTTAATGAAGATTTAGTGCGTATTTCCTTGGCGGCTGAAAGTATTTTTTCTGGCACGTGGCAAACTCTATAAATTAGCGAGTTCTTAATTCTGTTTCTAATTTACCTAAATCGGCTTTGAGTAAAACCGTGATATTACCAGTAATAGCTTTTCCTTCTCTAGGTTTGGCAATTTCTACCCAATAAGCATAACGATCTCCCACTCGTAATTCTCCCTGTAAAGCTTCCCGAATCGGTGTTTTTGCTAATCTGGATGTATTAATATCACTCTGATTAGGATATTGATAGACAGTTTGAGCATCATTATAATCTTGATACACATCTAAACTATAAATTACTCGCAAATATTCTTCCAATCGTGGTAGCGTAATCCCATTAACAGCATCGAACATGGTCATGCGCTCAGTGCGGATTGTAGCATGGTCTTTGGTAAATATCACTCTACCGGGAGGTAATACAGAGGCTTGGAAGGTGAATCTTTGAGCCGCTGTATCACTTTTACTTATAAATAACCGTTCTCCCTGTCTTGGCTGTAAAGTTGGATGTGCTTGAATCCAAGAGGTTACGTCTTCTGTACTGTCTCCAGGCAAAGCTTTCACAGAGGAATTTAGCAGTATTTCTATTGATAGCCCAGGTATCAAAAAAGAAGGTAAAATCAATAATTTTAGTAAAGATTGTTTGAGCATTTTTTTTAACGTAAGTTGCTAGTTAGTTAAGGGTTAGAATTTTCACTCTAGAAGTTTTCAAGGACAAAACCAGTTGTTTAAACAACAGTTTAACCGCCTTAACTACTACACGCACTCTACAAACTCAAAAATATCGGAAAATTAATAACTCGCAACTTGACCGAGAATTTTAGATTTTAGATTAAAAAAATTGGGTACGAACCCTGTCCTTGAGGACGGAAAAATACTCGCTGCGCTGCGTACGCTTCGCTAACGTCAATCCAAAATCCAGTAACTTAGTTATACATCGCTACTTTGATGACTTTCCGCTCCTTCATATCCATGAATACCTGTTCTAGATCCTGTAAAGGTCTGTGTTCACTAATGAGTAAGTCAAAAGGAATTGTCCCACTAGCAATAAGCGATAAAGCTGCTTTGACATATTCTGGTGTATTGTGAAATACGCCTTTGAGAGTAATTTCACTATAATGTAATTGTTCAGTTTTGACGGTAATTGTGGTATCTTTTGGACAACCACCAAATAAATTGATAGTTGCACCAGGACGACCACAAGCGATCGCTGTTTCCCAAACACTTGGTACACCAGTAGCCTCAATGACTATATCTGCGCCCCAACCATCAGTTAATTCCTTGACTGTGTTAGCAATATCCGTAACTTGATGATAATTGAAAGTCTTTGCTGCACCTAGCTTTTTACCAATTTCTAACCGTTGGTCATTACCACCCCACAATATTACTTGAGTATATTCTGCTAAAACCGCGACAAACATCAACCCAATCGCTCCATCACCTAAAATAACTACTCGGTCATGGGGTTTAACACCGGAACGGCTGATACCATGTAATACACAAGCCAGCGGTTCAGTCATTGCCGCTAATACTAAGGGCAAATGATCGGGAACTTGTAATAAATTATGCCCAACGATGGGAGCAGGAATTCGGATATATTCCGCAAATGTACCATTATTCCAAGTTAAATGAGGACATAAAGAATATTCTTGGCGTTGACAAAAGAAACATTTCATACAGGGAGCAGAATTATTTGCTACCACTCGTTCTCCCACCCGCCAATTCGTTACCCCAGTACCAACAGCCACAATCCGTCCCGCACCTTCATGACCAAATAATGTCGGTGGTGTCAACATTTTAGCATGGCCACCCCGTCGCCATACCTTCAAATCTGTACCACAAGTAGTGGCTGCTTCTATCTGAATCACCACCTCTCCGGCTTGGGGAGTAGGATCAGGAACTTGTTCTAGGCGTAAATCCTCTTGTCCGTAGAGTAGTGCTGCTAACAAATTTTTTCACCCATAAAAAAGAAGTAGAGGCGCAAGATACACGCCCAAAAGTACGCTTGATACCACACTATTAAAATCCATTAAACGCGGTTTTGTCCCATACTTAATAATATCTGGATATATTTTGGATTTTAAATTGGCAATATCTGATTTTATCTAAATTTTCCCTGTTTAGTTCTCTATTTCTCATGTTGATAAATTTAAGAACTTAAAGCCGTTTGAGGTAAAACTTCTTGATTACGGGTTTCTAACTTAGATAGTGGTTTAGATAAACCATTTACAGTTAAAACTGGTACTTCCTGTCTACAGGAAAGACAAAACCAATAAACCTCATGATGACGCACATGACGCAAAATCGAACCACCACAGCAGGGGCAGGTGTTAACTATAATACTCATACCAATGTCCTCCTTTTAAAAAATTAGCCACAGGTAATGTTAAAATTAATCTAGGCATTACCATTAAACAATTCAAACTTATATTTTTCTCTTGATTTAATGCCGTTCATTTTTTGTAGTTTTTATATTCCCCTCATTCGCAATTCTCCAATTTGGAGAAATTTTTGGTGAAGAACTATCAATAAATGCTAAATCAACCGGCTGTTAAGACGTTTCTGTAAATTCATATTTTTTACTAAAACCATGAACAATCAGGATAACATTATTAAACTATAAACCAGTATAGACCTTATTCATCTATCTTAGGGATCATAAAGATCCAATTTTCTGAGACAATTAACTCAACATTATTTTACCATCCTTCTCAATTATTAACTAATGAAAATTGCTACTTGGAATGTCAATTCTGTAAGAACTCGTTTAGAACAGGTTATCAATTGGTTAACAGAAAATCCTGTTGATGTTTTGTGTTTACAAGAGACTAAAGTCATAGATAAGGACTTTCCCATTGTCGCGTTTGAAAATTTAGGCTATTCTCTGTATATTTCCGGACAAAAATCTTATAATGGTGTAGCTTTAATTAGTCGTCAACCCTTGACAGATGTAAGTGTAGGTTTTGGTAATATTTTACCGGAGATACAATCAGAATGGGATGAACAAAAACGAGTAATTTCAGGTGTATTTGAGGGAGTAAGAATCGTTAATCTTTATGTTCCTAATGGTTCATCTATCGGCAGCGAAAAGTATGAATATAAGTTAGGCTGGTTAAAAATCCTCAAGGAATATTTACAGACTTTACTATTATCCAATTCGGCTATTTCTATGTGTGGTGATTTTAATATTGCTTTAGAGGATATAGATATTAATGATCAGGTAAAGATAGACAATCACATTATGGCATCTGTTTTAGAACGTCAAGCTTTACGAGATATCCTCAGTTTAGGTTTTGCAGATGCTTTTCGTAAATTTAACAGCGAAGGGAAAAATTATAGTTGGTGGGATTATCGCACTGCTGCTTTTAAACGAAACTTAGGTTGGCGCATAGATCATCATTACTTGACACCGAGTTTGTATGAACGCGCTCAGAGTTGTATTATTGATGTTGAACCTCGGAAGTTAGTTCAACCTAGTGATCATACTCCAGTTATTGTGGAATTTTAAATCCAAACTCTACTACGGAATAATTGAACGCAGATAAACGCGGATAAACGCGGATGAATTTGACTCTTTCTTTATTCTCAATTCCTGATTCTTGTAATTATCTACCCAACAATAAACCTCTAAAGAAATAAATCATATTTGTGAATATCTGTTCTATCCATAATATAGACTGATCTAACCATTCAAGTATTTGTTCTAATGGGTGTTTTTCATAGCCTAATGATGTGGCAGAAATATCAATCCAGTCTGGTTTAAAATTAAATTCCTGGCTGGTTTGATGGCCTTTTTCTGAAAATTGGTTATTTTCAGAAAAAGGCACTTTTTGATCTGTTTTTCTGCGACTATTTAATAAGTCCCATTTTGGTTGAGATGGTTGAAAATTATTAACATCCAGATCATCAACTATTTTTTCTGGTATACTTGTAAATACAGGTTCTATTTGCTCAATATTCCTGTTTGTTTCTCCAAATAAATCACTCCACGTCAACCAAGGATCTCCGACAACATCACTATTATTTAATTGGTTATTTGGAGTTAAAATTGGTTGGTTATTAGATTTAGTAGGTAATTTATCAGTAGCAGAGTTGGCATCAATTTGATAATTATTTCTCCCTCCAAAAAAGTAATTTATCGCGGCTATAATTAAATCATAAATTTGAGATTTCTCAGATTGTAAACTATCATTATTTATAGTTAAATTGTGAATAATTTCCTGGCTACGCTGTTGTACAGGTACTAATGCTGTAGTTTCTAAATTAGCAACTAATTTATCTAGAAATCCAAAAAGTTTGATGGGATTTAGGAGAGATTTTTGTGCTATTATAGGATCTTCATCAGTTAACTTATTTAGAAGTTGATCAATTTTTGGTAATAATTCTTTTTGCTGGTTAGCAATTAATTGCAAAGAATACCGATATTCACTAATTTCACTATTAATTCTATCTGCTAATTTCACATTTTGCCCAGGTGTGAAAACATCAAAAATCCGATTATCCGCACTCACTAATACCAAATTACGGGTTTGCAATTCTACGGCAATTCCTTGTACTGTTGGTATATATTGTTGGAGTGTATTTTCCGAAGTTGGAGAATTTTGCTTGGGAAAAACTTTCTCCCACAAAGATCCTAAAAATGCCAAAGGATTTGTTTTTTGGGACGTTGGTAAATCAGCATCTCCAGGAGGAAGATTTTTGACTATATCTAATATATTTTGAATTGGTGCGTCACTGGCTGGAGGATTTGCTGACTGTAATTGTTTTCCTGTTTCATTTTGTTGCAATAATTGGTAAAGTGGATAGAGGAGATAGCCTACACTTACCTGAGTTGCAACTTGTAAATTTTTGACTGTACTTTCCCATTTTTGTGTCAACCGCCGAGTATGCTGGTAGACAAAGTTAAAGAGTTTGCTTTGATAGCGATTTGAAGAATCGGAAGACATGGTAATAATGTGTAAGTTGTCGGGTTAAATTTAAATTACAGCAAATTGTCATCAAACCTGGAACAAGAACCCCACCCCCAACCCCCCCCCGCAAGCGATGAGGGGGCTAAGATGTACATTATATGATTGGAAATCGCTGTATGAAACTCCCAGCAAATTGTTAATTTTCGTCAATATCAATTACTTATATTATTTTATTAGAAATATGACTCTTTATGACTCTTACTGTATCCTCATTAAATACCAAATCTATATCAGCAGCAATTGCAAATTTACGTTCTTGTTGTCAAGTTGATATCCAGTCAAACTGGCGATATCAAGAAACTGACGGGGTAGTTACTGATTTTATCTCATCCAGTTTAACTGATTGGCAACCTGTTGAGCTAAATGAAAAAGCACATATTTCCTGGAAAGGGGGAAAACAGGTATTATGGTTAGTGCAAAAATTTTCTGTTCCCCAGAATTTATATAACTTTCCGTTAACGGGTTTGTCTTTGCGCTTGGCTTTGGTGTGGTGGGCTGATGCGGCAGAAGTATATGTTAATGGTAAGCTAATATTGAAGGGTGATTTGTTTGATTCTTCACCGCGAGTGTTACTCAGTCCCAGTGTAACTCCTGGAGAAGAGTTTACCATAGCTCTGCGCTTAGTGAGTCCGGGACATGACAACGGGGCATTAATGCGATCGCTTGCAATTTACGAGTCAAAAGATTATAATAATCCCGATGCTGGTTTTATTGCTGATGAATTAGCAGTTGTAGAGATACTTCTTCAAAATTCCGCACCAGAAAAACTTACAGATTTAGCGACAGAACTTGAAAAACTCACAAATTGTCAAGACGCAGAAAATCAAGACTGGAAACAATATCTGATTAATTTACGAGCAACCTATTTGGGTTTATCTGAATTTATCAGCGCGGAAAAATTAAATATATATTTATTAGGTCATGCTCATTTAGATTTAGCATGGTTATGGCCTGTTGAAGAAACTTGGAAAGCAGCACAAAATACTTTTGAGTCGGTTTTAAAACTCCAGCAGGATTTTCCCGAATTGATTTTCTCTCATACAACACCAGCGTTGTATACTTGGGTTGAGGAAAATCGTCCCGACTTGTTTCGAGAAATTCAAAATCAAGTTATAGCCGGAAAATGGGAAGTTTTCGGAGGTTTTTGGGTTGAACCCGATTTAAATTTAATTGCTGGTGAGTCTATAGTTCGTCAGTTATTATATGGACAGCGGTATTTTCTCCAGAAGTTTGGAAAAATATCTTCGGTAGTTTGGGTTCCTGATACCTTTGGTTTTTGTGCGACCTTACCCCAATTTTTTGCAAACGCGGGAATTGAGTTCTTTGTCACCCAAAAACTCCGCTGGAATGATACAACTAAATTTGATTATGGCTTATTTTTGTGGCGATCGCCTGATGGTAGTCAAACATTAAGTTTCATGTCCGCACCTATCGGCGAAACCATCGCCCCGGTTAAAATGGTCGAGTATGCTTGTCAGTGGAAAACTCAAACAGGTTTACAAAATTCTCTTTGGCTTCCCGGAGTTGGTGATCATGGTGGTGGTCCAACTCGTGATATGCTAGAAACCGCACGACGTTGGGAACATTCCCCAATTTTCCCCAAGTTACAATTCACAACTTCCGAAAAATATCTTCAACAAATAAAATCTGAAAGTCAAAATTTACCAGTTTGGGAAGACGAACTTTATTTAGAATTCCACCGTGGATGTTATACTACCCACGCAGACCAAAAACGCTGGAATCGTCAATCTGAACATCTATTATATAGTGCTGAGTTGTTCGCAACTTTAGCAAATATCCTTTGCGGTGCGGAATTTCCGAAAACGGAAATAGAAACCGCGTGGAAAAAAGTTTTATTTAACCAGTTTCACGATATTTTACCTGGTTCTTCCATTACCCAAGTTTATGAAGACGCAATACCTGAATGGGAAGCAGTGGAAAAAATGGGAATGAAAATATTAGAGGAGTCATTAATAGGAATAACTTCTCAAATCAATATACCACAACCTCCCAATCCTGAAAGTATTCCCGTCATAATTTTTAACTCTCTCAACTGGGAACGTTCGGAAGTTGTCACTGTTGACTTAGGGAAAATTATCACCATTTCCCCAGACTGGAAAGTTTTAGATATTGAAGGAAAAGAAATTTTATCTCAAAGCTGCGAAAATTCAACTTTATTATTTTTCGCAACAGTTCCATCTATAGGTTACAGTATTTTCTGGCTTTCTCCAGTTTCTCCCCAACCAAAAATATTTCCGACAAACTGGATTTTAGAAAATGAATATCTACAAATTCAAGTTAACCCCGAAACCGGAGATTTAACCAGCGTCTTTGACAAAATCCAACAACGGGAAATTATCAATGGTGCGGGAAATCAACTTCAAGCTTTTACCGACAGCGGCCAATATTGGGATGCTTGGAACATTGACCCTGATTATAACACAAAACCCTTACCTGCAACCAAATTAAAATTAATTCAATGGCAAGAATATGGAGAAATTCACCAACGTTTGCGAGTAGTGCGTCAACTAGGGAAATCGGAATTCTGTCAAGATTACATTTTAGAACTTGGTTCACGACTTTTGCAAATAGCTAATACTGTAAATTGGCAAGAAAATCAGGTATTAGTTAAAACAGCCTTTCCTCTCAATCTCCAAGCCGAATTTGCCACTTATGAAATTCCCTGTGGTGCTATTCGTCGGACTATAAACCCCCAAACCCCCGCAGAACAGGCAAAATGGGAAGTCCCCGCTTTACGTTGGGCAGATTTAACCACAGATACAGAAACCGGAAAATACGGAGTTAGTCTCCTCAATGATTGCAAATATGGTTATGATGCTCAATCTAGTCAACTGCGTCTCACTTTGCTGAGAAGTTCCAACTGGCCAGACTCTCAAGCTGATAGAGGAATACACGAATTTACTTATAGTTTATACCCTCATTTGGGCAGTTGGGAAGAAGCGGAAACTGTGAAACGTGGTTATGAGTTAAATGTACCTTTGCAAATATTAGTAAATCCAGTCAATTATCAATCTAATTTGCATGGTTATCAAAGTCGAAGTTTTCTGGATTTATCGGCAGATAATTTGATATTAATGGCATTTAAACCCAGTGAAGATTATCTAGAAAAGTTTATAATTCGCTTTTATGAATGTCATGGAAAAACAGCAAATTTATCTTTGCAAAGTCAGATTTTAAGTTTAGGAGAACCAGTTGATTTATTAGAGAATTGTATTAAATCAGAGGAAAATATTCAACCTTGGAAAATTGTGACGTTTCAAGCCATATTAATTCATTAATTGTTCTCAGGACTTAGTTAATCGTTGATAGTTGATTATGGTAGATATCTTTGGCTGGGATATTGGCATTATTTAATTATAGTCTAATTATTAGGTATTTCTGATCAATCAGATGAGAGTTGAGACTAAAAACAGCTATAATAAATTAACAAAAGGTATCTAAAAATGACAATGGAAGATGAAGATATTGATTTTTCTGACTGTCCAGAGATTACCCCCTCTCAATTTGCCAAAGCAACTGTCCATCGTCGGACAAAATCTATACAAACTAAAGAATCAGTAATGTTGAATATTGATGTAGATGTGATTGAGTGGTTTAAATCTCAGGGAGAATCTTATCAAAATCAAATCAATGCTTTATTGAGAGATTATATGCAAACACACCAATCCTAATCTATTCAGAGACAATTATTCACAACGTCGCCAATTCTCTATTTGTAAATTAGGTACTCTTTGAAATTCTCTAACATTGGATGTAACAATAATGTAATTATGGCTTAATGCGGTTGCTGCAATGAGTACATCATAAGCACCAATAGGAGAACCTGCGAACTCACTACGCAAGTATCCAGTAAATAACCCATAGTTATAATTCTATTTCTTGAGGTGGTGATAATTCATCTCGATAAGATTCAAAGATGATATTTTCTGCTATACCTTCATGGTTAATAATTATTTCTGGCCAAGTGGTGGGTTTGGTGGGTAAGAATGTCACAAAAACACTGCTTTCTGTAATTCCCTGGGGTGTTTGTGAAAGTTCTATTTTGCCGTTTTTATAGATTCCTGGAATGGTTTGTAACATAGATTTTTCTGAAGTAGTGGTAAAACGATTAGGACGAGCTTTAGTATAATCAAAATTATCCTCTGATAATAAATCATTGTTCATAAATCTTTTTTCTGTCTAAATATTCTTCTTTAACATCCAGTTTAAAGGTAGGAAAATGATACTTACTTTTTTTGATGGGAATGATGACAATTTCCACTTCATCACCATTTTGTAAGGTTTCGGGTAAACTGTCTTGGAGAATAATTGTTTGATTTTGGATATATCCTTTCATGTTTTTGAATAATCTGATAAAGGACTTTTTTGTTGTTCTCTATTATAACATAAAAAGTAAGGGTTTAGCATTGCTAAACCCCTACATTATTCTCATTATTTCAAGCGGTAGCAAACTCTGTAAAAACTCGTTTACTGGGATGATGGAAACCCAAAACAATATCATTTTGCGGTATTCCTGCTGATAGTAAATAATCAACTACACATAAATCTGTTGCATCGTCTTCTACCCAAACTTTGCCGTTTTTAATAGTAAGATAAATGATGATATGCTGTATTTGCTTTTTGTCATCCCAACCAAAACGAAACCAAATATATTCATCTCTGGTTTCATCAAAAGCTAAACGTTCACTAACTTCAAATTCACATTTTTTTGAAGTTTGAGTATTAGTCATTTCGTAATATTCAGTCAATATTTTTTTGATAATATTCCGGTATTGTGCTAGTTTATCCATTGCTGAATTTGCTACTTATTAACATTATCTCAATAGCTCATTTACTTCTTGCAAAACTTGAGAAATATCAGGTTTATTAGAAGCAATTACATCATCAGGTAAATGTTTATGATGGGGAAAATTAGGTAAATTAGGAAAATGCGGTGTACTATCATAACGAAAAACAAGCTGATTATTTCCGTCCTGAAAATGGTAACGATAATCAAGAAATTGTAATTGATTATCTGTGACTACGATAGCTTCATTTATTTCTAGTCAATGTGTCTGATTGAAACGCAATCTAATTCTCAAATTAGCGCGATTTGGAGTTAAAATTTCCTCTTCATAGCGTTCAACATAAACATTACTATACAGGAGAACTACCTGCTCGACTTAATTGAGGTAATCAGATAGAATATTAGGCAGCATAGTTCAATCTTTGCTCTAATTCCTGACGCAAACCAAGGTAGTGATGGTAATCATTTGCCCATTCTATAAATAGGGTATCATCTGATAATTTACCTTGATTATATTGATGAAAAAATTCTTCAGAATCCATCTTTTGTTGATTTTCATATATACTTAGTCGTTTGGTAACGGCAACTAAGGCATCTAATAGTGATGTATATTCAATGGTTTGTTTACGCATAGGTTTTTTCAATTTGAATATTAAACTAATATAACATAAAAATAAGGATTTAGCATTGCTAAACCCCTACAGATGAAAATGCTTTAGATGCAACTTTTAAACTAGCAAGACGGGAAGGTTTAGCTGCTTATGATGCTGCTTATTTAGAGTTAGCTTTGCGGTTAAATTTACCATTACCAACTCTTGATTCTCGGTTAGCAGAAGCAGTTAGTCGTTGTGGTGTTAATTTGGTTATTTTTGATTAGGGTTGGTTAATGTATGGGTAGAGGATAGAAGGTAAAATCAGGGATAAGAATATTAAGTTATAATTTATTCAAGAATTCCTGTACTTATTCAAAAATTCCTGTACTTTTTGATATTCTTTAATATTACCTTGTTGTTGAAAAAGTTGTTTAGCAGTTTCTAAATCTTTAATACCTTGTTCTTTATTACGTTTTGAGAAATAAGCAACCCCACGCATATAGTAAGCACTCGCATTTTTGGGATCAATAGTTATGACTTGGTTAAAATTTGCAATAGCTAAGTCCATGTTTCCTTTCTTAGCAGAAGCAACACCTCGAGCTAATGCAAGCAAAGAACCAGTGAAATGTACATATTGAGGATTGATGGTGATAGCTTGGGTACAATCTTTAATAACCTGTTCTACGTTTCCTGCTTCGTAATGACCAGCACATCTTCCTAGATAATGTTGTGCATCTTGAGGTTCAATAGCAATAGCTTGGTTAAAATCTTGAATACCTTGCTCAATTTTTCTGTGTGTGAGATAAGCAAGACCTCGACGACCATAAGCAATGGCAGAATTAGGATTAATTGTAATGCTTTGGGTATAATCAGCAATGGCTTTATCGTATTGCTGTAAATCAGTAAATATTTCTCCACGAACGTAATAAAGAAAAAAATCCTCTTTTTTATCTTTTTTTGCCTCATCAATACTTTTATTTACACTATCTAAAGCATTTGTATATTGTTTCAATTGATATAAAAACAAACTTTTAATTAAATATGAACGATAAAAGGTTGGATTTTTCTCAATTGCTAGATTTATATAAACTAAAATATCATCAGGATTTCTATTAATTTGTTCTGTTGTCGCTGATAATCCAAGAACTGCAAGATTGTACAATGCCTGCCACAAATTTGGGTTTTTGTTTATTGCCTGTATCATGCTATTGGCTATAAAGAATAATAAATGGGATAATTTGTATAATTTCATAGATGATACTCCTGGTGTTTGATAATTTTACCTCTCTCCAAACCTCTCTCCAAACCTCTCTCCTACAAGGAGAGAGGCTTTGAATTTTCCTGTTCCCTCTCCTCTTAGGAGAGGGTTAGGGAGAGGTTATTTTTTATTGATGAGATTGATTTTGTTGCAACCAATTCTCTAAATCTTGCAACACAGAAAAATCTAATAAATCTTCAGCTAATGTTTCTATCTTTCCTATAGAAAACTGTTCAACTTTTGATAATAAAACATCAGGAACTTTACCAAAGCGACGGTTTAATAGTCGTATAACCAGTGATACCGCTTCTGTTTTTGCTCCCATTTCCTTCCAGTCTCTAACGGCTCTGGGTTCTTCTGTAATTGGTCCTAATAACATGGCTTCTACTTCCTCTCTAGTTAATTTGTTGAATTTGTAAGTCATGATTTTCGTAACTAAATCTATTATCGCTTGTTTTTCTAGGTTGTCTACCTCCGTATTTTGGGCTTTTTTTAGTAAAGTCTTAGCGGCTTCTCTGGCTTTATTTTCAGGAGTATTGGTTAGTAACATTAACCCTATTCCTAAAGATTGGTCTTCTAAATTTCCTAATTCATCAAGATATATTCTCTTAACTTTGTAACTATCTACCAATACATCATGAATAAGGTAATTAGATGGTTCTAAACTACGTGATGGAAAAATTATGACTCCAAACCAGTTGTCATACCTAATTTTATGACGATAGAGAAAAGTCATGATTTCAGTGAAGAACCGATGATACAAATCTTTATCTTCTTGAAATTGTACTTCAGCAAAAAATGCTATTTTGGGATTAGCATGATCAGGTGGTAAAAATACGCCATCAATTCTAAATGCTGTCTCTTTGACTTCTATAGAATCAAATTGATATTCTGCTGCTTCTGGTGGTTTTTGATCTACCAGTTCAAAGATTAAACCGGGAAATTGTTTAAATAGCTGATAAAAAAGGGTGTCTCGACGCATGGTAAATTTTATTTGTCCTTAAATACGTTGAGTAGCTTTTGTTTGCCAATTTTCAGCTAATAAAGGTATATAACTGGGGTCTTCTCCTGTGATAGCAAAAACCCCAATCATACCAATAGAATAAATATCACTGGCAAAAGATACTTTTCCCAATAATATTTCTGGTGCAATATATCCTTTTGTTCCTCCCAGAACTGAACCTACTTTTGTTCCTGGAACAGTTACCTCTTTCGCTAAACCGAAATCAATGATAACTAATTTATTATCGCTACTTCTGCGAATAATATTATCCGGTTTGATATCTCGATGAATAATTGAGTAATCAGGATTATTTTGAATGTATTCAAAAACTTCCAAAATCTCAATTAATAAAGATATTGTCTTTTGTTCTGATAATTTTTGACCTTGTTTAACTTCTTCACTTAAAGAATGTCCTTCAATATATTCCTGCACATAAAAATATTCATCTTGTTCTTCAAATGTTTCATAAATTGTGGGTATTTGTTCATATTTTTCACCGAGTTTACCTAATGCTTGAGTTTCTATTCTGAAAAGTCTCAAACATTTTTGCCAGTATTTTTTTAATATTTCTTCCTGTTCTAAAATAGATAAGTTTTCAATATCTAATTTAGATGCGCTAGGTTTTTTGAGTTGTTTTAAAATCCGAATTGGTTGATTTGGATGATTAGAGTCTTTAACTTTATAGGTAATGCCAAAACCAGTATGATGAGATAAAAGATCGATAATTTTGTAACGATCTCGTAGCAAAGTGCCTATTCGCAAGATATTATTCATAAATTATATAAATTCAACCTTGAATAATATACACCAGTAAAGTGAGCATTACTACTGAGTCACAAGAGGATGATCTGTGATAAACGTCTCCTCATACCCCATAACCAATTTACTTAATATTATGAATCAAACCTATACAACAGATGTCCTAGTTGTTGGTGGAGGAACCGGTGGAACAGCAGCCGCTATCCAAGCAGCACGACGAGGAGTAAACACAATCTTAGTCAGTGAATTTTCCTGGTTAGGGGGAATGTTAACCTCTGCCGGCGTATCAGCACCAGACGGAAACGAATTACAAGCATTGCAAACAGGTTTATGGGGAGCTTTTTTACAAGAATTGCAACGTAGACAACCGGGAGGATTAGATAACAGTTGGGTCAGCTTTTTCAGTTACAATCCGCGAATAGGTGCAGAAATATTTGCCGATTGGGTGCGAGAATTACCCAATCTTCAATGGATTTCGGGACAAGTCCCATTAGAAGTTTTGCGAACAAAAGATTGTATTACAGGTGTACGTTTTGCAGATTTCACCGTTAACGCCAAAATTATTCTTGATGGTACAGAATTAGGAGACTTATTAGCATTAGGAGAAGTACCTTACCGTTGGGGTTGGGAATTGCAGTCAGAATGGGGAGAACCCAGCGCACCAACAAATTTTAACACCCTTACTCAAACTTATCCAGTCCAAGCACCAACTTGGGTAGTAGTCATGGAAGATTATGGAGAAAATATCGCTCCAGTAATTCCCCCCGCACCTAACTACCATCCATCTCAGTTTACAGGAGCTTGGGATAACTATGGTGCAGAAAAGTTTTTGAACTACGGACGCTTACCAGCAAATCAATTTATGATTAACTGGCCTATTGCGGGCAACGATTACTGCCAAAATGCCAATCGGTTGCTAGATTCGGATGTAAAAAGACGCGAATTTGTGCAAGAATGTTTTTGGCACAGTCAGAATTTTGCTAACTTCATTCAAACGGAATTGGGTAGGCGTTACGGACTAGCAGAAAACCTTTTCCCCAGTGCTAACTCCGCTTTTGCCCTCCATCCCTATTATCGGGAAAGTCGCCGCTTAGTGGGCTTAACAACCGTTTGTGAACAGGATATTTTGCCTTTAGCCAACAGTAAAACCGCATCGCCATTTCCTGATGCTATTGCTGTGGGCAACTATGCCAACGATCACCATTATCCCGGTGTTGAGTTTTCGCTGCAACCTAAATCTATCCGTTGGGGTGGAAGATGGACAGGAACACCCTTCACTATCCCTTATCGCGCTCTGATTCCTGCAAGTACAGATGGTTTACTGGTTTGCGAAAAGAATATTTCTGTTTCTCACATCGCTAACGGGGCCACTAGACTCCAACCAGTAGTCATGGGAATCGGACAAGCGGCAGGTATGGCAGCAAGTCTTTGTATTGTGCTAGAATGTCAACCCAGGGATTTACCAGTGAAGAGTTTGCAGGCTGCATTATTGACAGACGACTATGCACCTGGCGTAATTGTTCCCTTGTTTAACTTATTAACTAATCATCCCGATTGGTTGTACTGGCAAACTTATTATTTAGACCACCCAGAAGCTTATCCTGCTGATGGGAATTGTCCTTGTATTTCGCCGAGATTAGATAATAAATTAAACCTCAGCAACTTTACAGGCAAATTCCAACGCCTGGATTGGCAAAACTACCAATTTAATATTACAGAAAACACCAATTTAACTACGACAAATTGGCAGCTTGTGACGCTTAGATCGGATATAGATCAGGCACTACAAGCTTTTCCCCCAGAAAAAATGCTCAAGATTTGGGGGCGGCCAAATTTGTCTGGAAATTGGTTACTTGTTGAGCATCTTGAGGAAGTATAAAATGAACTTTTATTCAGTAAAATACAATACTTTTTTGCGAATTTTCCGGATAGACATATAAAAGTTAAGTATTAGTGAAGTAGAGAGTTCTAAAATAGACATCTACTATGCGTGCTGCCATTTCACTTTTAGTATCGAGTCTGGTATGTGGCTCCTTAGCTTTCAACTGCGAAGCAGTACAGACTCGTTTTTCCCCTCTATCAATGGCTAAGTCGGATTCTCAGCTTTCACCTTTGGTAAACCAGAGGTTCAACCTCGCTGATAACTCCAAACCTAGCCCCAATCAACCCGAAAAACCCAATCCTCATCGAGGTAGTGGTCGCAGAGGCTTGGATGGATAACTTGGCAATGTCGGTTCTGTTATTTAATAGTTGGAGGATAAAACCTGCAACGAGCGAGATGATATTACCGGATTATTGGATCTTTCGTATCCTGTATAGCGCTTCTTGAATTGAGACGATATAGACAGTTACAGCACTACACTTGTTTGATTCGCTTGTTCAAAATTCCTCTTTGACTGATACCAGATATACACAGTTACATCACTATATCTCTCGTCAGTAGTATAGCTCCTGCATCACTACGCAAGCTATCAGTATTTCAATTTCTCTGCTAAAAACATAGACAGTTACAGCACTTCATCTCTCGAAAATTGTTCAATATTTCATCAAAACATCCGGTAATTACTCAAATCTTGGCGTGTATTAGTGAGCAATCACTAATACACGTACTAACCTTGCCCTTCGTAATCGCTTTTGGGGTTCAATGTTTGGGTATTAATAGGTGAGAATAATCACCGGAATCAAGGAAAAAGAAAACTTTTGTTGGGATTTGTCAACTTATCACTTTAGATCAAGTTTCTCTCATTAACTTTAGTGTTTATCCATTACCACAAGCAACATCTATGACTCGGAGTTGTCCTTGGGGAATATGGTTAAAAGCTATCAGTTGGGATTTGAGAAGAGATATTTAGCTGGAGTGATAGATAGATCAAGTTTCTCAAGCTTGTCCTCACGGTTTTGTGAGTAAAATCCCAGTAATTATTGTTCGAGATTTTTACCCGATTTTCCGATAAAATTAAGTTTTGTTAACTATTTTGTCGAGTTTCCTAACTCGCTCGAATTTTAACAGCCAAAAACATGGAAAATATAAATCATTCATCACAATTTTTACCTGTTAATAGGTGTGAATGATTTGTTTTATGGAAATACAAACCGCGATAGTCGCCTTTTTAGCCTTCTACGTCGCCTGGAATTTGGGTGCAAATGATGTTGCTAATGCCATGGGAACTTCTGTGGGTTCTAAGGCTATCACCCTGAAACAGGCAATCATTATTGCTGGGGTGTTAGAGTTTCTTGGGGCTGTCTTGTTTGGACAAGAGGTAACGTCTACTCTTAGTACAAAAATCGTTAACCCTGCGCTATTCGCTACGACACCACAAACTTTAGTCATGGGGATGATAGCGGTACTCATCAGCGGTGGGGTATGGCTACAAATTGCCACAGCCAGGGGTTTACCTGTATCTTCGTCTCACGCCATTGTGGGAGCGATCGCTGGCTTTAGTTGGGTAGCATTAGGAGCAGGGGCAATAGATTGGTCATCCATTGGTTTAATTACCATTGGCTGGATTTTAACACCAATAATTAGTGGAGCGATCGCTGCTAGTTTGTATAGTCTAATTCAACACTGGATTTTTAATCAACCCCATCCCTTAAACCAGTTACAGGAATGGATTCCCTGGTTAAGTACAATCCTATTAAGTGTATTTGGCATTATTGTTCTTCCTACACTCACTCAACCCCTGAACCTGTTTTTACGGGAACAGGGATTGAATATTCCGGCTCACGACATTACTTTATTTACGGGTGGGATAGCCGTAATTAGCCTGACCTTAATTAGTTGGCGACAATTAGCAAATAGTCAAATTGAACCGAAAATTCAAGGTTTATTTGCTAAATTTCAAGTTCTGAGCGCTTGCTTTGTCGCTTTTGCTCACGGTTCTAATGATGTTGGTAATGCGATCGCTCCCTTAGCAGTAATTTCCTACATCAATCAACATGATAACGTCCCCAGTGATCAATTCACCATACCCTTATGGATTCTAGTTCTCGGTGCTATGGGAATTGTGGCAGGTTTAGCCGTTTGGGGTAAAAAAGTTATTGCTACTATTGGCGAAAATATTATTTCCTTAGAACCTAGCAGCGGATTTTGTGCCGAACTGGCCACAGCCATCACCATCTTACTGGCTTCCCGTTTAGGTTTACCCGTTTCCACCTCCCACGCCCTTGTCGGTGGTGTTGTGGGTATTGGACTGGTACAAAATATTAAATCAATAAAATTTTCCACTATCCAAAATATCGCCGCCGCCTGGTTAATAACAGTCCCTATCAGTGCCGCCCTCAGTGCCGCTATTTTCAAGATTATGGCAACTTTTTGGCACTAAAACAAAGATACCAACCCTCAATTTCTGGCTTTACCACATCTTCTCCCCGCAGAGAGGATTTTTGCATAATTTCGACTCGTTAATTACAATGATTTATTAGAAGAGACATAATTTGATAGTCTCTAATTGTCACTAACTCAGGAAATTTTTCCTCTCAGGGCTAAAGCCACTGAGTTTCCTACTTACCGCGAGGTCTGATGATGTCAACTATCAAGTAAGACACATTCCGCACTGATTTGATGCTTGTAGTTAAGTATTGATATGTAAGACTTTTATAACTATCATTCCCTAAAAAATGATAGGGACTAATCTTGTATAAGTTTATTAAATTTATAAGTTCCGTGAAATTGTGTAGTTTCCGATGTTTTCTCCAGGAAACTTAATACAAGTTTTGATTTGGTATCCGGGGCAGCAACTTAATCATCAAGGTGTTAGAGGCTAGAAACTGATGGGGCGATTTGAGAAGCGACCAGAAAACCCACGTATTAGAGGTGAGCTATCCAGAGCCGCCGAAAATGCTTTATGGGATGTAGTTGAGGATTTAGAAAATCTTCAACAAAATGTCCTGAGGTCGTTGCAGGAAGACGTAAAACGGCTAGAAACTGAAAAAACCCGATTATCTAACGATATTCAAAAGTTAATTGAAGAAAAAGAGCATTTACAACAATCACGACAAATCACTGAACAGCAGGTATTAATCCGTCAATTAGCAGAAGTTTTAACTAAACATATATCTTCTCAGTTACAATCTTCACTGAAAACTTTAGCTACTCAAGCCGTAGAGCATAACTCCTCTGATCAAGCTGCGTTTCAAAATACTCAACTAAGTAATAATGCAGTTAATGAAATCGGACAGAATGTCAATAATATGCTAGACAGTCTGGATGATACCGTCACTATTGCCTTTAGTTCATTATTACAAGAACTCAAAAACTATCAAGGTGATCTTTCTCAACAGTTGTCGCGGATGTATAGCCAACAACAGCAAGGGGAGGTAATATTAGCAGAATTTGTGAATCGTCTGCGAGGTGAAGTAGAAAAAAATCGAGACGCTAATCCTGTTAAGGTGTTAACAGGAGGCGCACCTACTGTTTTACAAATACCTAATAGCCCACGTGGTGAAGCTATAGCTTCTCAAAATGGGAATGGCGAAAAATCCTCACAAAGAATGATTGTTGAACCAGTTACTTTGATTCCCTATGAATTACCACACGATGATTCTACATCAGCAGCTAACGCGGTTATATTATCTTCCCCATCAAACAAAAATCCTGAACCCAGTTCTTTCCTAAATCCAGATTTACCAACAGCGATACCCGAAGACAAAAATCCTGAACCCAGTTCTTTCCTAAATCCAGATACATCACAGGAAGACAAAAACCTTGAACTGACTGCTGTTTTGACTTCTAAGGTATTAACAGCGCCGTCCCTGGGAGATACCCCATCCGAACCACGTTCTGTTTTAACTCCTAATTTACCAACAGGACGACCTCCAACACCAAAATTAAGACGGGAAACAACATCCAAACAAAAAACAACTCCCAGAGAACAAACGACACCCAGACAACAAATAAATCCAAGAGAACAAACAACTTCTAGAGAACAAACAACACCCAGACAACAAAGATCCCGCACATCTCCCAACTGGTCAGAATTGCAGATAGGTTTCCTGTTGATCTCTTTGTCTACAGTGGTTTCATCTCTTTACAACGTAGCCATTAAAGCGATTTTCTTTACAGCTTCTAATTCCTTGGGAGGATTACCAACACAGCAGCTAATCTTACCTACATTGGGTAATATTTTCTTGATTTTGATGCTACGTTTATTAGTGGTTGTACCATTAATGTTACTTTTATCGCCTATATTACATCCTCCTATTTGGCAAGAGCTAGAAAATTTATTTGCTTCATTACGAGCAAATGCAACCCCTATTCAGATCAAAAGCAAACAGGCTTTATTTTTGTCAGTAATTAGCGGTTGCTTGTTATTTTTATCGCAGGTACTTATTTACATTGCTATTGGTGAAGTCACAACAGGAATGGCGATCGCCCTCTTCTTTATCTATCCAGTTATGAGTGTGTTTCTGTCGTGGTTTCTATTTCAAGAACGTCCTAATTTACTGGTTACTATGGCAATGGTGGCAATTTTTGGCGGTGAATTGTTGATTTTAGGCAATCAGTCTATAGGGGTGAATAATACTTCATTAGGAAGCACTACAGCTATTTTCTCCGGGGTAGCATTTGCAATGTACGTCGTTCTTACGAGGATATGCGCCACTAAACTCAAATTACATCCGGTATCTTTGACTTTAATTAACTTCACTACCATGTTGTTATTAAGTTTTATTTGTTTAATTATCCCTTTACCCAGTAATTTAGCTTTAGCAATTAACTCATCTAATGTCCTCGAACTAGTATTAAGTGCTTTTATATTAGGTGTTCTGACTTTATGCGGTTACTTATTCAATAATTTTGGCATTCGTAAACTAGGCTCTCCTTTCTCATCTTTGATTGGAGCTACAGTCCCCATTTTAACCGTAATTTTCGCCGGTATAATGCTCCAAGAATCCCTAGATATTGTCCAAGTTGTAGGAGTTATCTTAGTGACTATTGGTACAGCAAGTATTACCTGGAAAAAAACACCCAATCAGCCACAAGCATCTAAATAGGAGTCACCGGAGGGGCAATCCCCCCGTGGTTGCCCCTCTTGTGGAGTCACTAGTCAGGAGTCACCGAGTTTAGGAGAAAAGAGCAAGAATAAAGAAGAATTACCAATTACCCATTACCGAAAAATTATTTGAAAAATGTATGGATATTTCAGAAATAGGAAGTTATAATGATTTCTTAGATACAAAATACAAATCATCTAACGTTCCTCCGTTTTACCCTACACCCCTGTATCCCAACACCCTGGGTATCTTAAAGTCTTCGAGTCATTCCAGGGGAGGGGGTTAGTTAGTCAGACGCGAGAAACTGCCAATTTACACCCCCAACATTTACCACCTAAAAATTCCCGAGTCAAACAGTAATTTTAGGTTTAGATTTAGATTTAAAATATTTGTATCCAACTGGGTGTATAATTCGTAGTTTGATTTGAATATCACACTTGTAAACAAGCCATTTATCTGTCTGTAGAATATGACCAACGACATAGATCTGATCAAGCGTCTTGGCCCTAGTGCGATGGATCAGATCATGCTTTATCTGGCCTTCAGTGCCATGCGTACGAGTGGCCACAGGCATGGAGCATTTTTAGATGCAGCCGCAACAGCAGCCAAGTGTGCAATTTATATGACCTATCTAGAGCAGGGGCAAAACCTGCGAATGACTGGACATTTACATCACCTTGAGCCAAAACGAGTTAAAATCATTGTTGAAGAAGTAAGACTTGCTTTAACAGAAGGCAAACTTCTAAAAATGCTGGGTTCACAAGAACCTCGCTATCTGATCCAACTTCCCTATGTCTGGATGGAAAAATATCCTTGGATACCAGGAAGATCCCGTGTTCCCGGTACAAATCTAACCAGTGAGGAGAAAAAACAAATTGAGCAAAAGCTCCCTGAGCATCTTCCTGATGCCAAGTTAGTTACCTCATTTGAATTTATGGAGTTAATTGAGTTTCTCCATAAGCGATCGCAGGAAGAACTACCCCCTGAGCATCAGATGCCATTGAGTGAAGCATTAGCAGAACATATCAAGCGCCGTCTACTGTATTCAGGAACGGTAACACGCATTGATTGTCCGTGGGGGATGCCTTTTTATGCTCTTACTCGTCCGTTCTATGCTCCTGCTGATGATCAAGAACGCACATACACGATGGTAGAAGATACGGCTCGGTATTTCCGCATGATGAAATATTGGGCAGAGCGTAAACCAAACACGATGCGGGCTGTGGAAGAACTGGATATTCCGACAGAGCAGATTGATCGAGCAATGGAGGAATTAGACGAAATCATTAGGGCTTGGGGGGATAAATATCACCACGAGGGAGGAGTACCGATGATCTTACAAATGGTTGTTGGTAATAAAGATGAATAGAAAACACAATTTTTATGTGGGGTAGGGTGGCATATTTACCAGCCCTACAGTTATGAATCTATTTAATCATAGGAGTTGAGGGGTAAGGCGAAAGTCTCTTACTGGGGGTTAACACCCAATGGCTTTGTAGACACCGCACCAAAACCGCTAGATCCTTCACTGGCATCAATACAGGTATCTAATGCCTGAGTAGGACTCAAATCAATTTCCCGACGTAAACCAACTACACATTCAGCAAAGGTTACTGGTAACAAACTGCGACTACAGGATGTTAAAGTAGCTGAATTTTCTGAACCCTGATAACTCTTACTAATGCTAACTACACAGGTTGCTAAATCCTGTGGACGACGAGTTTGCCGACAGGAAGAAAGGGCATCCGCAGGTGTAATTTGTGTAAGCTTATGAATTTTTGTTACACACGAGGATAACTCTCGTGGTCTCAGTGCAGAGGCACAACTTTGAGATGCTTGGTTTTTGCTGACACCCACGCTCAATAGTTGAGCAGCACAAACCCGATAGTCATTCTGATATGAATCCGTAACAGCCATAGTAGGTAAACTACTGGTTAGTAGTCCACCTATAGTTATAAATGATGCTGTAAATGCCCTGAAGGAATAATTTGTTTGTTTGTTCCCAAAGTTACTCATTTTTTTTTCGCTTTTTAACATAACCGTTTTCGATTCAACCAAGGTTATGCTACCGTAGAATCTGGTTCCAATCTTCTACCACGGTGCAATCATCAGAAATTTACCGAAAATTGGTCAATTCAAAGGATTGATTTCTTGTGAATATTAATGGTAAATAGAAGACAATTTAGCTATAAAATGTCTATGCTTTTGGGAACTATGCCATAATGGTAGGTCTGAATAAAATTTTAGAAGGATTAAATTAAGGAAACTCATGTCCCGATATAGAGGACCCCGCCTCAGAATTGTCCGTCGTTTAGGCGAATTACCAGGTTTAACTCGGAAGAGTGCTAGACGTGCTTATCCCCCAGGACAGCATGGACAAAACCGTAAAAAGCGCTCTGAGTATGCTATCCGTCTAGAGGAAAAGCAAAAACTCCGCATGAACTACGGTTTAACCGAAAAACAAATGCTCCGCTATGTTCGTAAAGCCAGACGAGTTGCTGGTTCTACCGGACAGGTGTTACTGCAATTGTTAGAAATGCGCCTGGATAATACCGTTTTTCGGATGGGTATGGCTCCCACAATCCCAGCCGCTCGTCAATTGGTGAATCACGGTCATTTAACTGTTAATGGCCGAGTGGTAGATATTGCCAGCTATCAGTGTCGTCCTGGTGAAGAAGTTGCTGTAAGAAACAGAGAAGCTTCTAAGAAGTTAGTGGAAGCTAATTTGCAATATCCCGGTTTAGCTAACCTTCCTAGTCATTTAGAGTTTGATAAAACTAAGTTGTCTGGTAAGGTCAATAGTGTAATTGAACGGGAATGGGTAGCATTACAAGTTAATGAACTACTCGTGGTGGAATACTACTCACGTCAAGCGTAGTAGTCAATGGTCAGTGGTCAGTGGTCAGTGCTTATTAGACAACTGACAACTGACAACCAACAACTAACTAATGATTAAGAGACTTCCAAATAAAAAAATATCCCAAATTTTCTTGTGATGCAGGCATTTTGCTAATAATATCAGGAGGGACCAGATGCCCATCCCACAAGATTGGGTCATCTTTTTTGTGGAATCCTCTAATGACTAATGACTAATGACTAATAACTAACCACCAATCTGCGACATAGTACGGGCATAAGTGCCGACAGTACCAGAGTCGCGTTGCTTAAAGTTTATTTCTGATTTAATATTTAAAATCTTTCTGACTTCTGCTTGTAATTCATTTGTGCTAATGCCAGCCCGTAAAGCGGTTTTTAAATCAATTTGACCTGTTTCGTTTAATAAGCAGGGACGTAGCCAACCGTCTGCGCTCAGACGCATCCGATTACAGCGATCGCAAAAACATTCTGACATTTGGCTAATAAATCCTATTGTTCCTTTAGCCCCAGGAATTTGAAATACATCGGCAGGTCCGTTACCACGAATTTGGGATTCTGTTAAGCCCCAACGCTCACGGATAGATTGACGTAAATTTGCTGAAGATATCCAACCGCGATCGCTAAATAAGTCTCCGTTACCAATGGGCATAAATTCAATAAATCGGACGTGCCATTGTTTATGAATAGTTAAAGCAGCCAAATCTAAGATTTCATGGTCATTAACGCCAGGAATTACGACTACATTTAATTTTAATGGGTTGAATCCTACTTCATAAGCAGACTGGATACCTTGCCATACTTGCTGCCAGCGTCCACGTCCATTATTACCAATTATTTCTTCAAATATATGTGGATCTAAAGAATCTAAACTTATATTAATTCTTGTTAAACCTGCATCATAGAGATTTTTAGCAATCGGAGCGAGTAAAAATCCATTTGTAGTCATTGCTAAATCTTGGGTTTGGGGAAGATGAGCAATTTTTTCGACTAAATCAACTACATGAGGACGAAGTAAGGGTTCACCACCGGTTAAGCGAAAACGGGTAAAACCAACAGGGATAAATACTTCTTGAATGAGGGTAAGCAGTTCTTTATCAGTTAATAATTGCTGTTTGACGATATAATCAAGTTCTGCACCTACTGGCATACAGTATTGACAACGGAAATTGCAGCGATCAATTAAACTGATACGGAGGTAGTCCACCTGGTTTATAGTTTCGCTGGTTGTCATATTTAAAGAAGGGGTGACAGGTCAAACCATTTGATTATAAAGCCTAAGACTCCCGAAAGGGACACAAAACTCAAAATTTAAAAGGTAAATTCCACAAGCATTTTAGGAATTTGTTAGAATATCTTGAGAAATCCGAGGAAAGAAAGAGTGATTTTTTTACATCCATAAAATTAATATATTTGGTATTAAATAGGCTGATTTTCCCAAAAATCAAAGAGTTGATATAGAATTTAGGACTTACGCATTGATAAAAAAATTAAATATGTATGGCTGTAAAAACCACATTTATCGTAGGGGTTTAGCACTGCTAAACCCCTACCTCACAGTTGATTTATCGGTCAAAATAGCATTAATTGCCGCCTGAAATAAGGTGCTTTGGTGAAAGCATATCATGATTGATTTGCACAGCGCGTAAGTTCTAGAATTATCGTTTAATTTGGTTAGGAAAGTCAGGAATTAATAAAGATTTTTCTAGTTCACCTTGTTCATTATAGAATTTTATTTGACCTTGTTCATTACATAACCAGACTTCAATTGCTTGAGATTCTAAATATAATTTTTTCTTAAATTCCATTTCATCAAAAGTGTTGCCAGTGGATTTAACTTCTATACAAATTTCTGGGGCTATAGAAGCTGATATTTCATCTTGAATTTGATCAAATCTTTGGTCTGAACACCAAACTACATCAGCAACTTTAACGCCATCTGATGTATTAATTGCACATTCTGGCATGACTTCACCAGTTTTCAATAAAGATTCTAATAGACGTTGGATTCTTCCTTGATAAAAAGAGTGTTTAATCTTTACTGGACTCATGACGATTTGCCCCCATTTATTCAATTCAATCTTGAAGGGTAAATCTTGTAATTGTTTATTTTCACAAACTTCTTCCCATTTCATAGTCAAGTACCTAGAGTGATCAGATCAATATCATTTTATCTGATTTTTCAAGAAACATCAGCGATTCCTTAGTCTTTGTAAGGTTGTTGAGAATCTATTACCCTGATCCTACGGTCAATACATTAAAAAACCCTTGTGGGAAACCTTCAAGGAATTTTTAGGACTGATTGTTTTTGCCAAGCCTATCCAGAAACGGGAGTTCATGGTCAAAGCATTATCATCTCACCCTCGTAAATTGACTAGAATTTTTTAGTCCGAGGTTATATTTGGTCATTTGGCTCTATATTTAAGTCATAATTTTGACAAAGGGTGATGAGCTTTTCTTTGATGAGCGATCGCACATTTTCCGGTGCAACGACAATACAATCAGATGAATATTGCATGACTTCCCGAATAAACCAAAATGTATTCGCTACTTGTCTAATGACTCGTTTTACCTTTAGTTTATTTGGTATCCATTCTACTATTTTATCCTCTGGTTTGGTTTGATAGGCAAATGCCAAGTTATTTAATAGGTGCATTTCCACATCTATCTGATCTAAATGCGATCGCCATTTTCCAGTAGTTTCCGTAACTGCTGCTTCGTTAATTCTGTCTAAACGAAAACACCAGTTATTTTTGAGTTCTGGTACATCATGATTATCTATTTTTTCTTCACACCAACAGTCAAGATATTGACGTTTTTCGTGAAGGGTAATTTTAGCATAACGAACTGTAAAATTTAATATTCGTTCCGTTGCATCTTGATAGGCCAGTTGAAAGGGTTGTTGACGTAAGATATAGTGATCTATTTGTAATCGCCAAGATGGATGAAAGTTATTTAACAGCCCTTCTAGTTCTTTCCGCATGGGTATAGATAACTCGCTACGTTCAAGCAACAAGTTAATGATGATTTCCGCTTGTTCAATTTGTGCGATATCAGTTAATGCACTTATACAACGATGTAATGCGCGAATACGGGATTCTTGCCAGTCATGATTTTTACCAATAATTAACTCACGTTGGGCGATCGCTTTGATGAGTTTGGAGATATTGGGATCATCTCCCCACATCATCCCGAATTCCAGAGCGATCGCTTCTAGTTCGGCTTTGTCGCGTTCTGATACCGACAGGGTTATAGACTGACCTTTTCGACTCATTAAAAGTGTCCGTGTATTTTGTACTTGTTTTCTCTTGCTAATTTCTATTTTGGGTGTCATTATAGATTTTAGCAACGAGTTACGGACAGTTTTTAAATCAATAACAGAAGATAGAATAGCAGAAAGGGGTAAATAGGGATTAGCAATAATGACTACAAATAATTTACTTTCTCGAATTTCCATTGACCCCAATATTTGCTTTGGGAAACCTTGTATTAAAGGTCATAGGATATGGGTAGCTTTAATTTTAGATTTGCTTGCAGGGGGAGAAACAATTGAGACAATTTTAGAAGCATATCCTAGTTTGCAAAGAGATGATATTTTGGCTTGTATTGCTTATAGTGAGCAAAATAAACAGGATGAAACTAAGATTAGTAGTATCTACCCTAAAGAACTTTCTTACTAAATAGATAAACCATGAACGAACAAACATTACTAGAAAGAATCACATTTAACCCCCAAATCTTTGGCGGTAAACCAATAATTCGTGGTCGTCGTCTAGCGGTTGAGCATATTTTAGGAATGTTAGCAGCAGGAGACACCATTGAAACTTTATTAGAAGCATATACCTGGTTAGAACGGGAAGATGTGCAAGCCTGTTTGATTTATGCACGGAGGTTAGTTGGTCATGAACGAATTGACCCTTTATTGATAGAGTCTCCAAGATGAAAATACTGCTAGATACTTGCATTAATGCTAGAGTAATTACCGACTTACAAACAGATGGATATGATGTAATTTGGTCTGGAAACTGGACAAAAGATCCAGGTGATGAAGAAATTTTAGCAACCGCATATCGTGAAAGTAGGATTTTAGTCACCCTTGATAAAGATTTTGGAGAGTTAGCAATTCTGCGAGGAAATCCTCATTGTGGTATCTTGCGCTTAGTTAATCTTTCAACCAAAGAACAATCAATAGTTTGTTTACGGGTACTTCAGCTTTACGGAAAGGAATTATTATCTGGTGCAATTGTAACTGCTGAATTAGATAGAGTCAGAATTAGACCGCCTGAAAATAGGGTTTGAAAATTACATTCAATAAAAAACTCGCACCAATAGCGCGAGAGATTGAAATAAGTTATTAAGGATATGTCAGAAAATTACAGTATTAATCTCAAACCTGTTTATTCTCAAACAGTAGCCACACCTGATGGGGTAAAATTACCTGATAATTGGTCTTTATCTTGGCATCAACTAGAAACTTTAAAAGCATTACGCGATCCAAATATTGATGTGGTTTTCAACACAGCAATGACAGGAGATGGTAAAAGTTTAGCGGCTTATTTAGAAGTTCTTCAGGGAGAATTTTCAGCGATTGGACTTTATCCAACTAATGAATTAGCGCGTGATCAAGAAAAACAAATTCAAGGATATATTGATATATTTCAACCAGAAAATCAACCTCGTATAGTGAGAGTAAGTGGAGCGGATTTAGAAATTTATGCAGAAAATGAAGGCTTAAAAAAAGGGGCTGCACTTTTAACTCTCTCTAGCCAAAGAGAAGCATTATTAACTAATCCTGATATTTTTCATTATTTACACCGGAGTAATTATTTAATTTCTGGTGATAGTCCTGATAAATTGT
Source organism: Dolichospermum sp. OTE_75_concoct_329_sub (assembly GCA_031376645.1). Lineage (GTDB taxonomy): Bacteria > Cyanobacteriota > Cyanobacteriia > Cyanobacteriales > Nostocaceae > Dolichospermum. The sequence continues at coordinate 13,666 of JANMEE010000045.1, read as the reverse complement.
GGAATAAAATTGATAAAGATTTTGATTTGTTTATTTTTGATGAATTTCATGTATTTGCAGCCCCGCAAATTGCTAGTGTAATTAATACTATGCTGTTAATTCATTGTACAAATCGCCGCAAAAAGTTTCTGTTTCTTTCAGCTACACCAGATAAAGATTTAATTGGCAGATTAGAAACAGCAGGATTTCGTTGTCAAGAAATAAATCCTCTGGAAGAAAATAAATATCTATTTCCCGATCATATAGAACAAGAAGCGCAACTTAAAAACCAAAATTGGCGACAGGTAGCGCGAGGAATTGCACTCAATTTTATGCCTTTAGAACCGAGTTTTAAAGCTTCGGAAACTTGGTTAAAAGCCAATAGCAATTTAATTGTATCTCAGTTTCAAGAATATCCAGGAAGTAAAGGGGCAATTATTCTCAATTCAATTGCAGCAGTTAAGCGGCTAACTCCATTTTTTCAGGAACTTTTAAAACCTGATGATTTAACAGTGGGAGAAAATACAGGTTTATCTAGCAAAGGAGAAAAGGAGTTAAGTTTAGCGGCAGATTTAGTATTAGGGACAAGTACAATAGATGTAGGAGTTGACTTTAAAATTAACTTTCTAATTTTTGAGTCATCGGATTCTGGTAACTTTATTCAACGTTTGGGAAGATTAGGAAGACATGACGGATATGAGAAAAATGGTCAAAAAATTAAGTTTGATAATTTCATAGCTTATGCTTTAGTTCCTAACTTTTTAGTTGAGCGTTTATTTCAAACAAATTCACCACCATTACAAGCTGATTATATTTATAATCGTCCATTTTTACAACAAACCATAAAAGAGCAATATCGCAAAATCAATGACTTTCATGGTTATTATCGCCGGTGGGGTGCTGTACAGTCATTCTATTTGTTTTATAAGTTAGGCGATCGCACTATTAAACAACAATATGCTCAAAGTCGAGAAAAGTTTCAAAAAGCCTGTGAACAAATATTTGAAACTAGCTTAAAATCACAAGCTGGACATATTCAAAAATGGGCTAAAGAATGGCAAGAAAAGTCAGGAAAATCAGGAAATCCTATTGCTGAAGATGCTGCTAGTTTTCGTGGTTCTAGTCCTTTGCAATGTGGTTTATATGATTTAACAGAAACTAATGAAAATGAGAGATTTAAAACTTATGATTTACCAGGCATTTTAAGCAATTTAGAAATTGAGATGTGGACAGAAGCGGGATTTATGCGGACATTAAAAGAAACCGCAGAACGTACTGGACAACCCATAGCAAAGGGTAGGTTTGCCCATTGTCTAGCATTTATCAAGTTGCTTTCCTACCGGGAAGAACGGTTGAACTGGAAATTTACCTATTCTGGAGATTTACAACCTATAGCTGACGCTTGGAAAGTTCAGGTTTTAACAGGGGTGGGAGTATGGCAACCGGATAATGCTTGGATAGGTCAAATTGATAAAAAGCTGAGAAAAGAGGGTTTAGTTTGTTATGTAATTCGTCGTCCTGTGACAGAAGTGAGGATGCGGTTAAGGCTACCTATACACTTTCAACTTTATTCGATTAGTGACCAGTACAGTGTCAATGATGCTAGTACACCTTATTCTATAGCTTTTGGTCAATCTGCACTGTTGTTAGATACGCTTGCTTATACGTTTAAAAGTAAAGGAGATGAGATATGGATTGCTTGAAGTTTCGATCCCTAATAGGGATTAATGAAAGCTTTGTTAAAAAGCCAAGGAGCAACCACCATTGCATACATAGATATTCTTTTCAATCCCTAATAGGGATTAGAAGAAATTTAATGGTGTTGCTATCTTCAGTTATCTTATCTCAAAATAGTTTATCCAGTATAGCTACCCCCAATAGGGGTTGAATAACTATGTACACTAAATATGATTTGGAGGATATACTGTAGTCATAGTTCAGGAGGTGATTGAGTATAGGAGATGACATGAACCAGAAAACCTATTCCAAGATAGTTAGTGCGGCAACTTTTTTGCTTACTAACCCTGCTATGGAGTATAAGGATTATCTTGAGCCACCTTTTCGTCTTGCACTCGACATTCTAGGAGTGATTAATGATGGGAAGTCTTATAAACCTTGTGAAATAGCACAATATCTAATGAAGCAAAACTTAGACTACAAGGAAAAAGGCTTAAATCCTAGTACAGTACGCCAAGTATTACAAGCACTCAGAGCAGGTTCAGCACCTGTGATGAGCGATCGTAAAAAGGGTTGGTATATTCAAGATAAATCCTTCACCTAGTTTAACACTTAATTTTGATAGTCTGTTGTGGCTATAAAATCACTGGACTATCAAATATTTCCCAACAAAAGGAGAAGGTTTTCACCGTCACACAGTTATTCAAGTAGCAATCACCATTGGATACATGAGATAAGCAATCCGAGTCCTCACCAGTTGATAACTGTAGTATGACAAGGTATCCTAATTTTCATTTTCCTCGTTAATTACTACTATTAACTTTTATACAGTGAAAACTTTCTCCAAAATTAGAAATTTAACTGTCATGGAGAAATTGAAATGATCAAAGAAGTTACACATTCACAATCATCGTCTTCTTTACAATTAGAACTTTCACTTTACAGAGAACCAATTATGCATATGAAGAAAAAAGTTAGAGGTAAAAATAGGAGAGGATTTGATTTATTACAAGAATCTGTAAATTGCTTTCAAATCGCATTAGACAGAAATGAAATTAAATCTCTGGAAGCTAGAAATGCAATTCAAGACTTTTTATCATTTGTACAGGAGGCTAATTAAATCCTTAGAGTAATTTATTTAGTTATTACTCCAAGCAAAAAATAGTAGGGTGCGTTAGCAATAGCGTAACGCACCTAAAAGCAAAACCTATTGGAGAATATGCACTCAAAGATTCTCATAAACCAATTGGTATATCTACTTATCAAATAGTTTCTCAATTACCCCAAGAACTAAAAAATCAACTTCCTGATCCAGAACAAATTGCTAAATTACTTGAAGGATTTGAATAAATCATGAATATAAATGATTTAATTGTGAATAAAACAAATTTAATCACAAAATATTACAAGATATTAGAAAGATTTCATTCTATTAGTTTTGATGAATTTTTAGCTGATTATTGTCAACAACTGTTTGCAGAAAGACTACTGCACTTAATGATTCAAACTGCAATAAACATCAATCAAGAAATATTATTAATCCTAAATTTGGAAAAATCTCATACCAGCTTTGAGTCATTTACTCAACTTGCTAAACATCAAATAATTACACTAGAATTAGCACAAAAATTAGCACCACTAACAGAACTCGTAAAACATCTAACTTATGAATATGATGATATAGATCCAAGACAAGTTTTCAAATCAATTAGTTTTACTTTAGAACAATATCCAATTTACATTAGACAAATCAACTCCTATTTAATTTCACTGAGTAAAGACAATGGCTAAAAAAAATAAAGATACAAATGAACATCAACAACTATCACTTTTAGAAATAGAAGATGATTCCAATATTGAAACCTCAGATAATGATTGGTTATCAGGTGACTTTGGTTTTGATGGTGATGGTGACAGAACTATAGAAACTAAGGGAAAGTTACTTACACTCAAGCTGTTAAAAGAAGCCATACAAGCAGAAAATCCTAATGATCAAGTAATGGCAGATTTTGCTGAATATGTTTTACCAAATCTGCTAAAAATAGCTATTGGTGTCACTGCAAAAGGTGGTAAGTTCTTTGATGAAATTGACGAAAAACGAGAAGCAGAAGGTAAAACAAAAGTTAGACGTGATAATGCGGCTGATCAATCTTTAAATACTCACTTACTTAATGGCTTATTCCCAGCTAATTTAATTGAACAAAGATTAGAAAAACTGGATACCACAGTTAAACGAGTAGTTAAAGATAAGGAACGACGTTTAGTAATTGCTGGTTTCATTTTACATGACTTTGAAAAATTCCCAGATGCACCTGAAGACTGTCGCAAATTACCTTTAGAGGAACATCGAAAAATCATTGATGAAAAAGTTAAACAATTAGGACTTGATAAGTTTATCAATCCAGATAATTCTGAAGAATATCAACAATATATTGATGATTTATTGTGTATGGCTTATAATGCACAAAGACGCTGGGATACTAACTGGAATTTTTCAGAATTTGGCTTAAATCCTACTCTTAAAGATCGCACTATTCGCAGTTTATCGGATTTAACTTGTTTAGCTGATTCTCTCGCTTCAATTATCAAACATCCTCAAGATGCAGACAATGCGAGAATTAATGAAATTATCCATAGTCTTAGTGATGGTAAATTAAGATTTACTTATCATCGCCTATCCGAAAATAGAGGTGTTTTAACCAACGTTGTTAATAATGCTGTAATTCAGGCTCATACTAGCTTAAATACTGAGGAAAATCAATATTATCAACCATTGTTATATCTACCAACAGGGGTAATTTATCTAGCGTTGCGTGATGCTCCTCCTATCTCATCAGAAACTTTACCAGACTTGGTAGTTAATAACATTAAATCCCTCTGTTCAGGTCAATTAAAGCTCAGACAAACAGGATTTGGTAGAGATGGAAAAGGGATGAAATATGCTGAATATTACAACCTCTTTTTTGAGTCTCTGGGTTTAATGCAAGTTGCTTTAGATGCTACTTTACGGATTCTCAATACTAATAAAACTTCCGTTGCTAAAAGTCGTAGTGAAAATTTAGTTAAATTCCAAAAACAGAATGTTTTATCTGCTGATTATGATTTTAACTTTGAGGATAGTATTCGGATTGATCAAATTGCCGAATTTGGAGATTTAATTACCCGAAAAATTTGGGAAGAAACTGTTGATAAAATTGAAACTGCACGGAAAAAAGATAAAAAACTCCCGGAAGTTCCTAATTTTGATTTAACTCACAAAGTCGCTGAATTTTGGAATTTAACCGAATATTTACCGCAAGTTCGAGAAATTCAACGCATTAATGAAAGTTTGAAAGAACAAAAATTAAAAGGTAATACAGGAGGTGTACCTTATGAATGGTATTATCTAGCAGCTAAATATCTGGAAAAAAATCCTGGTATTGAAGATGTTCGCCAAAATTGTCAACAGGTAATTTATTACTTGACAGATTTAATTTCACCCATTCTTGGACAATATCAATTACCTGATGGTTGGGATGATTTAAGATTGTGGGTATCAAGAGTTGTGATGTTACCTACTACGAATAAAGAAACATCTGTAAAAACTGAAGTTGACAATTTTATCAATGAGTTGAGTAATTATAATGCTGCTAAAAAATCAGGAAGAGGTAAACAATTAATTTGTTCAATTTCTCATTCTGCATATACTGTAACTGAACAGATGGAATCAGCAGTTTTATTTACTCCCCAGGTTTATACAAATAAACAAATGTTAGGAGGTTCTAACGCAAAACGCAACATTTCTAGTATTGCAGGTTTAGAAATGATGCTCAGACAAATTTTGATGAATCAAACTCAAGCAGTCGGGAAAAGATTTGAAGATGGTAAATATCGCTATCTCTACTTTTATCCCACTTATTACTTTACTCCAGAAACTAATAAGTTTTTACAAAAAGCTTACACAAATATTGCTCAAACTCGTTTTGATACTAGCATCCGTAATCATTTCATCAGTAAAGATTTACAGATTGATTTAGGTAAAGAGAATTATCAAAGTGTGGATAGTTTTTTAATTGATGAAAATTTAGATAGTGAAAAAGACCGCACATTTAAACTTTCCTATCCAGAAGATCAACCATTAACATTTTACTTCATGGCTTTACCTCCTGGAAGAGATAGCACTGATACAGAATCATGGGTAATGCCTAGTTGGTTAGCATTTGCTTTCCCGATGATTTTAGATGTTAAAACTGTGGTTTCTGAGTCTCCTATTCCTCCATTTAATGATGGTGCAGAATTTGAAGAAACCGTATTTCTGGATAGTGCGCCTCATGCTTTTCGGACTTTGGTAAAAAGAGATAGATTTAGACTTGATTACATTCTTGAAGGTTGGGAAGAGTATGGTATTCAATATCCCGCTCCTTTAAATGTTTTAACTGCTGCTTATGCTATTCATTTAGATGTGAATGCTAGACAAGGTAAGACTGGCTATGATGCTAATTGGGGGAAATTTACAGAATTAGCCAAGGATTTTGAAACCAGTCCTCTCTATGTCTTTGCTTATCTCAATAAATGGGTACGTAACCAAAAAGTTGAAACAGCAAGGATTGAAAAGATCAAACTTTACACCTATCATTTTTACCCTTGTTTTGACCCTTATACAAAATTTGATTCTACTCAGGAGGAGTTAATTGTGGAAGAAAGATCAACTTTGAATCATCCTAAAAATTTAACGGAACTTTATCGCCGTTTTTATCGAGCCAATAAAAGGTTTAATCCTAAAGCTAATGCTGTTTTAAAACCCATTGATATTGCTGCGGATATTATTCTCAAAGCAGATTTATGTATGTTTGGTGGAGAAGTTTTAACTTCAACTGTAGCGGCAGAGGTTTTTAAACTCATGGATCGGGTACATTCTTCTACTGCTGAAGGACGTTGGATCATGAGTAAAAGGGAGGAAGAAAGACAAGCTGTTTTAGAGTTTGCAAGGTATTTTGTAGAGGATGTTTTTGAGGGATGTTTTAAGAGCGATCGCGCACGTTTAGCAGGTCGTCAATTAAACCTAATTCGAGATACTTGTGAATTTCTTTATCGCTTAGAAGATGACAAAGAAAACGCAGAAAAATCTAAATCTGAAGATGATGAATCCTAGGGTTTTAGTTCAGAAATGTAGGGGTTTAGCATTGCTAAACCCCTACCCAAACCAACAATTTTACTAAGTCAATTCATATCATTTTGGAGAAACATCATGACACTTTTAAAAACCGTTGATGCTAAAGTATTTCAATCAGAAATTCCCTATAAACCAATGGGAAAATATGTCCACTTTCTCACTATTCGTGTGACAGAATCTTATCCATTATTTCAAACAGATAGCGAACTCAATAAAGCACGAGTAAGGGCTGGAGTTAAAGATAAAAACACTATTAGCCGTCTTTCCATGTTCAAACGTAAACAGTCCACCCCAGAAAGATTGGTTGGTAGAGAATTGTTACGTAAATATGAATTTATGACAGCAGAAGAATGTGAATATAACGTATCTTTCGCAATGGACAATCCTGATTGTATTATTTACGGTTTTGCTATTGGTGATTCTGGGTCTGAAAAATCAAAAGTAGTTGTAGATACTGCATTTTCTATTACAGCTTTTGATGAATCTCATGAAACATTTACTCTGAATGCTCCTTTTGAAAATGGAACAATGGCTTCTAAAGGAGAAAGTGGTTCTAAACCAGGTGAAGTTACCAGTAGAATTAATCAACAAGACCACATTAGACCACAGGTTTTCTTCCCTAGTATTGTGATGCTCAAAGACCCAACAGAAGCTAGTTTTCTTTATGTTTTTAATAACATCCTCAGAACTCGTCACTATGGCGCACAAACAACCCGTACAGGTCGCGTCAGAAATGAGTTAATTGGTGTGGTTTTTGCTGATGGCGAAATTACCAGTAACTTGCGGTGGACTCAAGCAATATATGACGAAATGAAGGCTAATAATACTCTAAAATCACCTGATCCTTTGGATGAAGATGATGTAATTGCTGCTGCTAAAGGTGCAATTGAGAATTTAATGGCTGATGAATTTATTGTACATACCGACTTTATTGGGGATGCTTTTTTACCTTTAATTAATGAAGTTAAAAACCTCACTAATAACGAAGTAGGAATTAAATCAATTTTGCAAAAAGCCGATACAGAAGCTAAAGAATATGCCAGCAAACATATTAAAAAGAAAACTGCTGCTAAGACTAAATAGTTAAAATATCCAGATCCCCGACTTCTTAAAGAAGTCGGGGATCTATATCCCATAAATAATAGCCATGACTATGATCTACCGTTGTCAATTAGAACTACACGACAGCCTCTATTTTGCCACTCGTGAAATCGGCAGATTATACGAAACAGAGCCAATAATTCATAATTATGCCCTCTGTTATGCCCTGGGTTTAGTTGATAGTCAAATCTATTCCACAACCGTTGCTGAAGAAGATTCTTATCGCTATTTCTGCCCTGAACAAGTGCCAAAATACGAAGCACATTTAACCCCTTTAAACGAACAAGGAATTTATCTTACTCCTGCTCGTGCTTTGCATCATACTGCTGTTCTTAATACATGGAAATATGCCAATAATAACTACCATGTAGAAATGGAGAAAACCCAAAAGAATATTCCTAGTTTTGGACGAGCAAAAGAAATTGCACCAGAAAGCACATTTGAATTTTTTCTAATTGCTCAAAAAGAAATTAAATTACCTAAATGGATTCGTTTAGGTAAATGGATGAGTAAAGCAGAAGTTACGGTTGAAAAATTACTACAACCAAAAATTAAAACTGGTTTATTCAGTTGTACTCATCCTTTAAATCCCTTGGATGTCATGTTTACTAATCAAGTTATTAGTTATGATGTGGTAAATATGCCGCCAGTTAGTCTCATTCAAAATGTGCAAATTCAAGGGGAATATTACTATTTTGATGATGTCAAAAATGTAAAACTTCCTAAGTTAATGCAATACCATTTTCATGCTTAAAATGTAATTGGTGGGCATTGCCCACCCTACTTTCAATTATTAATTATGCCCCATAGTCTTATTCTCAATATCACCCCCCAATCTCCCATATACCCCAATTTCCTCACAGGCAGACATTACCACGCCTTATTCCTTAATCTGGTGAGTTCTGTTGATAGAAAATTAGGAGATTACCTACATGAATCAAACGCTGATAAAGCTTTTACTCTCTCACCATTGCAGATACAAAACAGGCATAAAACGCCATCTCATACCTTACAATATGCCCATCAAAACCCTATTCCCGCAGGTACTTCTTGTTGGTGGCGTATTTCTTTATTAAATGATAATTTATTTAGTCAACTCACACCTTTATGGTTGAATATTAACCCTGAACAACCTTGGTATTTAGGTTCAGCAAATTTATATATTACCAGCATTCAAGGTACACCTCAATCTCACCAACCTTGGGCTAATGCTTGTAATTATCAACAACTTTATGAACAAGCGAGTGAAACAGAACGCAATCTTAATTTCATCTTTTCTACCCCTGTAGCTTTTCGTCAAGGTACATTTGATAATGTTTTACCAACACGAGAATCTGTATTCAATAGTCTGTTGAGTCGGTGGAATAAATATAGCGGCATTGAATTAACTGATATTCCCATTGAATCAATTTATTCTAGTGCTTTTAATATCAAAACTGAAGTTATTAGCAACTATGAAAATAAGTTTATTGGCTGTTTAGGTGAAATTAACTATCGCATTCTTGGCAATGTTGAAACAATCGGAATTAAACAAATTAATGCTTTAGCTGATTTTGCCTTATATGCCGGAATTGGACGTAAAACAACTATGGGAATGGGAATGGTTAGAAGAAGGTGACAGGGAACAGGTGACAGGTGACAGTAAAGAGGGAAGAGGGAAGAGGGAAGTTAATAGGCTAGAAGTAAAAGTAGATAGAAGAAGAGGAGTTATTTATGAAAATTGAATCACATCGAGATTTAATTGTGTGGCAAAAATCAATGGATATGGTAGTGCAAGTTTATCAATTATCAACGTCATTTCCAAATACAGAAATTTATCGTCTTACTTCACAAATTACTCGTGCTGCTGCTTCTGTACCAGCAAATATTGCAGAAGGTCATGCACGAGGGACGACGAAAAACGATTTTGCACATTTTTTGTCTATAGCTAAAGGTTCATTAATGGAAACAGAAACTTTTCTAATGCTGGGAATTAGATTAAATTATCTCACTTCAGAACAAGCAAATCCTACCTTATCTCTAATAATAGAAATTAGTAAAATGATTACCTCTCTTCGTTCTCGAATCTTAAATACCCCATAATTCACTTTCTTCACACTATTAACTTTCACTTCTTATAATTTAATTATGTTTCAAAACCAACAAACTAATCCTCTTCCTACTGTCACCTGTCACCTATCACCTGTCACCTCTCCTGATGATTATATTTCTATTGCCTCATTAAACCAATACTCCTATTGTCCTCATCGTTGTTGGTTAATTCATTGTGCTGGTGAATTTATTGATAATCAATACACTATTGAAGGTACAAGTTTACATGAAAGAGTTCATACTGTAGGAGAAGAAAACTGTGAAGAAACTTGGAAGATACGCGCTATTTATTTGAAATCAGATCAATATCAATTAGTCGGTAAATCTGATTTAATTGAATTTGAAAATGGTGAATTTTATCCAATTGAATATAAACGTGGACGCAGAGGAGAATGGGATAATGATGAATTACAAGTTTGCGCTCAAGCTTTGTGTTTGGAGGAAATGACAGGCAAAATTATCAATTCTGGTTATGTCTATTATGCCCAATCTCATCAACGTCAATTAGTAGAAATTACCCCAGAATTACGAGCAAGTACCATTGCGACTATTGAAGCCGTACAAATGATGTCGTTTACAGGTGCAATGCCAAAAGCTATTAAAACAAAACGCTGTGATGGTTGTAGTCTTTATTCTCGATGTTTACCACAAGCTGTTGATAAAGTTGGGCGTTATCAAGAGGAAAATTAATTACAAGTAGGGTGTGTTAGCGACAGCGTAACGCACCATAATTGATGTTTTGGTGCGTTACGGATTTCATCCTAACGCACCCTATTATCTATTTTAAGGATTTAATCATGGGAACTCTTTACATTACACAAAATGATGCTTTTGTTGGTAAGGTTGATGAACGGATTCATGTAAAGTTTGAAAAGAAAATACTTCAAGATATTCCATTAATTAAAGTTAAAGGGGTGGTAATATTAGGAAGAGCAACTCTTTCTCCCGCACTTGTTTTTGAGTTGATGGAACGTCATATTCCTCTATCTTTTATTGATCAAAGAGGACATTATTTAGGACAGTTACAACCAGAAATGTCTGGTAATATTTTCATTCGTAAGGCACAATGGCAAGCTGCGGGACATTCACCCCAAGCTATTCATGTTGTTCAAGCTTTTGTGAGGGGAAAATTAAAAAATTACCGTCAAATTTTAATGCGTCGTCAACGAGAATCTAGTGATGTTGATTTATCTCAAAATATCACTCGCATTGAACAGGTAATTGCTTCTATTAATTCAACTGATAATATCAATTCTTTGCGTGGTTTAGAAGGTGCTGGTAGCGCTGCTTATTTTGGTATCTTCAATCAGTTGATTCGTAATACAGAATTTTCTTTTACTAAGCGAGTGCGTCGTCCACCAACTGATCCAGTAAACTCTTTATTGAGTTTTGGTTATTCTTTGTTACGTCATGATGTCCAAAGTGCTGTAAATATTGTGGGCTTTGATCCATATTTAGGATATCTCCATTTTGATCGCTATAATCGCCCTTCTCTGGCTTTAGATTTAATGGAGGAATTCCGCCCTTTGGTTGTAGATGCGATGGTTTTATCTATCTTGAACAATCAATTATTAACACCAGCAGATTTTGTCAATGAACCGTTAAGCGGCGCTGTTTCTCTAACTTCAGAAGGACGCAAAATATTTTTGACTCAATACCAAAAGAAGAAACTATCGGAGTTTAAACATCCGGTAATGGGACGTAAATGTTGTTATCAAGAAGCTTTTGAATTGCAAGCGAGGTTATTAGCTAAATATTTGATGGGAACAACTGATAAGTATCCTCCTTTATTTTTAAAGTAGCTAAGAAGGTGACAGGGAACAGGTGACAGGTGACAGTGAATAGAGAAGAAGGGGATACGAAGGACATTTTTTAACGCGATCGCATGGAAGATTGGGTGACAGGTGACAGTGAATAGAGAAGAAGGGGATACGAGAGAGAGAATAAGTTGATGAATGTTGTTGTTTCTTACGATATTTCTGAGGATAAACGTCGGACTAAAATCCATAGTATTCTCAAATCCTATGGTCAATGGGTGCAGTATAGTATTTTTGAGTGTCAGTTAACTGATACTCAATATGCTAAACTAAGATCGCGTCTCAATAAGCTCATTAAACCGGAAACCGACAGCATCCGTTTTTATTTCCTTTGTGCTTGCTGTTTTGGTAAAGTGGAACGGATTGGTGGTGAACAACCCCGTGATGAAACAATTTTCTTCGCTTAATGCGCGAGGGGGTGGGTGTGAAAAATTCGGTTTCTTCAAAAATCTCTGTGATCTTATCTACATAAGGCTTTTAGGGATTTTTTTGTGCCCATACCCTCGCGCACCTTACACAGTAACGGTTTCAGCCTTTTTTCTTCTTGACACAATTCCTGAAATGGACTATGATAATACTACTCGCGCAACTGAACCTTGAAAACTACATATATATAGGCTTTCAGCCTCCCGCTATTGCAATTTTCATTACTCCCTATTAGGGATTGAAACCAGGTTGATAGTCATGTTGACATTCAGTTTCGTCATTGCAATTTTCATTACTCCCTATTAGGGATTGAAACATTAATGAAGTCATTAATTCATTTAAGACACCAATTGCAATTTTCATTACTCCCTATTAGGGATTGAAACTTTTAAGTTTAGACTACAAAAAAATAGGGTCAATGAATTGCAATTTTCATTACTCCCTATTAGGGATTGAAACCTCGCAATTGTTGAATTAGAAGATTTCTACGGGAAGACATTGCAATTTTCATTACTCCCTATTAGGGATTGAAACCTATAACTTCACTCAATTTCCGTTTTTGGAGGGTGAGACGCATTGCAATTTTCATTACTCCCTATTAGGGATTGAAACAGCTTTTGTAGGTGACTTAGCAGCCAGCGGTATAGCATTGCAATTTTCATTACTCCCTATTAGGGATTGAAACCAATTTATTCCCCTGCCACCACTGGAAAAATTTTCTCATTGCAATTTTCATTACTCCCTATTAGGGATTGAAACTCCCCGATAATTAGTTGCCCAACTTCTAGTTTCAACCCATTATTGCAATTTTCATTACTCCCTATTAGGGATTGAAACTCTTTGAAACTCAGCGAGAAAGACTGGAACACATTTCTCACAAATTGCAATTTTCATTACTCCCTATTAGGGATTGAAACATAGGTAGAATACCCCTTGCTCTCTCTGAGTTTTATTGCAATTTTCATTACTCCCTATTAGGGATTGAAACTTCGGCGCAACTCTTGATAGGTGGTGTGAATTCGCAAATTGCAATTTTCATTACTCCCTATTAGGGATTGAAACTTAAAGGTTTTGGGTGGTCTAGCTATCTAGTTATAATTGCAATTTTCATTACTCCCTATTAGGGATTGAAACAGCCCATTTTTTCAGCACAAGCCATGCACGATCATTGCAATTTTCATTACTCCCTATTAGGGATTGAAACTACATTACACCCAATTTTACCCCAAAAATCACAACCATTGCAATTTTCATTACTCCCTATTAGGGATTGAAACATGCTTTCGCTAAAGTTTATATCATTCCACTTTAGGTATTGCAATTTTCATTACTCCCTATTAGGGATTGAAACCATATTTTTCATAGCCTTCTGGACTCATACCCAAAATTGCAATTTTCATTACTCCCTATTAGGGATTGAAAC
>JANMEE010000025.1:0-50917 GCA_031376645.1 Dolichospermum sp. OTE_75_concoct_329_sub | reverse complement strand
TTTGATAGTTTTTAGTAAATATGTACCATGCCTTTAATTTTTGTTAAAAGCCCAGCCAGTGAAAGGTTTCAGCCATATTGAAGACCAACATAAAAACTGTATGAACCATCCCCCAAAAAAGCCACAGAGTCAACAGCCTAGTTAGTATCCGGTAAACAATGCCCATTTTTTGGGTATTTCCCCAATCAGACCTGAATCTGATCCCAAAATGAAATATTAAACTCATCACAGCGATCGCTCAACTCATACAATAGAAGATAGATTGTTGCGAATTGTATAGTTAGGGATTATAGCTGTTATGGCTGCCGCCGTTTTCATCGAAAATCTAAAAAAAAGCTACGGTAATGTAGTCGCAGTTCAGGATGTCTCCTTTCAGGTACAACCTGGAGAAATCTTCGGTTTACTAGGACCCAATGGAGCGGGAAAAACAACCACTCTCCGGGCATTGTGTACACTGACAACCCCTGACGCTGGCAAAATTGAAGTTTCTGGCATTTCAGTATTAGAATACCCCAAATTAGCCCGGCAAAAGCTAGGTTATGTGGCACAGGAAGTAGCCTTGGATAAAGTGCTAACAGGCCGGGAGTTACTACAATTACAAGCCGCGCTTTATCATCTTCCCGGTGCGCTGATTAAACAGCGAATTAACACTATTTTAGATTTGCTGGGTTTACAAGAATACGCAGATAAAAAAACCGGCACATATTCCGGTGGTTTACGTAAACGGTTAGATTTGGCTGCTGGGTTACTTCATGCACCAGATGTCCTGGTATTAGATGAACCAACGGTAGGGCTAGATATTGAAAGCCGGGTTGTAGTGTGGGATTTCTTGCGTCAGTTGCGGGCTGCGGGAACTACCGTAGTCATTACCAGCCATTATTTAGAAGAAGTTGACGCTTTAGCTGATAGAGTGGCAATTATAGATAGAGGTTTAGTTATTGCTAATGGTACACCATCTCAGTTAAAAGATCAGGTAGGAGGCGATCGCATAACTTTAAGAATCCGCGAATTTTCACCCAGCGCAGAAGCCGAAACCGCAAAAAACCTTTTAGCAGCATTACCTTTTGTCCAAGAAATCATTATCAACAGCGCCCAAGGTAACTCCCTAAATTTAGTAGTCACACCCCAAAATGACGCTTTGATAACTATTCAACAGGCGTTAAATAATGCCAATTTACCCATTTTTGGTATTGCCCAATCTCGTCCCAGTTTAGATGATGTTTATCTAGCAGCCACCGGAAAAACCTTAATGGATGCTGAATTAGCTGCTGTAGCTAATCGTGATCCTAAAGCTGAAAAGAAGCAAAATATGAGATAGATACAAAAACGACATACATCATAGCCCCTTCCTCGCTTGCGGGGAGGGGGTTCAAGTGCATAACGCTATTTAACTACTCAACCCGCTTTTGCTTACCATCAAGTAAACAACTAACAGTCATATCACCCATAACATTAATAGCAGTGCGACAACGATCAAGAAACCAGTCCACAGTTACTAATAAAGCAATATATTCAGTAGGTAAACCAACAGAAGTAAATACCAGAGTCATTGTTACCAAACCAGCTTCTGGAATACCTGCTGCACCCACAGAAGCAAAAATAGATGTGAGAACAACAATCAACTGCTGTGGTAAAGAAAGATGCAAACCCAACACTTGGGCAATAAATAATGCTGACATAGCCTCATATAGAGCAGTACCATCATTATTAAAATTGCTACCAACCAACGCCCCTAGAGAAGCGGAAGATTCCCGCAAACCAATTTTTTTCAGCAAAGCCTCAAAAGTAATTGGTGTTGTTGCCGTTGAAGAAGCCGTAGAAAAGGCCGTTAACAAAGCTTCAGAACCCCCACGCAACAAGCTTTTTGGCTTTACCCAAGAACCAAACTTCACCCGCAGCAAATAATAACAAGCTTGCAAAAACAAAGCTAATAATACTGCCAAAATGAACGCACCCAGAGCTTTAAATGGTGCAAAACCCTGAAGGGCAACGGTTTTCGCCACAATTCCAAAAACAGCCAATGGGACTAAAGCGATAATCCAGTGCAAAATGCGGATAACTGCTGCAAATAAGATCGTGATTACTCCTTCAATGACTTGGTAATCTGTTTTATCTTCAGATATCTGCTGTGCTTTCAAGCCACGCAAAACTACCCCAAAAGCTAAAGCCAGAAAAATCAGTTGAATAACATTGTTGTCAACCAAAGGTTTAAGAACTGAATCCGGGACAATATCTTGAATTAGTGACCAAGGATCAAAAGTCTTAGTTATTAATGCTTCTTTGCTGACTGGAGGGGCAAGACGACCCCATGAACCGGGTTGTAGGACATTGGCGACAAAAAGACCAATGAAGATGGCTACAGTCGTATTAGTGAGTAGCAGCACAGCCAAACGGCGACCAGCTTTACCAGGGATATCAGCAGTGAGAAATGAGTGAAGTATGGCTAACATAATCAGTGGTGTTGCCAATGCCCTCAGCGCCTTGAGTATTAAGTTACAGGGGATAACCAAGTGATTGATTAAATCAGCATTATTTGCTGATTGACTACCTAGCAAAGTCCCCAGGATTACGGCCAAAATGATCGCAATTACAATCTGTAATGCTAAAGGAATATGCTTCCATGATTTATATTTTTTCAATGCAGTTTTTCTCATATTTAATTTCTGGCAGATAAGGTAGAGGATTTTAGATATATGAACAGTGCTTTTAAGTATCTGTTCTTTTGTTTCTCAGTCTAATTTTCAAAACTTACCTGATGTTTTACAAATCTTTACATTTCACTAAAAAGCAGTAAAAATCCCCTACCTAAAATGCTATTAGTATGTAAGTCTTTTCCTATTGTATATCAGTAGCATATAGTAGTTGTAAATCTTGTGAAAATAAAATCTTTAGAAAAAATCCATGAAAACATTCAAAAAAATATTGGCAGGTTCATTCCTCACAATTGGTTTAGCCATCCTATTACTAGGCACACTAGACTTAATTGATTCAAAAAAGAGCAGTGCAGAGAAAGAAGATTCATTAGCAGCCCTAGTTATATTTGGTCTACCATCAACAGGTATAGGAACATGGATTATTTGGAGTTTACGCCAACAACACGAAAAGCAAGTTAAACAATTAAATTTAGCAAAAGAACAACTATTTTTGCAGTTATTACAACAAGAAAATGGAGAACTTACTGTCACAAAATTTGCTTTATCTGCTCAAATATCTATAGAAGAAGCCAAACTATATTTAGACGAAAAGGCTAAACAATTAAATGCTAATTTTGAAATAAGTGATAAGGAAGGAATTATTTACAGATTCCCTGGATAAAAAATCAAACCGGATTCCGATAATCCTAATTTTAAGAAAGTTTATCTAAAATTAACTCTTTCTTATTCAAAGCTTAAATTTTTCACTGTTTACTGATATTAAATTCACTTTTTGCTGCAACATTAAAATTCCCCCCAAGTACCTTGAAGTGAAAAGGCTTGGGGGCTTATTTATGAAAATGTCATCCAATTAGGAATAAATCCCTTTGACTAGCAAAAATTCCCACCCATCAAGTAATATTAGTTACTCTCGTGTTATCCATCTCAGCCATCTGATTGATACAGATATACCCAAATGGCCTGGTGATCCACCAGTAGAATTTGCTAGTGTTGCAGAAATTCAGGATGATGGTTATTACTTACGACGCTTTTCTTTAGGGGAACATAGTGCCACTCATATTAACGCCCCCAATAGTTTTTATGCAAACGGTGTAAGTGTTGACCAATATACAGCATCATCCCTCATAGTACCTGCTGTAGTTATCAATATTTGCAAACAAGCGGCAGTGGATTCTGATTATGTCTTGACTGTTAGTGATATTCAGACTTGGGAAACTCAATTTGGGGAAATTCTCGCAGGTAATTTGGTCATACTATATACTGGTTGGCAAGAAAAATGGTCAAATCAAAAAGCGTTTTTTAACCAAGATATACAAGGAAAAATGCACTTTCCCGGTTTTAGCTATGAAGCGACTGAGTTTTTAATTACACACAGGCAAATTACTGGAGTTGGCATAGATACTCACGGTGTAGATTCTGGACAGGATACTAATTTTACTATTAATCGGTTGCTCTTGAAGCAATCACTAATTGTGATCGAAAATCTCACCAACTTAGATAATTTACCACCCCAAGGTACTACCTTAATCATTGGGATTCTCCGGTTGAAAGGAGGTTCTGGTTCTCCCGCTGCGATAATGGCATTATTCTAAATTTTTATTTCTTAACTATTTTTGTCAAACTTTTTAACTCATAACCATTAACACTAAATATCAGAAATCAGAATAATTCTTAAATCAGAACCCAAATGAATAATTAAAAAATATTAAAGCCTTATAGCCAGAGTATACAAAACTACTCAAAAACGGCTATAAGGCTAAAATATTTTACGACTTGGACATGATATTTCTGCTCAATTCCTAAAGGAACATCAGGGGCAATTCAGCAAATTTTGCTGAAAATTGCGAATATCTAGTCTAATATTGCTTATTTTCACCGCTGTAAATAAGCAGGAATTAAACCTTATCCAGGAAGATTTTTCAGGGTTTACCTGAGTTTTTTATTAAGTTTTTCAGACATGAAGGGTATCTAACTTTAGATCCCTTCGCTGGTTCTAACACAACGGGAGTTGTTACTGAAAATTAGCAACACCGCTGGTTAATTTTGGAACTGAATGAGAACTATTTAATGGGAAGTTGCTATATTTTTATTCAAGAGTAGAGATTTGATAAATCACACTACCACCCTTGCTATCTTTTAGCTTGTGAACTGGAGGCTTGAGACTTTGAATTTAAGACTCTGGCCAGCAGTTTTAGATTTCACCATTAACCTGCATTTGATGAACTTGATCTGCCAATTCTTGACAATTTTGATCATCTAACTTATCAATTGCCAACATTCCCATGAGAATAACCTCTTTCAAGGTTAAGCGAGTTGAATGTGCCTGTTTTTGCACAATCTCCTTAATGATGGGAGATACACCGATTGCTGTACTAGCTCTAGCCACGGGATAAAAGAAAACATTAATGACATCAGATGAATAGTAGCACTTTTTGCGAAGTTATTCTACATCCCCGGAACTGATCTACTTTAGTTTCGATAAATCTTTATATGTCTAGTCCAGACTATAAATAGCAAACAGACTCAATAATTCTGCAAATCTAACTTTCTGACTACGGACATAACTCTTCTGTAGCAAGCATTTCCAAGATTTACTTATTTTGTTGCACATAGCTATGTTATCAAAATTACACAATAAAATTACATATTTTTATTTGTATTAATAGTAGAATATTTAAACAAATAAGTATAAATAAACGTACCTATCTAAAAAAAATAATATGCTGTTTAAACCTTATAAATTAGACTTTCTAGCTTTCTAGCTCTATTTTTTTACAAGCGAAAATTGATACCAATATACTTATTTATTGATTTTTGTTATAACCAGCATTACAAATAATGCATAATTTTCATCCTTTTGATGAATGAAACACCAAATTTACTAGATCATCAATGGATAGTTTGAATGGGGTTATAACCATTCTGTAGCAAGCATTTCCACGATTTTCTTATTTTATTGTATATAAATATATTGCTAAAATTGCATAATAATATGACATATTTTTGATTGTATTAATAGTAAAGTCCTGAATCTAGCAGGTATCAATAAACATATCTATCTTAAAAAATCAAGATGCTATTTAGACTTTATAGATTAAGACTTCTAGCTTTTTATCTCTATTTTTTTACAAACGAAAATTGATACTGATACAATTATTTGTTAATTTTTATTACGATCTAAAGCATAAATCATTAATAATTTCATCTATCAAAAGTATGAAATTTTAAATTTAGTAGATTATCAAGAAATAAGACATGAGAAAATGATGGTGATAAAAAGATAGATAAAACGCCATAAGCTAGATACAGCGAGTCTTTTAAAATTATAAATTCTAAATTTTAGTATCTTTTAATCCTAACTGAACAGCATAGATGATAGTTAAAAGGATCTAATAGCATTATATTGCTCAACAATGTGAAATATTTTAAAGAGGGAATAGGGAGTTTCAGACAGGGGGATTTAGACCCCACCTGAAATACTCCACTTATAGAAGTCGGGGTCTCTTACTCCCAGTTCACCGAACACCGAAATAGAAAAAACTATTCCCCCTATTCCCTATTCCCTATTCCCTATTCCCTATTCCCTATTCCCTATTCCCTGTTCCCTGTTCCCTATTCCCTGTCCCCTGTCACCTGTCACCTGTCCCCTGTCACCTGTCACCTGTCACCTGTCACCTGTCACCTGTCACCTGTCACCTGTCACCTGTCACCTGTCACCTGTCCCCTTCTTCAGTGAACTAGCACAATAGACAGAAATCGAAATCTTCCTGAATTCACTTAGTTAACGCTGTCATAAGAAAAAGTAGTGAATACGCACAAGGAACAAAACAACGATGAGTGAACCTTATCTGTTGGCCGCAAGCTTGTTAACAGGATTGGTAATCCCAACATCAACAATTCCCCAAAGCCCTAATCTTCCTAAAGATTCTCTATCTTTATTGGATTTAGCACAGGGTTTTCAATCTTACGAGAGAGAAAAAATTTCTCCCCGTCAAATTGCTGTACCTGAATTTAGTAGTCAAACTGAAAAATCTTCCCCCGGAAGGAAGAGTTTGTCCAAGATTGATACCTCATTACCAGAATTTAGTAGACAAACTCTGTCCAAAATTGAACAATCATCAGCAATAGGGAAAAACCTCCCCAGTTTGGGAATTTTATTATCAGAATTTAGAGAGCATGGATTATCAACACCAATAAAATCATCATTTAATTTTAATTCCCAAATAACTCCAACTAAATCACCTGTTTCTGGTAGTCAACTTTACCAGCAAAGATTAGTAGCACTTAAAAGTGGTCAAATTTATACGCGCACTGATAATGATGAAAATTCAGAATCATCCTGGGAGTCAGACAAAGCATATAAACTAACTTATCAAGATTGGAAAAGCCTTTTAGCTATGGAAGCTAAAGCTATCACCAAAGGTCAAGGTGTAAATCGTTTAAGTATTTTGGTAGGTGATTCTTTAAGTTTGTGGTTTCCTAAAGATAAACTACCTATGGGTAAATTATGGCTGAATCAAGGTATATCTGGAGATACTTCCGAGGGGGTTTCTAAAAGATTGTCAGCATTTTCGGCAACTAAGCCTGATGTAATTTATTTAATGATTGGGATTAATGATTTACGTAAGGGTGCTACTGACAAGTCAATTTTGGTAAATTCCTCCCGGATTATTCACCGTTTACGTCAGAGTCATGCTACGAGTCAGATTATTGTCCAATCTATTTTACCTGTGCGCTCTGGAAAAATCGCTAATAGTCGAATTCGTCATATTAATGCCCAACTTGCTGTAATTGCTCAAAAGCAAGGGGCTAATTATCTGAATATTCATAATTGGTTTACGGATACTGATGGTAACTTGCGTCCTGAATTAACTACGGATGGATTGCATTTATCCCCAGCAGGTTATCAAGTGTGGCAATTCGCACTTGAGCAAATAGAATATAGAGTTGCTCAAATTTACAATTGATAACGATTGATATATGTAAATTGAATGTATATTAACGTAAGTTGCTAGTTGGCAAAAGGCAAAAGGCAAGAAGCAATAATTTTTACCAATTATCAATTACCTTTTCCCTGCCTACCTAAACTCCAGTTACTAGCAACTTAGGTTATGTTAGTTCAGAGGTCAGGGTGTGTGAGAGCTATCACTAAATATAAAATGGTAGATAGAATAAATGATATCGCTTGGCAAGCTCACCAGGGCAGCGTTGCAGCGGTTATTCAAGTCTTGAATGAAAAGCTAGTTATGTCTGGTGTCAGAACTAGAGCAGTTTTTGTCAATGGTATTTTACAACTTTTGTGTGAAGCGGCTACAGTAGAGCAACTGGAGCAATCTACTTTAGTGCCAAAAATTAAAGAAATTTTGGACTCCCTTGCACCACGTCACATTCGTCGAGTTAATATCAATAGTCGCATTGTTCGAGAAGACCAATTATTATGGTTGGAAGAAATTAACCGTGATGTTGATAGTCACTTGCTGTGGTTACAGGAAATTACTGTATCTCAACCAAATTGGTTTAAACGGTTATTTTCAGATTTAACTGAAGTTTATACCAAATCAAGAAAACCTATTTTAACAAAACCCCAATCTTTACTGAAGAATCAAGATCAGGGCAAAATTTCAGTTAAAACTTTATTGATAGGGGTTTCTGGTTTATCTTCAGTCATTTTACTAGGTTGGTTCCTAGATTCTCGGTTAGGTAATCCACTGAAAAATCTCTTACTATTAACAAGTTCTCAATCTTCCCAAACAGCAGACCAGAAACAGCCAGAATCGTCAAATCGTCCTCTTAGCCAAAGTCTTTCTAATTCATCTGATGATCCATTTGCAGCTTCTGTGCGACTGGCTAACCAGGCTACTGCGGCTGGTAAAACAGCTATAACTTCAACTCAGTGGTTGGAATTGGCTGCTAATTGGCAACGGGCTTCTGATTTAATGAGTCAGGTTTCACCTAGTCATAGCCGCTATCAAGAAGCACAGATCAGAACTAAGTTGTATAAAAAATTTAGTGAGGCTGCCCAGAAAGAAGCTGAAAAAAGTGAATCTTAATATTTTTAAACAAATGTAAAATAACTTAAAAATTGTGAAAACTGATACTATATTCTATCAACTATTTCAGACCTTACCGAGTATCCTGTTTGAATTGATTGGTAAGCCAGCTACAGAGGTGGAAGCATATCAATTTACATCTGTAGAAATTAAGGAACTAGCATTTCGTTTTGATGGTTTATTTGTACCTGCTTCGGATATTCCTGAACAACCTATTTACTTTGTAGAGGTTCAATTTCAACCAAAGGCGGATTTTTACTGGAAACTATTTACAGAAATCTTTGTTTATCTGAATCAATATAAACCAAAGAATGATTTTCACGCAGTAGCAATTTTTGCTAAACGTAGCTTAGATCCTGGTGTGCCAATGCAGTACCGGGGTTTACTAATGAGTCAGCAAGTCACGTTTATTTATTTGGATGAGTTGGAAGTCACAACCGATAATTCTGTAGGATTAGGAATGGTCAAGCTAGTTGTGGAAAAAGAAGAAACTGCAATTGATCATACTAGGCAGTTGATTCAAAAAACCCGACAACAATTAACAGATGCCAGTAAAAGACAGAAAGTTCTAGAATTGTTAGAGACAATCTTGGTTTATAAGTTAACTAATTTAACTCGTCAGGAGATTGAAGCAATGTTTACTCTAGATGAATTAAAGCAAACACGGTATTTCCGAGAAGTTGCCGAAGATGCGAAAGTAGAAGGTAAGTTAGAAGGTAAGTTAGAAACAGTACCGCTGTTATTAGAGTTGGGTTTGACTGTGGAAGAAATAGCTGCAAGGTTAGCTGTGGATATTGAAGCGGTAAGACAGGTTACGGAAAAATCTGGTAATCAAACTTCTTGAGATTAATTATAGAAAATTGAATTATGTAGGTTGAGTTTTACTTTGTTTAACTTAACCTACAATTTTTTTAGATTCGATTTAGCAATGCAGTTATTCTTGTAAATTATAACTACACACTCATCTCTAACATCCTTTGCATTGGCCGCAGCGCAGCTATGCGAATTTCCTCTGGTAATGTGATTTCTGGAGTGCGGTTTTTCATCGCTAAATACAGCTTTTCTAAAGTGTTCAGCCGCATAAATGGACATTCGTTACAGTTACAATCACTTTGCGGGGGTGCGGGAATAAAGTGTTTGTTGGGTGCTAGTTTTTGCATCTGGTGAATGATTCCCGGCTCTGTAGCCACGATAAACTCCTGACTAGGGCTGGTTTGACAATAACTAAGTAAGGCGGCTGTAGAGCCAATATAACTGGCGTGACGTAATACGCTGGTTTCACATTCTGGGTGAGCGATCGCTTCCGCATGAGGATGTGTAATTTTTAACTGCACTATTTTCTTTTCAGAAAATGTCTCATGAACTATACAGCTACCTTGCCATAACAGCATTTCCCGTCCGGTTTGTTTCATCACATACCGTCCTAAGTTCCGGTCTGGGGCGAAAATAATCGGCTGTTCTTTGGGTATTTGCTGGACAATCTTCACGGCGTTGGAACTGGTACAGATAATATCGCTCATGCCCTTAATTTCCGCAGAACAGTTAATATAAGAAATTACTAAATGGTCTGGATGTGCGGCTTTGAAAGCGGTAAACTGCTGGGGAGGACAACTATCTGCTAAAGAACAACCTGCATTGATATCTGGTAGCAACACCAATTTATCAGGATTAAGAATTTTGGCTGTTTCCGCCATAAAGTGAACACCAGCAAATACAATTACATCTGCTTTGGTATTGGCTGCGGCTTTAGCTAATTGTAAGGAATCGCCAATAAAGTCGGCAATATCTTGGATATCAGGATCTTGATAGTAGTGGGCTAATATTACCGCATTAAGTTCTGTTTTTAGATCCGCAATGGCAGCAAATAGATCTAATGGCAGAGTCCCTGGTTTTGGTTGAGTAAGTGTAGTTGTAAACACAATTAAAAACTGCTTTTTGTAAAGTTATATTACCTTGTGCATTTAATTATAGTAGTTTTTACCAAAAATAGTGGGGGATTGATATTAGCAATTTATTTCCAAATTCGGCGTAGTTTCATATCCTGGAGATATACGGCTTTTTAAAGTGGCATGACCAGTCAGAAAACTCAATCAATAACCTTGAAAATTGCTGTAATTGGCGATGTTCACGACCAATGGGAAGTAGAAGACGGTATAGCACTCAAGCAGCTTGGTGTTGACTTGGCGCTATTTGTCGGTGACTTCGGGAATGAATCGGTAGAAGTGGTAAAAGCGATCGCTTCCCTAGATATTCCCAAAGCGGCTATTATGGGCAACCACGATGCCTGGTACTCGGCAACTGAATGGGGACGCAAAAAATGTCCTTATGACCGCACTAAGGAAGACTGGGTACAAGAACAGTTAGATTTATTGGGAGTGTCCCATGTCGGTTACGGTAAATTGGATTTTCCCCAATGGAATTTAAGTGTGGTGGGTGGTCGTCCTTTTACTTGGGGTGGACATGAGTGGAGATTTGCGGATATCTGTCAAGAACGCTATGGTGTGTCTAATTTAGAAGAATCCGCAGATAGAATCGTTAAAGTAGTCAAAAGTGTTACTTGTGACAATATTATTTTTCTCGGACACAATGGACCTAGTGGTTTAGGCGATCGCGCTGAAGATCCCTGTGGCAAAGATTGGCATCCCATTGGCGGTGATTTTGGTGATCCCGATTTTGCTGAGGCCATTTCTCAAAGTCTTAACCTGAAGAAAAATGTTTCTCTCGTCACTTTTGGACATATGCACCGGACTCTGCGCCATACTAAAAAGCTGCAACGGAAGGCTGTATTTAGAAGTCCAGAGGGAACTATTTACTTAAATGCGGCGACTGTCCCTCGGATTATTCAGGAGAACGGTATCAAGTTACGGAATTTTTCTCTGGTTTCTTTGGAGGATGGTGTAGTCACAAAAGCTGCTCTGGTTTGGGTGGGTAAAGACTTCCAGGTCGCTGCTGAGGAGGTTTTTTATAATTCTTCAATTTCAGTAGTGCCAATTCTGTAATTATATGTTATGATTGTATTTGTCAGTTTTTGTATTACACAATCCTGGCAAATAACCTGGAGAGGTGGCAGAGTGGTCGAATGCGCCTGACTTGAAATCAGGTGAAGTGAAAGCTTCCGGGAGTTCGAATCTCCCCCTCTCCATTTTTTTAATTTTTATCTCACGCAAAGTCGTCAAGAAGAGCGCAATAGTTCGATTTGAGTTAGGCTGGCTACTTTGTTTGGTACAATTATTTTAAGATGTAATTCAGCAATAGGTGTAATTTGCTGAATTTATAAAGAATGGTAGGGTGTAGTCAATTGTATATTCTTAACCCTAATTAAAATTGAATTTGCCATGAAAGTTAAAATTGCTAACTTAGGTGTTATTGAAAAGGCAGAAATTGATTTAAAGCCTTTAACTGTATTTATTGGTGGTAATGGAACAGGGAAAACTTGGACAGCTTATACCTTAGCATCTATATTAGGTGAGTATGGATGTGAGAGATATTGGCAAGCTTATCTGGATAAAAAGACTCAACAGAGATATCCAATTATAGATAATGCAATTGAGGAATTTTTACAAGAAGGAACAGTTCGGATTGATTTAATAGATTTTGCTGAAGAGTTTATTGAAACATATATTAATGATGTTTCTGCTTTAGCATATACCTGGATGAATAGATTTCTAGCCACAGATCGTGTTGATTTTAAAAAGATGAAAGTGAGTTTCGATTTAGGAGAAGCTAAACCAGCAATATTGAATAATCTTAAAAAAGATTTTGTAGATCAACAGTTATCTTTTGGCACTCAAAGTAAAGATACTTTGCATATTCTCAAAGAATTAGGTGACAGTAAGATTTATTTATATATACTTTCAGTTTCTGAAGAAAATATTTTGAAAAAGTTGCCTAGAAGAGCATTTGAGCAGATTTTGCTTAAATTAATTTTTAGAACAATTCACAGGTTTTTTCATTTAGAAACTTATATATTTCCTACAGAAAGAACAGGAGTTTTGCCATTCTTTTCTTCATCTACAAAAATTGAAAATTACTTAGATATTGAAAATTTTGATGATTTTGATGATTTTGATGAAAATGTAAAAAATCTTTCATCTATAAAATTGAGCATACCAGTAAAAGATTTAAAACTGACATTAGAAAGCATATACATAAAAACATCATCAGAAAGAGAAAAAGAAATACAACTTTACCCAGAAGTTTTGGCTTATATTAAATTAGCAGAAATTTTAGAAAATGATATTTTAGGGGGTAAAGTTAATGTTGAAAATTCTAGCTTCGATCAAGAAATTCTCTATCAACCATCAGAAAATGTTAAAT
This sequence comes from Dolichospermum sp. OTE_75_concoct_329_sub, assembly GCA_031376645.1. Taxonomy (GTDB): domain Bacteria; phylum Cyanobacteriota; class Cyanobacteriia; order Cyanobacteriales; family Nostocaceae; genus Dolichospermum. The sequence goes on along the minus strand of JANMEE010000025.1, from coordinate 37,896 downwards.
TAGAAATGACGGTTTCTTCTTCAATGGTAAAAGAATTAGCTCCGTTAGTTTTATGTTTGCGTTATTTTGCTGTACCGAATGAATTATTGATTATTGATGAACCAGAAGTGAATTTACACCCAGCAGCGCAAGTACAAATTATCGAATTTTTAGCCATGTTAGTACAAGCAGGTTTGAAAGTTTTAATTACAACTCATAGCCCTTATATAGTTGATCATTTAGCAAATTTGATGAAAGCTGCTAAATATGAAGATAAAGAAAGTCTCAAAGAACGATTTTATTTAGAGCGAATAGACGCTTTTATTCCTCAAGAAAAAGTTTCTGTGTATTTATTTGAAGATGGTACAGCTAAAAATATATTACATGAAGACGGTAGGATAGATTGGGGAACATTTGGAAATGTCTCAGATGATATTTCCCATATTTTCCCATAATCACTCTTATAATCTTGAATTCAGGAGTGATTTTAAAATGCCTTTCAATACTTTGTTGTTATCATGTTGTTTACTGCCAGGGAAAACAAGTCATATAGAAAATGGAGTGAATGTAAGTTTACAACCAGCAAGTGGTGAAACAGTTTTATTTTTTCATATAGACGAGCAATCAAACCCTAATTGTAAGTTTCGTCAACTATTAGGATTAAACCAAGAAGGGATGAAAATCTGTGATTTAATCGTATTTTATGCAAAAGAGAATGAAAGGATTATCTGTTTTGTAGAATTGAAGGGTGGTGATATAAACACAGCAAAAGAACAGGTTATAAATACATATACCTATTTTAATAAAGCTCTAAAAAAATCTGATCCATCATTAACTTTTACTGCAAAAACCTATATTTTATCTAAAAGTTCTGTACCACAAGAACTTGATAAATATAAAAAAGAATTAAAGGATAAGTTTGATGAAGGTAACTATGACATTAGCAAAAATTCAGATTTAGGTGATTTTCTGAGAGGTGCAAAGTATCAACCGAAAGGAAAACGAAAAAAGGGTAGATAATTTACTTGAAAGTATCTCTCATTTCCCTTCTACTTTATTAAATTATGCTACGATTATTAATAATCTTGAGTATTCTAAAAATCAGAATATCACTTAGAGAACTCCACAAAAAAAATGAACTGCTTGCAGCAGCGCTAGTTCCCTCCGGGACGCTCTCGCGAACGCTATCCAATGGTATCTTGCCTGTCCTTGTATTATTAGCGGGCAAGATGCCCGCACTACAAGAAATTTTGGGATATTTTTTAAATTGGAAGTCTCTTAGAGGATGTTTGATATGCCTGTGTTATTATTATCAATAAACCATTCACGAACCATGTACCTAACCCTAACCAAATGGACAACAGACGAATATCATCGCATGATTACAACCGGTATATTGGATAATCACGGTGTAGAACTACTCAAAGGAGAAATTATTGAAATGTCACCAGAAGGAGAACCTCACGCTTATTTCAGCAGTGAAGCTGGAGAATATTTAATTAGGTTATTAAGCGATAAAGCCACGATTCGTTTAGATAAACCTATTACTTTACCTAACAATTCTGAACCTCAACCTGATATTGCTATTGTCCAACGTTTAGGACGTGAATATCTAGAACATCACCCTTACCCAAAGAATATTTTTTGGTTGATTGAATATGCAGATTCTAGTTTAGAAAAGGATTTAGAGGTAAAAAGTAAACTCTATGCTGAAGTGAATATTCTTGAATATTGGGTAGTCAATTTAAAAAGAAGAACTTTAATTGTTTTTCGTGAACCCCAAAACGGTGAATATGAATCAAAATCTACGCTCACATCTGGAATAATTTACCCCTTAGCTTTTCCAGATGTGGCAATTTCGGTTAATGCAATTATTAATTAAATATCCTCTGGATTAATTCCCAACTCTCGTAATTTTTGGGCTAATCTTTCAGATTTTAACATTTCCTGTTGCGCTAACTCTTCAGGAGTCGGTAATCTGTTTCCGGCAACATCATACCAATACAACCATTCTCGCGTTCTTCCTAAATATGTACCCCGTTCTCTTCCTAATGCTAAACCTAATTCTGGCATCCATAACGGTGAATTAGATTGTAAAATATATTCACTATTTTCTAACTTATAAATTTCTAAAGGTTGACGTTTACGGCGATATTGACGAGTTGGCACATAAATTGCATAATATAAAATACCTAATTTTGCATAGTCTATTTTCTTTTTCTCATACTCACCACCGTAAGTTTTAGAAACAACTTCTAAAGCAAAAATAGGAGGAATATTATCTTCTTCCCAAAATACGTAACTTAACCGTCCTTCTTCACCAATAAACCGTTCCACACCCAAACTCAAAAAACCATCAGGAACTAGTGCTGGTTGACTTGGTGCGTAGTAAATACCCATATCCACACCAAAAAACCAATCGTTACGCTTATGCCATGCTAAGGCTAAAATTGCTTCTAATAAATTGGGTATCAGATTTTGTAGTTCGTTATCCACTGGGGTATCATCACAGTCAGGAAGTTCGGCTGAAGATGGAAGACATTCACGCAAGTGGTAATTTACCATAACAGTCTTCACCATAACTATATAAATCTATTTTACTGTCAATTAACCCCCAGACTTAAATGATGAATCAGTCTGAGGGCAATTTACAAACAAGAGATGATCTCCTAAAATAAGGTATTAACAACAGAAGAAGGTGCTAGACCATTTTGGAAATCATTGTTAGTTGAGTGCTGTGGTTGTATTTCTTCCTGTACACCCCGCACCCTAATTAACTTAATGGCCCGGTTCACACTTTCTGGCAAAATTACCACCAGACTACCATCAGGAGCCATGTCTAAGGCTTTGTTAATAGCTGTGGTTTCATCCAAAATTGATTCAAACCGGTAATTAGGCTTAACTTCGGTAATGCCTTGAATAATCAAATCTGAAGCTGAACCACGAGGTCTGCCTCTAGTATCATCATCTTCTTTAACAATAATGTAGTCAAAGATATCTGCTGATAACTTACCTAGAGTAACAAAATCTTCGTCACGGCGATCGCCAGGACCACCAATCACACCAATGCGCTGTCCCGTTGTCCAATTCCGGATAAATGACCCTAAAGCCTCATAACTAGCAGCATTATGGGCATAATCTACCAAAGCATGGTATTTACCCAAATTAAACAAATTCATCCGTCCTGGGGTTTGACTCACAGAAGCGCGAAAGCTGCGTAAGCCAGCGCGAATTTGCTCAATGGTAACATCCTGAACAAATGCTGCCAAACTAGCGGCTAAAGCATTAGCAATCATAAATGGCGCTCTTGCACCTATTGTCAAGGGGATATTTTCTGCTCTTTCGATGCGGTGAGTCCAATCACCTTTGACAATAGACAGATAACCATGTTCGTAGATTGCGGCCACTCCACCCTTTTGAATATGTTTCCGTACCAGATCTGAGTCTGGATTCATGGTAAAGTAGGCAATGTTCGCTTTAGTTTTTTCTGCCATAGCTGCTACACGGTGATCATCGGCATTAAGTACCGCATAACCATCAGAGAAGACAGCTTCAGCTACCACACTTTTTAGATGTGCCAATTGCTCAATAGTATCTATATCGCCGATGCCCAAATGGTCAGCGGACACATTTAATACCACACCTACATTAGCATTTTCAAAACCCAGCCCAGAGCGCAGAATACCACCACGAGCAGATTCCAATATCGCTACTTCTACGGTAGGATCTTGAAGAATAACATGAGCGCTTTGAGGACCTGTATTATCTCCTGATTCTACTAAGAAATCACCGATATAAGTACCATCTGTAGTTGTATATCCTACCACCTTACCTGTCTGCTTATAGATGTGTGCTAACAGACGAGTCGTAGTGGTTTTACCATTTGTACCAGTGACGGAGAGAAGAGGAATCCGTCCAGATTGTTCATTGGGGAACAACATATCCATGACGGCACCGGCGACATTGCGGGGGATACCAATACTGGGAGCTACGTGCATTCGGAAACCAGGAGCGGCATTGACTTCGACAATTACACCATCTAATTCTCGCAAAGGACGGCTAATATCGGAAGTCACAATATCTATCCCAGCCACATCTAAACCGATGATTCTGACTACCCGTTCTGCTAACCAAAGATTTTCTGGGTGAATTTCGTCTGTACGATCTACAGCACTACCACCTGTACTCAAGTTGGCTGTAGCTCGCAGATAACACATTGCTCCTTGGGGTGGCACACTATTGATGGTGTACCCTTGCCTATCTAGTAATTGGTAACTGGTACGGTCTAGTTCAATTTTAGTTAAGACGTTATCATGTCCATCACCACGCTTGGGGTCAAGGTTTGTTTCTTCAATTAGTTCTGTAATCGTAGATTTGCCATTACCCACAACATGAGCGGGGATTCTTTCGGCTACAGCAACTACTTTGCCATTAACCACCAATACCCGATGATCTCGTCCCTCATAATATCGTTCAACAATGATTGACCGAGAAACCTGTCGAGCCATTTCATAAGCGGCTTCAGCGTCTTCCCATGTGCGGATATCAATGGTGATACCCCGTCCATGATTACCGTCTAAAGGCTTAATAACGATAGGATAACCACCAACATATTCAACGGCTTCTTCTAAATCATCAAAGAAATTAATTACTGTACCTCTAGGAACTGGTACACCGTTGGCATCGAGAATCCGTTTAGTAGCTTCTTTATCACCAGCTAGTTCTACACCAAGAATGCCTGTGTTAGTGGTCATTGTGGCCTGAATCCGTTTTTGATGGATACCATAGCCCAATTGAATTAAAAACCTAGCTGGTAAAGGCATCCAGGGAATACCTTGTTTTTGGGCTTCTTTGATGATAGCTTCTGTTGAAGGTCCCAGGGATGCATCACGCCAAAAGTCTTTCAGGTCTTGAACGTCTTGCTCTAGTTCGGCTTTGGGATAACGTCCCCGGTCAATAATACTTTGACATAGCCTAACTGCTGCTCGTCCTGCATAGCGACCCGCTTCTTCATTTAGGTACTCAAGCACTACCTGGTAAATTCCAGGTGTGGCAGTTTCACGGGTGCGACCGAAACCTACGTGCATTCCCGCTAATTCCTGGAGTTCCAAGGCTACGTGTTCCACTATATGACCCATCATGGTGCCTTCTCGCACCCGCATTAGAAAACCACCACGACAGCCGGGGGAGCAGTAGTGGCCTTCTAGACTTGGCAGAGCCTCTACTAATCCTTCATAAAAACCAGGTATTTCATCAGAGGGTGTATCGGCAAGGTTTTCTAAGTCTAGGCGCATGACGATTAGCTTGTGCCGTCGAATGCTCCAGTAATTTGGGCCGCGTAAGGTCTGGATCTTGAGGATTCTCATGGGAATAGGTAGATGGAGATTCGTAACCAAAATTCTAGTTTTTTGCTGGAATTGACCGCTAAACTTGGCATTTGAAGTAGTTTTTCCTTCTGAGATAGTATTTATCTAAATCTATCTAGAAGAAAAAATTAAGATGCGGTCAAATCAGTGTAACTTAAAATACTTTATACCGTCAGCTAGAGATGCGATGCACAGCAGGTAAAACAGTACGTTGGTAAAGATGGAAGCGATCTCCGTAACTGAGGATATGTAGTCGTAAATTATGCACGGTCAAGGGTTCGTTAGCACTAACATTTGGTTCATTTGTATGAGTAAGTTCTGTAGGATCGACAATAGTGACACTACCTTTACCCATAACTTGTAACCAACCATCGCGTTCAAACACAGCACAGGTATCTTCATCAATACCTATGCCTAATCTATCAGGGTGAGCGGCGATCGCACTAACTAAGCGCCCCATGCGATTCCGGTTATGGAAATGTTGGTCAACTACAACTTCAGGAATGAATCCTAAGCCCGTTGCCATGTCCACCAGGGAACGATTGGGTGTTTCACCACTGCCACCACCTGCGATCATGTGATGCCCCATGACGGCTGCTCCAGCACTTGTTCCTGCTAGGGTCAGTTGTCCGGCTCTCACTCGCTGACGGATAATTTCCATTGCTGGTGTGTCAGAGAGGACTCCACAAAGACGCAGTTGGTCTCCTCCTGTTAAGAAGACACCACTACAGGCTTCGAGGGATGCTTTAATCTCAGGATTTTCGCATTGTTCCCGTTCCCGAATGTCTAAAATTTCCACCTTCTCTGCTCCCATTTCTTCAAAAATGCGAACATACCTACCAGCAATAATGGCAGGCTCACGGGAGGCTGATGGAATTATTGTAATATACGCCTTGTTACCACCGGCACGAACAAAAAAAGTTCTCAGAATTTCTCGTCCATGAACTTTATCTTCTGCACCTCCGATAACCAGAACGGCGGTTTTAGTAGCTTGGGGTGTCCTCATTTCCAGCGATTTAACTTCTAACTGCGGCATTGTGTTTCTGCTTGAAGGAGTCAACAACTTCAGGTTAATTGCACAAGGTTTGTGACTTGTTAATTTTTGCCTTTTGCTTTTGTGAGAGGATACTGCTTGACGCACACGCGGGTAGGCACAGGGGCACGGGTAGGCACGGGGGCACTACCCCTACTACATTTTCTCATGTCCGTCGTTCTCATGGCCAGCATCTTGTTTTTTTTACCTATCTACTTTCCTAGAAGGCTTTTATAGTGCTAAATTAACTATAATTCTCTTCTGGACTTAGGGTTTAGTCGGCCTTGACACTCTTACTTCTGAGCCTGGCTAGGTGCATCCCGGAAGTTGTTAACTTTGGTGGGATTATTAATTTAAATTTAGTAGTGACAATATTTAAACATAAATTAAGTAATTAGAAAAACTTTTGATCTAACTAAAGTATTTAAAATACTGATATTTTTAGATACCATGAATAGATTTTTAGTCTTTTATGATTTACGCCATGCTACGTTATCAGCTAGTCTATTGACTAAGTATCTACTCTTGACATTAGTTCTATCGAATACAAATTACTGTGCGTTTTGATATAGTTACGCTTTTTCCTGACTGTTTTACATCAATTCTCAATTCTGGTTTATTGGGTAAAGCCTTAGCTAAACAGATTGCTCAAGTGCATTTAACTAATCCCAGGGACTTTACCACCGACAAACATCACAAGGTAGATGATCAACCCTATGGTGGCGGTGTAGGAATGCTAATGAAGCCAGAACCTATTTTTGCGGCTGTGGAGTCTTTGCCGATTCTACCCCGCCGAGATGTGATTTTAATGAGTCCCCAAGGGCAACCAATGAACCAGCCCTTGCTGCGCGAATTAGCCACAAATTATGACCAATTAGTCGTCATCTGTGGTCATTATGAAGGGGTAGATGACAGGGTGCTAAATTTAGTCACTCGTGAGGTGTCTTTGGGCGATTTTATCCTCACTGGGGGAGAAATTCCCTCTATGGTTTTAATTAATGGTGTGGTGCGTCTCCTCCCCGGAACTGTGGGAAAGGAGGAATCTCTGAAAACGGAAAGTTTTGAAGAATATTTATTAGATTTTCCGCAGTACACTCGTCCTGCTGATTTTCGCGGTTGGAAAGTCCCAGATGTGTTACTAAGTGGTAATCATGCAGCAATAGCCCGTTGGCGTTTCCAACAACAAATTAAGCGCACAGCTACCCGTCGTCCCGATTTGCTGAAACAATGGCAAGAAGAGAGGGGGGAAGGTGACAGGTTACAGGGCACAGGTGACAGGGAATAGGTGACAGGTGACAGGTGACAGGTGACAGGTGACAGGGAATAGAAGAATAAATTCTTACTACTGACTGACTAAATAACTATTGACTAATAACTATGAACATCAGAATTGGGAACGGTTACGATATACATAGATTGGTGAGCGATCGCAATTTGATTTTAGGCGGTATTCACATTCCTCATGAACTCGGCTTGTTAGGGCATAGCGACGCTGATGTCCTCACTCATGCTATTATGGACGCGATGCTAGGGGCTTTATCTTTAGGGGATATTGGCCATTATTTTCCTCCTACAGATCCGCAATGGGCTGGGGCTGATAGTCTTGTATTATTAGATCAAGTTCATCAGCTAATTCGTGAACAAGGTTGGAAAATTGGCAATATTGATTCTGTAGTTGTGGCTGAACGTCCCAAATTAAAACCTCACATTTCTAAAATGCGGGATAAATTAGCAGCAGTTTTAGAAGTAGAACCAAATCAAATTGGTGTCAAAGCCACTACTAATGAAAAATTGGGTCCCACTGGTAGAGAAGAAGGTATTTGTGCTTATGCTGTGGTTTTGTTAGTAGCGGGTGATTAATCAATTTCCATATATTTACATCAAGGAGAAAAGAAGATGCAAGTTATCAACTTCCAACCCCCTCAAAAATATCGTCCTGATATTATGTTTACAAATAAAGATGAAGAAATTATCTTAATCGTAGAGGTAAAAGCTCAAAAACCAGAGACAGAATTAAACAGGCAAAGTGCTATTTATCAATTAAAAACATATTTGCAGAATATCAAGCCAGATATTCCTTTTGGTATGTTAGTGGATTTAGAGGAAATTAATATTTTTGCATTGAATAATGATCAGGAAATAGAAAATCTAATTTCCTTGAGAACTAATGATATACTAAGTAACTATGATCCAGAATCCCCGCATAAAAGAATCTTTGATTTTTATTTAGAAACACTTATTAAATCTTGGCTCAGAGATTTATCATATCATTGGAATTCAGATACACCACCAGCGTATAATGAATTAGCGAAAATTGGTTTATTACCATTGTTAGAAGGTGGACATACTTATATTCAGGAAAATTTAGGTGATGATACTTTACATTAAAACTAATTTTTTAATGGCAGTTGCAAAAGGAAGAGACATAGATGCAGCACAGTTGCTGCGGAATCTCTCTCCCTTAATTCGTCTTGCTATACCAGCTATTTGTTATGTAGAAGTCATTAACACATATAGAATAGATAAGCAAAATCAGTTAAAGTTTCAAGCAGAAATGGAGAAACAAATTAATGAAGCAATGCGTGATAAAATTTCTGTTCATGCAGATTTGTTTAAGGTGAGTTTAGAAAGAGCATCTATTGAAAATCTACTATTATTAAATGATGTACAAGATAGGTTATATGAAATTATTAACTTGTTAACAGAAAATTCAGAAATCATTAACTTTGATAATAACATAATCAAGGATATTTCTGATAATATTTTTATAGCAACAGAAACATTACTAATTAAAAATGATCTTATGGATAACTTAATATTACAGTGTATCGTATCTCATGCAAATCAGCATCCTCATGATCAAAAAGTATTTATAAGTGGTAACACTAAAGATTTCGGTAAAAAGGAAGTAAGAGAAGTTTTAAATAGTGCAAAAATTAAATATTTTAGTAATACTAAAAACTTTCTAGGTTGGTTAGAGTCTCAATTATCCTAAAATTAATATCTGGTAATAAACCATGACAGGACAAAAAATACTCAGTCTGACAAAACGCTTTTTCTTATTAATTATAATAATTGCATTTACAACAATGACAATTACCGCTTGTAACCCAATTAAACTAAAAAGTGAAGCAGCTCAAGTACCCCAATTAGTAACAAGTATTCTCAGTGATCCTAAAACATTTAATGCTGCGTTGAGTTCCGAATCACCAAATATTTTTGGTTACACTTATGAAGGATTATTAACACAAAATCCTATTAACGGCAAAATAGAAGGAGCATTAGCCGAATCATGGGAAATATCACCAGATAAAACCAAAATTACCTTTACCATGCGCGAAGGTTTAAAATGGTCAGACGGACAACCATTAACAGTTGATGATGTTGTATTTACCTACAATGATATTTATTTAAATGAAAAAATTCCCACAGATACAAGAGATATTTTAAGAATTGGTAAAAATCGCAAATTACCAACTGTGAAAAAAATAGATAATAGAAGAGTAGAATTTAGTGTACCTGAACCATTTAGACCTTTTTTACTGAATACAGGAGCATCTATTTTACCTGCTCACATTTTAGAAAAATCAGTCAAAACTAAAAACAAAGATGGTAAACTAGAATTTTTAAGTAAATGGGGTGTTGATACTCCCCCAGAAGAATTAATTGTTAATGGACCTTACAAACTAGAAAGATATGATACGAGTCAACGGATAATTTTTCGCCGTAATCCCTATTATTGGCGTAAAGATGTTCAAGGTAAACCACAACCTTATATTGAACGGATAATTTGGCAAATTGTGGAATCAACAGATACTTCTTTACTCCAATTTCGTTCCGGTGATTTAGATTCTATTGGTGTTTCTCCTGATTATTTTTCTCTGTTAAAAGTTCAGGAAAAACAAGGGAATTTTAAAATTTATAATGGTGGTCCAAGTTCTAGCACTTCCTTTATTTCTTTCAACTTAAATAAAGGGAAAAGAAATAATAAACCACTAGTTGATCCAATTAAATCTCAATGGTTTAATAATGTCCAATTTCGCCAAGCAGTAGCTTATGCTATTGATAGACAAACCATGTTAAATAATACTTTTCGTGGTTTGGGTACACCCCAAGATTCTCCTATTTCTGTCCAAAGTCCTTATTTTTTATCACCAGAAAAAGGCTTAAAAGTTTATAAATATAATCCTGATAAAGCGAAGGAATTACTAATAAAAGCAGGATTCAAATATAATGACAAAAATCTTTTAGTGGATAATCAAGGTAATGAAGTCAGATTTAGTTTACTCACCAATGCTGGTAATAAAATTCGGGAATCAATGGGTTCGCAAATTAAACAAGATTTAAGTAAAATTGGCATTCAAGTTGATTTTACTCCCTTGGCATGGAATACTTTTATAGATAAACTTTCCAATACTTTAGATTGGGATGCTTGTTTAATAGGTTTAACTGGTGGCTTAGAACCTAATGATGGTGCTAATGTTTGGTCACCTGACGGGGGATTACATATGTTTAATCAGAAACCTCAAGCAGGACAAAAGCCCATAGAAGGAAGAGAAATTGCACATTGGGAAGTGAAAATTAATGAACTTTATATTCAGGGCGCACAAGAATTTGATGAAGCGAAAGTGAAGGAAATTTATGGGGAAAGTCAACAATTAACACAGGAGTATTTACCTTTTATTTATTTGGTAAATTCCTCTGCTATGTCAGCAATTAGAAATCGTTTTGAAGGTATTCAATTTTCTGCCCTTGGTGGTGCTTTTTGGAATATTCATGAAATTAAAGTTACAAAATAGGTGATAGTTGACTGTTGACTGAATAAGGGATACAGCACTTTTCAGTGTTATGAGGTACAAGAACCCCACCCCCAACCCCCCTGACAGGTGTAGGTTTTTTACAATTGGGTTTTATGCAGGACTGGGAAGACAAGGAAGGAAAGTAGACAAGGGAGTGTGAAGAGAAAGAACCGGAAAATTCTGCCCGATATGTTCCCTATCTTCATGGGTTTTAATTCTTCTTTGTCCTTCCTCCTTGTCCACTTTCCCTCCTTGTCTGCCAAGTCTGTCCCCTATGATAAATCTCAATGTAAAAAACCTACACTTCTCAGCCCCCAACCCCCTCCCCGCAACCGATGAGGGGGCTAAGATGTACCTCATGAGAGCGGAAACCGCTGTATCCAAAATCTAAAATCCAAAATCTAAAATCGAATGACACAACCCGAAAATTTGCGATCGCTCTTAGCAGCCGTCGCCAATGGTAAAATTAGCCCAGAGATAGCATTTGACTCCCTCAAAGATTTAGCTTATGAATCTGTAGGTGAGTTTGCCAAAATAGATCATCATCGTCAATTAAGAACTGGTTTCCCGGAAGTAATTTGGGGACCTGGTAAAACACCGGAACAAATTGCTCAAATTATGGAAGTTATGCGCCACCGTACTTCTGTGGTGATGGCTACTCGTATTGAACCAAAAGTATATTCCGCATTACAAAAGAAAGTTAGAGGTATCCAATATTACGAACAAGCCCGAATTTGTGCCATTGTCCCCTCTGTAATTGAAGTTAGATTTCCCGGAAACATCGGTATTCTTTCCGCTGGTACTGCTGATTTAGCCGTTGCTGAAGAAGCCGCTGTGACTGCGGAACTGTCTGGTTTTTCTGTTCAGCGGCTCTGGGATGTTGGGGTAGCCGGAATTCACCGATTATTAAGTAACCGGCACTTATTGGAATCAGCATCAGTATTAATCGTAGTGGCGGGTATGGAAGGAGCTTTGCCTAGTGTGGTAGCAGGTTTAGCAGATTGTCCAGTGATTGCTGTTCCTACCAGTATTGGATATGGTGCGAGTTTTTCCGGTTTAGCTCCTTTATTAACAATGCTCAATTCTTGTGCGGCTGGTATAGGTGTAGTAAATATAGATAATGGTTTTGGTGCAGCGGTTTTAGCAGGACAAATTTTACGAACTTCAGAAAAATTACGCTTGGCAGCCGAAACATAGTAAGGTATGAAAGTAAAGATTGCGTATAATTGCGGTAATTTTCTATTTGATTAATTACTTCAAACCCTTTTGGTAAAAGCATTATGGAACACTTAAATGATTCACTATTGCCATTGCTAGGAAATTTGCACGAACATATTAATTTTCTGGCTGATATTAGCAATGTTAAAGATCCAGACCTTTTAAGTCAAGTACAAGCTTCTTGGAATCACTTTGTCAAAACTGGGCAAATTTGGGCAATGTTGATTGGTATAATTCTTGGCTATCTTTTCAAAGGTTTAACTAGTTACGGTTAAAGTGATTTTAGATTTTAGATTTTAGATTTTGGATTAATCATGATAAGGCTGATGTCAATTAGATAGTAAAAAGCTTGTAATTTCCTTGATTTTTCTAAAACCATCCTTTGAGATAATTTTAGAAATCCTCATGAAACAACAAAATTTTTAATTCACATCAGACTTATGATTCAAAATCTCAACATCTACAAATAATTTTTCCTCTCTCTTCAGATTTATGACCGAAAAACAAACTTGGAGTCAGCGGTTTGAGTCCGCGCTGCATCCGGCGATCGCTCGTTTTAATGCAAGTATAAATTTTGACATTGAACTCATCGAATATGATATTACTGGTTCTCAAGCCCATGGGAAAATGCTGGCTCACACTGGTATAATTTCCCAGGAAGAAGGGGAAGCACTATTTACAGGTTTAGAAGCAGTTCGGCAAGAATATCGCCAAGGGCAATTCCAGCCCGGTATTGATGCCGAAGATGTCCATTTTGCCGTAGAAAAGCGACTTACGGAAATTGTCGGAGATGTAGGCAAAAAACTACACACAGCCCGTTCTCGTAATGACCAAGTAGGTACTGATACGAGATTGTATCTCCGCGATCAAATCCACCAAATCCGCCAGCAATTACGGGACTTTCAGACTGTCTTAGTTGATATAGCTGAAAAAAACGTGGAAACCCTGATTCCTGGTTATACCCACCTCCAACGCGCCCAACCTGTGAGTTTAGCTCATCATTTGCTGGCATACTTTCAGATGGCACAACGGGACTGGGAACGTCTGGAGGATGTTTGTAGCCGAGTGAATATATCACCTTTAGGTTGTGGTGCTTTAGCGGGAACAACTTTTCCCATTGACCGACACTACACAGCCAAGTTATTGCATTTTGATCATGTTTATGCTAACAGCTTGGACGGAGTCAGCGATCGGGACTTTGCCATAGAATTTCTCTGTGCTGCTAGTATTATCATGGTTCACCTCAGCCGTCTTTCTGAAGAAGTAATTCTGTGGGCATCAGAAGAATTTCGTTTTGTTACCCTCAAAGATAGCTGTGCCACAGGTTCTAGCATCATGCCCCAAAAGAAAAACCCCGACGTACCAGAATTGATTCGAGGCAAAACAGGGCGAGTATTTGGTCATCTTCAAGCCATGTTAGTAATTATGAAGGGTTTACCTCTGGCTTATAACAAAGATCTTCAAGAAGACAAAGAAGGCATATTTGACAGCGTAAACACAGTCAAAGCCTGTTTAGAAGCAATGACAATTTTACTGCAAGAAGGTTTAGAATTTCGTTATCAGCGATTGGCCACAGCAGTTACAGAAGACTTTGCCAACGCTACCGATGTCGCAGATTATCTTGCAGCCCGTGGTGTACCCTTCCGAGAAGCTTATAACATCGTTGGTAAAGTAGTAAAAACCAGTATTGCCGCCGGTAAACTGCTCAAAGATTTGCAGTTAGAAGAGTGGCAACAAATCCATCCTGCATTTGCTGCTGATATTTATGAAGCCATCACCCCCCGTCAAGTAGTTGCAGCCCGCAACAGTTACGGAGGTACAGGCTTTGAACAAGTTAGACAGGCTATTTTCAATGCCCGAACTCAACTCAATGGAAAATAGGGAACACAGAACAAGCAAAAAACGTTCTTCTTCCCAGCAACTGACCACTGACAACTGACACAAGTAAGGGTGTACTCGTGTACACCCTTAAAATTCAAAATATGAAAAAGTTAAATTTAAACAGCTAAATCAATCAGCAGCGTCCATTGATGCTGCCCCTGTTCCTTCTTCCTCTTCACTCTTGGGCGGTCTTTGTTGGAATCGTCTGCCCATTCTACCTGTGGTGGTACGTTTACGAAACTTTCTGGCGTAGGCCTGGTTTCGTAGCGCCTTTTCTTTTTTCGGGTTACGGCGCTTTGCCATATTGACCTCATTAATAAACAACAAAAAATTGGCATCTAGGCATTACCTAGGCCATATTAGCTACTGATATTATTGATATACTTTTTTAGCCTAGTGCAGCAATCAATACACTTTAAATAGCATACCATTATATCGTAGTGACGTACTCCACACACTCCCTTTCAGGTTAGTGTGGGCTTCTCAGTGACTCCTCTATGAGGACATTAACTGAGCTTTAAGACCGTGCGCCCCACGGTTCTTTAGTTTTAAGATTTGTTTTTTTTGTAGGCTGCATTTCTGCATTTAATTAGTATACACCGACTCTTTCATAATAACACAGAAATAAATATTTTGCTCGTTTCGTCGCTGTAGCCTTTTTTGTTTTCGCTACGCTCAAATGCAATTTGTGGCTACGCAACTCAACTCACGCGCATTCATGAGCCAGCGCTGTAGACGGGTTTCCCGTCGCAGGCGACTGGCATCCCCACGCTCCGGTATAGTGAGACGTGGGGCTTGGTGCTGATTAAGCTAAAAAGTCTAATGTCAAGTTAATTTAGGTTGGTAATTTAGTAAATTCCATGCAAATAATTATAAAAAATTCGACAGCGATGCCTACTAGCAAGGCATCGCGGATTTTAGATTTGCGATTCGTTCGTAATCTAAAATCTAAAATCCAGTCAGCGATTTAATTGTTTACTGCTGCTGCTTCCCGTGCTGCTGCTGCTTGATCTGGGTGAATACCTAAGCGTGTCAGGTTAATTCGACCCTTATTGTCAATTTCTCGCACTTTGACAATAACCTCATCACCAACAGCTACTTCATCTTCAACTTTACCAACGCGGTAGTCAGCAAGTTGAGAAATGTGAATCATGCCTTCTTTGCCTGGCAAGAATTCGACAAAAGCACCAATGGGTATAACCCGTGTGACACGGCCTATGTAAACATCCCCTTCATGGAGTTTACGAGTCATGCCTTGAACAATGTTCCGCGCTCTTTTTGCCCTGTTTTCATCAACTGCGGAAATGGTAACAGTACCGTCATCTTGGATGTCAATTTTTGCACCAGTTTCTTCAGTGATACCCTTAATGGTTTTACCACCAGGTCCAATAACCAGACCAATCATGTCAGGATCAATTTTGATCGTTAACAGGCGTGGGGCAAAGGGTGAAGTTTCTTCCCTGGGTGTGTCAATAGTCTGGAGCATTTTTTCCAGAATATGCAACCGGGCAGGTTTGGCTTGGTTGACAGCTTGGGCAATTACCTCTAAAGGCAAACCAGATATTTTCATATCCATTTGCAAAGCAGTAATCCCCGTATCTGTCCCGGCAACTTTAAAGTCCATGTCACCCAAAAAGTCTTCAATGCCTTGAATATCGGTGAGGATTCGCACTTCGTCCCCTTCCTTAATCAAGCCCATTGCTGCACCACTCACAGGTTTGGTAATTGGCACACCGGCATCCATGAGGGATAGGCTAGAACCACAGACTGAACCCATGGAAGTAGAACCGTTGGAAGAAAGAACTTCCGAAACTACGCGAATTACGTAGGGAAATTTTTCTTTTGATGGTAATACAGGTAACAACGCCCGTTCTGCTAATGCACCATGTCCGATTTCCCGTCTACCAGGGGCGCGTAATGGTTTGGTTTCGCCTACGGAGAAAGGCGGGAAGTTATAGTGATGCAGGTAACGTTTAGTTTTTTCTAGTTGCAAGTCATCGTTGAGATTCTGGGCATCTCCGGGAGTCCCAAGGGTACACATTGATAGTACCTGGGTGAGTCCTCGGTTAAATAACCCGCTGCCATGGACTCGCTTGGGTATTATCCCAACTCGACAAGATATAGGGCGGACTTCATCAAGTTTGCGACCATCAACGCGCACATTATCTTCGATAATTTGACGGCGCATGAAGTATTTGGTGATGCTTTTGAAGGTATTACCAAGAGCTTTGGAGTTTGATGTAGCAGCGATGCGAATCGGGTCTTCTTCTGGTAAAGCTTTGATTTCGGCAGCGATACTATCTTTAACTGCATCTAAAGCAATATCACGATCAGTTTTAGTCAACTCAAATTGCGCCAAGATTTTTTTAATCTCTTCATTAGCGCGATCGCGGATATAGTTTTCTAATGTCTGATCTACTTCCGGTGGTGCTTCTTGCACGAGTTTTAGACCCATTTCATCCAGCAAATCTAGCTGGGCCTGAATTAAATCCCGAACAGCTTCGTAACCAAAATCAATGGCCTCAATAATATCTCTCTCTGACAATTGATTTGCACCAGCTTCTACCATGATCACACCATCAGGTGAACCAGCTACGATTAAATCCAAATCACTGCCTTCAATTTCTGCGTAGGTAGGGTTAATAATAAAATCATCACCCACTAAACCTACTCGCACTGCTGCCATTGGTCCGTTAAAAGGAATTCCAGCAATGAGGGTAGCAATTGAAGCACCTGTCACCGCTAACACATCAGGGGGGACTTCCTCATCCATTGACATAGTTATTGCCATGACTTGCAAGTCATCCCGTAACCATGAAGGGAATAAAGGACGGAGTGGACGGTCAATCAGCCGACTGGTAAGAATGGCCTTTTCCGGTGGACGACCTTCCCGGCGCATAATTCCTCCTGGAATTCTCCCTGCCGCATACAATCTTTCTTCGTAGTCTACGGTCAGTGGCAAAAAATCAATGCCTTCCCTCGCTGCTGACCTTGTAGCCGTTACTAAAACAGTTGTATCCCCCGACTGTATCAAAACCGACCCACCTGCTTGGGGGGCTAGTAGGCCAACCGTTAGTCGAATATCCCGTCCATCAAAGGATATTGACTTTTCAAATTCTGCCATTCAGTTTTTTTTCCTTCTCTTACGCGATTCTCACTCTGTGGCAATCCTAACATTTATGCACTCTAGACGGCTTCTGTAATGAACAAACATAAAACAAAATTTGTTAAGTTAGCAGGACAACAGGCTTGATGTCTGGGTTTGTCGTCTAAGTTCTATTTTTGCTGAACGATTTAACAATAAATCATCAGTCATTTAAGAGGTAAGTAACTGCATTGCAATTACCCCTGTCATTAAAAAGGAATTGAATAATTAAATATTTTTGTCTGAATCAGGATATCCACCGATTTAAGGATTTACAGGATTTTTCTTGGGATTTATTCAGATTCGTCGCTCATTGGTTTTTGAGCAGAATGTCGCACAAAAAGAATTTGAACATCATCATCAACAATTGTAAAAATAATCTGATAGATGTTTCTTCCCTTTCCATATATAAGTTGTCGAATTTCTTGGTCAGAAAAATCATTTTCAAATGATAAAGAACAACGAGAGGGCATTTTTTATAGGGATAATATAGATTTATATAATCCCTCTAACCATGTTTTACCTTTTTGATGAGAAATATTACTAAACCAGAAATAAGCTTCTTCTATGGCTTTTTGTGCTTCTGGTTGGATGATAATTTGATATTTCTCATTCATTGGAATTATCTAATTTATTAAACAATTCATTAAAGAATTCTTCGGCTTTTTTACCTTTACCTTGCTGCATTTGTTCTAAGCCTAGTTTAATACCTTTTAAAGTTTCTACTAACTCAGCAGCATCTAAAAGTTCTTGATAAGATTCTGCGTCTTGAACAACTAACTCGGCTTTTCCGTTGACAGTGAGAACTAAAGGGTGTTTTGTTTGTTTAATCCGTTGTACAAATTCAGTGGTATTCCGTTTAAAGTCAGTAAGAGAATGTATATCTTTAGCAAGGTTAATCATGGTAAATAATTAAATGAGCATCTAATTCAATGTTAATTTAATTTGGTTGTGTTTGTCAATATATTTTGTGAGAATCAGAATGTACAGGATTTTCGGAATTGAATAATTAAATATTTTTGTCTGAATCAGGATGTCCAGGATTTAAGGATTTGCCGGATTTTTGTTTGGATTTGGATTTTCGGAATTGAATAATTAAATATTTTTGTCTGAATCAGGATGTCCAGGATTTAAGGATTTACAGGATTTTTGTTTGGATTTGGATTTATATGGACAGATTTGCAGAGTATGGAATTGCTGAATAAAATATTTGATGGTGAAAATAATGTAATTCTATTCATGCTGATTCAGATATTTTTATCATCATTCACATAATTTTTATATTCACAGAATTTGGTGATAATTAAAAATATTTAGTCCCTTCATCCTGTAAATCCTTAAATCCTGGATATCCTGATTCAGACAATCAATATTTAGTCCCTTCATCCTGTAAATCCTTAAATCCTGGATATCCTGATTCTGACATTTTCATTATTCGTTCATTAAAGCTATTGTTGGGTTGTTTAACCTAACCTACATTACTAAGCAGATGTTTGATTACTACTACTTTCGATATGACGACGTAAAAGTTGATTAATAGCTGTTTGATAGTCTTTATTTTGGGTTTTAAACCAAGCTATGATATCAGGCTCTAATTGAATAACATTTTTGGCTTGTGCTGCGGGGATTTGCAAAGTTGCTTTTTCAAAAAACTCATCAGTTAATGGTGGAATATCAGAATAGTCAATGTCCTCATCTGATATTGAATCTAATGCTTGCCAATTAGTCCGTGAGATATTGTTCAAATTTTTTTCGTTCATAACGATTTGCCTTTCGTGCTGAAATAATTCTAATTACATTGCCTTGTTTTTGGGACCAGACAACCACAGCGACTCCATTTCCCAAAAAACCAATCCCAAACCATCTTTCTTCACCATAGTCAAAACGTTCATCTTCCTCAATCAGCATTGGACTGTCAAAAATTTTATAAACATCTTCAAAGTCAATCTGATGTTTACGGATATTTTCTAAATTTTTTGCTTCGTCCCACTCAAACTGCATCTCTGATAGTTCAAATTATTCGTCAATTATAATATATAGCTATCCTATTCAGCAAAAATCATTCATCCTGTTCACGTACTGTCAAATAACTGGGGAATACCAGAATGATCTAATCCTTTGAGTACCTGTATTTCTCATTCGTGGGCTTCTGAATCAGACCAACTTGAACCTGCTTGAACAAAACAAAACTGTTTGATTACCTCTGGTTGCCCTGTGTTAATATTTGTTGCTAACCAAGTAATTCTACCACCTTCGCGGTTGCGTCCTAGTTCTCTAATAACTTGATAGCCTTGTTGTTGGAAATCTGGGTAGCTGCTCATATTTTTAAGATTTTACTATAAAAGGATGTTTGTAAAGCGATTGGAAATCACAGCTACACAGACAAAACCTAGTGTGTTAATTTTGCTGATTTTTTGGAACTTTATCCGAAAAATCAATGTTGTTACCGTTGTTTCCATCAAAGTATCTGTTTCATGCCTTTTCCCAGGAAATAAGATGACACATTTTCTGCATTAAGTCTTATGGGATAAGGCTTTCAGAATTAACATACTAGACAAAACCCACCTTCGTGGGTTAAAAACCTTTATTTTCTGTTAGTCCACAAAGGTGGACTTGGTTTGTGTAGTAGCGTATCCCTAACGGGAGCCGGAGGCATCTTTATATTCGCCAAATACTTTTAAAACATCATCTTAAGAATCAGGCTGTAAAAGTTTTGGTTCAGGCTAACGTTTGTTATTATTGAGGTTAGAGGGACAGATTCAGTATCTTCCGCTCTAGCTGAAGATGCGACATAACAATTCAAAAAATAATTAGTCTATTTAAACATGGCAATTTTACACGGAACTTGGATAATAAATAATCAAAGTAGTTATTTCTTTATTTGGGGAGAAACTTGGCGTTCTTCACAGGTACAAACTGAAATATCTCAGGAAATTCATTTACATCCATTGGCTATGACATCAGTGGAATTAAATGAATGGTTAGAAGCATCTAATTTATCAATTGCTAATGTAATTCAGCCATCTCCTACTACTAAACAAAGACTTAAAAGTAAACCACTGACAGAAATAAAATTACCTAATCATTCTCAAATTGTTTCTTTACCAACTTATTTTTTAGAAAGCAAGAAATCCGAACTGACAACAATTTCCCCTATCCATTCTGTTAGTGTAGATATAGATTCTCCATCTTCACAATATTTACATCCTTGGAAAATTGATGGTTTTTGTCTCACTCCAGCATTAGCAATTCAATTTCTCTCATCTTTACCTTTGAGTGCAAATGATAGTAAAGCAGCTTTATTAGGTGCAGATATTCATTTTTGGGTACATATTTACAGATGGCATTTAGATTTAATTTCCCGTTGTAAATTCTTACCAACAGTTGAAAAACAAGATAGTAATTTAATTGCCAAATGGCAGGTACTTTTAGACAGTGCAATAGATGTCACTAGGTTAGAAAAATTCGCCTCACAAATGCCCTTAGTTTGTCGAACATATCAAGAAAATATAGAAAATCTCGCAATTGATTTACCATTAACACCCCAAGAATTAATATTATCATTCCTCAATAGCATTACAGATAACCAATTGCGGTTAATGATTGGTTCTCAATCTCCCCTTGAACCTAAAGTTATGATGTCTTTACCTGCGGCATTACAGCAATGGTTAAAAGGATTAATTAATTCAACTAATACAATTGATACGGCAGGAGGAGAACGTTTAGAAAGTACATTAAAAGCTTGGACTTTACCATTACAATATCAACTCACAGGCAAAGCATTATTTAGAACTTGTTTCCAATTGCTTCCTCCAGAAAATGAAGAACCAGATTGGACTTTAAAGTATTTTCTCCAAGCAGCGGATAACCCAGAATTTATCATAGACGCAGCGACAATTTGGCATCAATCTGTAGAAAAATTAGTTTATCAAAATCGCACAATTGAACAACCTCAAGAAACATTTTTGCGAGGTTTGGGTTTAGCTTCTCGATTGTATCCGATAATTACCCCCAGTTTAGAAACCGCATCTCCCGAATTTTGTCACCTCACCCCCATGCAAGCTTATGAATTTATCAAGGCTGTAACTTGGAAATTTGAAGATAGCGGTTTAGGAGTAATTTTACCTCCTAGTTTAGCTAATCGGGAAGGTTGGGCAAACCGTTTAGGGTTGAAAATTAGCGCCGAAACTCCTCAACAAAAATCGGGACGTTTGGGTTTACAAAGTTTATTAAATTTCCAATGGCATTTAGCAATTGGTGGACAAACAATTTCTAAAGCTGCATTTGATAAACTTGTAAAATTAAATAGTCCGTTGGTAGAAATTAATGGTGAATGGGTAGAATTACGTCCCCAAGATATTAAAACTGCTCAAACATTTTTTGCTTCTCGCAAAGAACAAATGTCTCTTTCTTTAGAGGATGCTTTACGCATTAGTAAAGGAGATACTCAAGTAATTGAGAAATTACCGGTTGTCAGTTTTGAAGCTTCTGGTGCATTAGAAGAATTAATTGGGGCATTAACTAATAATCAGGAAATTCAACCTTTAATTACACCTGAAAGTTTTCGAGGAAAATTACGTCCTTATCAAGAGAGAGGTGCCGGTTGGTTAGCTTTCTTAGAACGTTGGGGTTTAGGTGCTTGTCTTGCGGACGATATGGGATTAGGAAAATGCGTAGCCCCAGATACATTAGTAAACGTTAATGGTAAGTTGCTGACAGCAGAAAACATTTGGGATTCTTGCGCTGGAGAAATAGTTTTTGACGGTGATGGTTTTTGGTCAGATCCTAATCAAAAATTATTAGTAAATTCCATTAATGAAAAAACGGGAAAGATTATCCAAGCGCCTATCAATAAATTATATCGCCAACAGGTGAGGGAAAAATTAAGAAAAGTTACTCTGGAAGATGGTAGTAGTATTACTATCACTTATCAGCATAAGTTATTGACTAATCAAGGGTGGAACAATAATTTAAATGTGGGTGATTATGTATGTGTACCAAGTAAAAACATTCAAAAATTACTAAAACAAGAAGTATATTATTGTCCAATTGAGAGTATAGAAGATGTAGATTATGACGGGTGGGTTTATGACTTTGAAGTTAGCGAACATCATAATTTTGTCGCTAACAATATTATCTGTCATAACACTGTTCAATTCATCGCTTTTTTACTTCACCTCAAAGAAGAAAATATCCTAGAAAAACCAACTTTATTAGTTTGTCCAACTTCGGTTATGGGCAATTGGCAAAAAGAAGTAAATAAATTTGCTCCTACTCTTAAAGTTTTGGAATATCACGGTGATAAACGTCCTAAAGGTAAAGCATTTACAGAAGCCGTTAATAAACATGATTTAATCATTACTAGCTATGCACTTATTTACCGGGATATTAAATTATTAAAAGCAGTTGAATGGCAGATAATTGTTTTAGACGAAGCCCAAAATGTTAAAAATTCAGAAGCGAAACAATCACAAGCAGTCCGGCAATTAGACACCACATTTCGCATTGCTTTAACAGGAACACCTGTAGAAAATAGATTACAGGAATTATGGTCTATTTTAGATTTTCTCAATCCGGGTTATTTAGGTAGTAAACAATTTTTTCAAAGACGGTTTGCTATGCCCATTGAAAAGTATGGTGATGTTGCTTCTTTAAATCAATTACGTTCTTTAGTGCAACCTTTTATTTTGCGGCGCTTGAAAAGTGATAAAGACATTATTCAAGACTTGCCCGAAAAACAAGAAATGACAGTTTTTTGTGGATTAACTGCCGAACAAGCAACAATGTATCAACAATTAGTAGATGAATCTTTAGTACAAATTGAATCTGCGGAAGGTTTGCAACGTCGGGGGATGATTTTAGGATTATTAGTAAAGCTAAAACAAATTTGTAATCATCCTTCCCAATATTTGAAATTAGCAACTTTAGAAAAACATTATTCAGCTAAATTACAACGACTAGAGGAAATGTTAGATGAAGTTTTAGCAGAAGGAGACCGGGCTTTAATTTTCACACAATTTGCTGAATGGGGTAAGTTACTCAAACCTCATTTAGAAAAACAACTAGGACGGGAAATATTCTTTTTATATGGTAGTACCAGCAAAAACCAAAGAGAGGAAATGATTGATAGATTCCAACATGACCCTCAAGGACCACCAATTATGATCTTATCATTGAAAGCTGGTGGTGTTGGCTTGAATTTAACTAGAGCAAATCATGTATTTCACTTTGATAGATGGTGGAATCCCGCAGTCGAAAATCAAGCCACAGACCGAGTATTTAGAATTGGTCAAACTCGTAATGTCCAAGTCCATAAATTTGTCTGTACTGGGACATTAGAAGAAAAAATTAATGATATGATAGAAAGTAAAAAACAACTAGCAGAACAAGTTGTAGGTGCAGGAGAAGATTGGTTAACGGAAATGGATACAGACCAGCTTCGCAATTTATTAATATTAGATAGAAATGCAGTTATTGAAGAAGATGAAGTTTAAAATATCATAAAGTAAAGATGGCAGAAAGGAAAACCTTCAAGGACATTGCGATAATTAGCAAGCATTATCTAGGATCAGAATAATTTTTCTAGCCTTTAATCCTTAAATTGACAAGGATAATTATGATTATTAAACCCAAATGAACACTTTTTATATTCACACTTACTCTACGATACTATACCTTCTCCCCCGCAGGTGGAACAATACCAAACCTATTCAACTCTGCATCAATATCTCGCAATAATTTAAAATCATCCTCCGGTAAAGGATAACTATTACTACTAATAGAACCCTCAACAAGCTGTTTTTCTAAAAATGAAAATGCAGCTCGAAATTCTTGTGGTTCAGCTTTAATAGGTGCGTCAAAATGACAGGGAATAATCCATTGAAAATCCCAATTGGCAACTTTATCAGCCCAATTTATTGTTTCTTGCGGTGCGCGATTTAAAATCAAACTTTGTAAAACCGGAGCAACAAATATCCGCCCATTTCCTCTTAACGCCTCATAAGACCTTTCCCAGTCTTGTCGCCATTGGAAGGGAAAAAAGCCAAAAAATGCTTTTCTATCGCTTTCTGGGGCTTTCCTAGCATCTGTGAATAAATCTTTCAAGGTGGGTACATCTAGCACACTGGGACGGAAGTAAAAAGCAAATAAACTTATGCGTTGCCACCCTTTCCGGCGATTTTCTGGGGTATCTATAACCATGTCTGAGGCTTTATCTTTAGCGTGGTAAAGCAAGGGATAAGGGTCAAGTTGTACAATTGCGGGTGGTTCTGCTGGTACTGAAACTATAGTATCTGTAAGTAAGACAGTGTGCGATCGCTTGTGGAAAAAAGCCACCTCTGCAAACTTACCCAAACCTAAATCAATTGGTCCGAGGATGGCATAATCAAAATCCTCAGCAAAAGGGGCTTCCTGAATATTTTCCGGCAATATCTGAGTGCGTTTACCAGGTAAACCCAACCAAGTTAAAGGCAAATTTATCGGAAAACTCCATTGTCCGGGGGCAACAAATACCTGTGCATTGGCAAAACATCGGGCAAAGGGACCTACAAATACTTTATGTTCTATTCCCGATATCGTCGGCAAAATAATATACTTAACATCACCGTATTTTGCCCCCAACTCATTCAGCAAACGGACACATTCTCCCGTTGGTGCGACGGGTGCATAAACCAGCAAACCGCCTTTTTCTAGCTTAACTACAGTCATGCGAATTGGCACAACTACATAGAAGATTCCCTGTAATTGATCAAAAGTCCAAATGGTATCTTTGACAACTTCTTTACAGATTGTCCGACGTTTACCATAGGGGTAAATTGGCAGAACAGGCCAAAACCGCCATACCAAATCTTGGGGATTAATTTGTTCTATGTCTTCACTTTCAACCACTGGTGCGAACCTCCCCCAATTCCCAATAATCAGATTTTTGTTTGCTTTCCTAAATTTGGAGTTTAGCAAATTATGGGGGTGATAAACATAAGATTCTTGACTTCTTAGACAAGTTGGATATTTGAACATGAGTAATTTTCATATTCCAGATTGAGTTAATACTTCACTGAAATCAGCAACTAAATCTAAAATTTCTGCCCACTCTGTTAAATAACAATAATCTAAACTTTCACTTTGTAACTTAATTATCCCCAAAACATCACGCCATTGTTTTTCTGATTTACTTCCCTTTCCCCAACGCAGTTTTTGTAAAATAATATCTTCGGCTGAAGCTATCCAAAAAGCAGGTATTCCATCTAAATCAACTAATATTCTTCGCTGCATTTGGGATATTGCAAAAGGTGAATTATCAGTAATATAAATATCAGCATTAGCAATACTTTCTGTATGGGTAATATTCAACATATTTCCCAAACCTCGTTGTAAATCTTCTACCGCACCTGCTGGACAATAATATCCAGATACTTCTAAAGTTTTTACCAGTAAGTCTATTTGATTTAGTTTAATTTCTATCACCAAATCTAAATCACGAGTAGAACGTGGTTCTCCATGAATAGAACTAGCAACACCTTCACTAACATAGTAATTAATATTAATTGATTCAAAAAGTTGATGTAATTCACCTGCTAAAGAAATTGAATCTTGAATCCACATATTTTCATTAATACCTTTTGGTTGAAAATTAGGAGTAAATTTTTCTTCTAGTACAGCACGAATAAATTTATTTCTAATTTCTTCTATTGTCAAATTACGATGTCTAAATTTAATTCCAGTCAGACATAGTTTTTTTACTCCTTTATCATGGGAGATAAACATTTCTAGGCGTTGTTTTAAAGTTAATTCTCTCAACTTATTAAACAAATAAATATCAGCTTCTATAGCTGTATCTTGGTTTTGTGGTTGATAATTAGATTTGGGAATTGTTGGAAAAGACAAGTTTGATTTTTTCAGCATAGTTTAGATATTGCGGATGTAAGAGAATTCTTGGAAAAAATCATAACCTTTATAAAACTAAATATATAGGAGTTATGCATTGACAGACAAGATCAAATATGTATAAACGAGAAAACAACATTTATCGTAGGAGTTTAGCAGTATTCTTAAAGAATATTTGCTAAGATAATTAAAAATGAGGAGATCAAAAAATGACATCAGGAAATTTAGCAATTGTTAGAGATGGAAAAATAGAATTACTAGATCCTCTCTCTATCCCAGAAGGAACAAAAGTATTTATTATTCCTATTCTACCAGAAGAAAATAATCAAGAAGAAACAGAAGACTGGGATATTTTCTCTTTAAACAACTTAAATCAGTGTTATGCAGAGAATGAACCAGAATATACATTAGAATCAATCAAAGAATATAGTCCTAACTATGAAAGAATCTAATATTATATTAACTCCTATTCCTCTTTGGTAGGCTTTATCAATGATGGTCGTAAAAATCTGCAACCCTTTCTGAGTAGTAGCTTTTGCCAAAGATGGAAAGTCGTGGTCTAATACCTTGATTAGAGCATCAGTATAAATATTTACTTCTCTGTATAAATTGCCAATTAACTCTTTTTTTACTGTCCATGCTAATCACTGGGTTACCCTCAGCAAAATACTGGGTTTTAAGGCTTTCAATCTTCTCAAACTGCTCATTACGATTTTCGCTACTTCCACACGCAATCATTTTCACTGCATCGTCACCGGATTATTAACTATAATTAGGGCTTGCTGAAGGAATTTGTTCTATTGGTTCTGGTGCGATTGAGTCCACAATTAAACAAATTGACCGTCGAACTAAAATCTCTGGTTCCCAGTGGAAGGAAGATAATGTGCCTCAAGTTCTTGCTCATCGCTATGCCTATCTAAATGGGCTTATCTATCCATTATAAAAAGTGGGATTCTCCCTCTGTGCATTGCTTACAGGAATTAATGCTTCTGTTTACCATTTTTTCATAAATAAGCGGGGTATTTTATTTACCTTGGGCGTATTACCTTGGCACTGGTTTTACTATTTTTACAGTGGTCTAGCCTTCGTGATTGGTATTTTGAGGAAAAAAATTATGAATGTTTGTGATATGATACCAAAATATTAATAATAATTAAGTGGTAATACTTGAAAAATAATTCCAATGTAGTGATTATTGGCGCAGGTCCGGCTGGCTTAACATCGGCTCATGAGCTAGTGAAGCACAGTATCAAGCCAATTGTATTAGAACAAGCTGACCGAGTAGGGGGAATTTCGCGTACAGAAACATACAAAGGGTATCGCTTTGATATTGGCGGGCATAGATTTTACACCAAAGTAGGAGAAATTCAGCAAATTTGGATAGAAATATTAGGGAATAATTTTTTGAAAGTCCCTAGACTATCCCGCATTTATTACAATGGGAAGTTTTTTAACTATCCTTTGGAATTAACTAACGCTTTATCAAATCTGGGAATTATTAACAGTTTGCTAATGTTATTTAGTTATTTGCAAGTTAAAATCAAACCTCATCCAGTAGAAGAAAATTTTGAAGAATGGGTGTGTAACCGCTTTGGTAAGAGGTTATATGCAACTTTTTTTAAGTCTTATACCGAAAAAGTTTGGGGTATTTCCTGTACAGAAATTAGGGCAGATTGGGCAGCCCAACGCATTCAAGGAATGTCATTAAAAAGAGCAGTTCTTAATAGTTTGTTTAAAAATAACGAAACTAAATCCCTGATTAAAGAATTTTACTACCCAGAATTTGGTCCGGGAATGATGTGGGAAAAATGCCAAGAAATTGTTAATAGTAAAGGAGGAGAAGTTCATCTCAATACAACGGTAGATAAAATTTACCATCAAGATTATCAAATTCAAAAAATTACTGTTCAACAAGAAAATAAAACGTTTTATTTACAAGCAGACCAGTTTATTTCTAGTATGCCGGTAACTGCTTTAGTATTACGATTAGATCCACCAGCACCAACAGCAGTATTACAAGCAGCACGCAGTTTGAAATATCGAGATTTTTTAATTGTCTCTCTAATCATTGATGAGGTTGATTTATTTCCCGATAACTGGATTTATATTCATAGTCCAGAGTTTAAGGTAGGACGGATACAAAACTTCAAAAATTGGAGTCCAGCAATGGTTCCAGATAGCAGTAAAACCTGCTTGGGTATGGAGTATTTTTGTTCGGAAGGTGATGAACTTTGGTCAATGTCGGATAGTGAATTAATTGCAATCGCCAGTAAGGAAATTGTAGATTTATCTCTATTGTCAGATATTCGTAAAATTGAAGATGCGACAGTGATTAGACAATTAAAAGCCTATCCTGTTTATGATGAGGAATATCGTCAACAGTTGCAAGTTATTCAAGATTATTTACAGGGTTTTAAAAATTTACAAACCATTGGACGAAATGGGATGCACCGTTATAATAATCAAGATCATTCAATGTTAACAGGATTATTAGCTGCGAAAAATATTTTGGGAGAGAATCATAATTTATGGGATGTCAATACAGAACGTTCTTATCATGAAGAATTTACCAAAAAGGATTTAAGAAAAAATAATTAAAATCTACATCTATGCTAGAAAACCAGATTTTATTCTCAATTATTATTCCTACCTATAATCGTCCACAGCCATTAACAAATTGCTTGCAGTCTCTAGCTAATCTAGATTATCCTCATAACCGCCTTGAGGTAATAGTTGTGGATGATGGTAGTAAAATATCTCTAGATACGGTGGTTAAACCATTCCAAAATCAGCTAAATCTCACCTTAATTTCCCAAACTAACGCCGGTCCAGCAAGTGCTAGAAATAGAGGTGCTAATCTGGCAAAAGGGCAATATTTAGGATTTACTGATGATGACTGTAGCCTCGATCCAAATTGGCTCTCAGCCCTGGAAAATACCTTCTCTAAAAGACCAAATGCCCTCTTAGGGGGGAAAACCATCAATGCCTTGTCAGACAACCCATACTCCACAGCCAGTCAATTACTCATTGATTACATCTACGATTATTCCCGGATTTCTCACAAGTGAAAAAAATCATTGATAAAGAGCGAAAAAAAGGAAGTTTATTTGATACATAAGTAGCAAAGATGAAAAAAGGAAATCTCTTCAGTATATAGTTGAGAAATTTCGTTAAATATAAAGAGCTATTTAGGCAAGATATACTGATATAAATAATTGAGTATTAAAATCAGACATGACAAAAAAGAGTGAAAAAAAACTTTTCTTCCAACCCTAAATAAAAGCTAAAAATTCAGAAATAATTGTCCCAAAAGAATTAACCAGGATTTGGTAACAACTGCAAACAACGGTAAGCAGTAGCATAAATATGCTGGTAGGGACAACAACTATTAATCGCAATTAAAACTCGCCGGGTACTCACAGTAATCAAAGCTCCTAACTTCAACAACTTGGTACGGATAGTGCCAACTTGAGCATTGTGTAATTCAGTTTTAGCCAAACATTTATTTCGCAAAGCATTCATCAAAACATAAGCAATGGAAGAGAACCACAAACGGAGTTGATTACCAGCAAAAGTATGGGTACTTGTTCTATCACTAAACAGTTCTAATTTTTGTTCCTTAAAGCGATTTTCCATTTCACCTCTAGGACAATATTTCTGAGTATAAACTTCACTTGGAGACATCTTATCTGTAGGAATTGAAGTGACAACAAAACGGATATTAGTTCCTTTCACCCCATGCTCAACTTTAGTGACTACACGACGACTACGACTCCAAGATTCATGGGTTTGATAGTCAATAGTTTTATACCAAATAGAGTTTTTTATCAAATTAGATGCCTGTTCAAGAAGTTCAGTATCTGGGATAAATAGAGTTTCTAAAAATGAAACCACTGTAGATAGCTTTTGCTCAAACTCTTGCTTGGCTTTACTTTGAGTTGCAGCAGTCATCTTGACTAAACGACTATTCTGCGGCAAACCAAAGGCATAATCAACTTTTATTTGTGACTCACACCATTCCATAATATCTTCCCTGGAATAGGCACTATCTCCACGTACTAAAATTTCTACATTATTCCATTCTGCACGTATTTGTTGAATGACTCTTTGTAATTCTGATAATGCTCCCTCCGCTGGATCTACATTTGAAGCCCTAAGTTTCGCTGCTAATAAATGTTTTCCACAGAAAATATAAAGTGGTGCATAGCAATATCCTCCATAGTAAGTATTGAAAAAAGCTTGTTCTTGATTCCCATGCACTAAATCATCTGTTACGTCCAAATCTAAGGTTATTTGTTTTGGTGGTGATGAATAAGATTCTAAAAATATGTCTACAAATAATTTTTCTATTTCTTCTTGAGAGTGACTAATTTTATGGTAACGACTTTCCGCACCTTGTTCTACATTTTCAGGACAATGTTCTATCCTGTTTAACGTACTCTTTCCTGCCAATATAAATGGTTCATTCTCTTGACTAATATTTTTTCCTAACGCCAGAGCAAACATTGGATCATGGCGTAATTCTTCATGGTCGTTTAAGTCTTCATATCCCATAATTAAGCCATAGATTCGTTGTGCTAATAGACTTTCTACAGGATGCAATGTCTTATTTGGATTTCTGTAGTCTTGGAAACACTTAGCTAACCGTAATGTTATTTGCAACTTTCGGTCTATTTCCGCAATTAAACTTAGACCTGCATCTGATGTTACTTGTCCACCCTGGAAATTAACTACTACTGGGGGGAGTTTTTCTTGTTTAAAAGTGAACTGTTTTGGTATACAATCTGTTCTTACTGGGGTCATACTTTATAATTGCTCAAATGCTTTCTACATATACATTTTCGCAGTTTTTGACCCCTTTTTCTCTTTTCTTTGTGAGAAATCCGGGTAAGGGATTACAGGTAGCAGCAGAAAAACGGTGGATAACTCCCAGTAATCCTTTATGGCAGAAACTTCAACAACTAATTCAAGAGTTACAGTCAGGTAAAAATCTAACCAATGCTGCTGAAAGTGTCAAAGTTTCTCCTCAGCTAATTGAGCGTTTATTGCAATTAGGATCTGAATCAACTGCTCCTAATCTTCCTAATCAAATTCCTAATCAAAAAGTTAAACCTACAATTCAGAGAAATCAAGATTTTTCAGACGATCCTTCTAGTAATTAATTAGGGTACAAATATGCTGCTAAATCGTCATCATCAAAATAATCAACAACCTGTTGAAAGTACAAAAACTAATCAATTAAATTTCAATTACTATATCAAATATTGGATGTTTTTGGGTTTATGTACAAGTTTATTATTACATGGCTTAATATCCTTTCGCAATCATAATTTACTTGGTTATATTTTGGGAATTCAGCCAGTAACGGCATCTCCTACACCAACAGTGAACACTATCCCTAGCAAATACATCAACAATGCACCAGTTCCTGATTGGCAGAGTATTACATTTAAATCTTTTATTTTCTCTAGTCCTGGTAGTGTTGAACTTCCCAATGTTGAATTTCCTGGGTATAAATCAATCAGAAGTTGGCAAGCGGGACAAAGTTTAGATGAAGTGATGGAATTAGGAGATTTTGAAAATGTATTTAATTTAGAAAATTTTAGTTTACAAACAATTGGTCAACTGAGTGGTATTTCTCTGGTAAATACTAAGTTATCAGATTTTCAAACGATTAAATGGCAAACCGTTCCTGAATTAACTAAAGCAATTCCCAATCTAGTTAATGAATATGTAGAAAATGTACCACCTATTCGAGATTTAATCAAAAAGATATTGGGTGTTGCGAATATTAATGGACAAACAATAGGAGGAATTATCAATGATTTTCCACAGATAAAAGATATAGAGTTAGGAGAAATTAATTTATCTGATTATAATCTGACTTCCATTCCTGGAATAGAAAAAACTGCTCTTAAACAATTTAGTAATTGGCAGAATACTAGCATATCAAAAATACCTGGACTAAATCAGGTAACATTCACTAATTTTCCCAATGCACCTGTACCGCAAGGAAGTATTGTTGGTAAATTAGACTTGCCATTAAAGGAAGTAGAATCAAACCGGCAACGTTCGATTAGTGGTAGTGACCAAGTTGGATTTAATGTTCCATGTACTAACAACTGCGCTCACATAGAATTATCAGGTGGAGGTGGAATCACAGGTAGTCAATGGATGAGTGGTAAGTTTCAACAAGTAAAGGGTGGGTTTGGGATATTAGGCAATCTTAATGGTGGGAAAGAACCAACCGGAAGGCATCCTTTTGGTAAGGGTTTTAAACAAGCTGTGTGGGATATTAATGAAGGTGATGGAACTGCATCAACTGCTATTTTCTTCCGCATTTGTCGGAGAGGTGGTTGGTTTGATTTAGGCTGTTCACCTTATTTTATTGGACCGTTTCCTTTTTTTATATATCAAGAAAAATCACCTATATTTCTCGGTACTCCTTTAACAATTCCCTAGATAATCTAATGTTTTTTGAAGTTGCATTTTAGTGGAGATAGGATGTTATGTGTGATGAGAGTTTATATATCGTGCTGATATTACAATTCTATCTAATCCGTGTTTTTACAGGATACGTGACATAGCATAAATAAATTTTTTATTTCACGCAGAGGCGCAGAGAACACAGAGAAGAGAATTGAACCAAAAGATAATTTTTTATGACTGATACAGGACTAATATAGGCATCCTGTTTAATTTCTGAAAAAATCGGGGACACCTTAATTTTCCATAATCCTCTTATATCAAATCCGGTTAAATACACATAGTCTCAATCCTGTAATAACAGGGTTTATAGCTCGTTTTTAGTGTGGTTGTTCTAACGGATTTGATATTACTTGCCTAAACAAACTATCAGCAATCAAATCGTATTCCTATATAGGTTTTAAAATATTCATCTACAACAACCTTCAAATTTTAAAACAACACTCTTGCGCTCTTCTCTGCGCCTCCGCGTCTCTGCGTGAAATAAAAAAATGTAGTTATCTACTTGAAATGGCTGTCATACAAAATATCACAATCTTAAGTCTATATCAATCATTTTGAAATTTATCTAATCACCATGAGTACAAACAACTTTATTTCTGAACTTCAAAATCCTCAAGCACCAATTGGTAAATACACTCATTATCTTTTTTCTGCTAATGGGTTAATGCTGACAGGATTATTGCTAGGATTTCTATTACTACAAATGTTATCTGGGAATAAAAAAGGCAGGTTAGCTACAAGTTATTTTGGCGGCAGCAAGGAGACAGCTAAAGCGAAAAAGAAAGCTATCAAACAAATCGCGAATCCTCAATGTGATAGTGCCACTCTCTATGTTGGTAGACACAAATTTACAGGTCGAAAAACTCAAGGTAAAGAACCGGGAAGTCCCATACCGTTATACATACCAGATGTACAAAGAGGAACGGCAGTAATTGGTGCTCCTGGTAGCGGTAAGTCTTTTTCTGCTATTAACCCAATGATTTATAGTGCCATTGACCAAGGTTTTCCGATTGTTTTATATGACTTTAAATACCCAACTCAAGCTAAAGTTGCCAGTTATGCGAAAAAGATGGGTTATCAAGTCCATATTTTTGCTCCTGGTTTCCCTGAAAGTGAGGTGTGTAATCCCCTTGATTTTCTCCGAGATTCTACGGACGCAGAAACAGCAAGGCAGTTAGCAACTGTGATCAACAAAAACTTCAAAATGATGGCTGCTAGTAATGAAGATGCTTTTTTTGGACCTGCTGGTGATCAGTTAACGGAAGCTATCCTGATGCTGACTAAACAAACCCAGTAT
Organism: Dolichospermum sp. OTE_75_concoct_329_sub; assembly: GCA_031376645.1. Taxonomy (GTDB): domain Bacteria; phylum Cyanobacteriota; class Cyanobacteriia; order Cyanobacteriales; family Nostocaceae; genus Dolichospermum. Next base: position 3,806 of record JANMEE010000025.1, on the reverse strand, counting down.
CCAGATATTATGACAGCAGCGGCTATTCTTAGTAGCGATCGCATGGTAGAACGGTTAATGGCTGCTAACCTCAATCCCTGGATTAAGATTGCTTTTGGTCAGTTGTTTAGTTCTGCTGGTTCTGAGAAAACGATTGCTGGTATCGCCGGTACTGCCAGTTTGATGTTTACCCGGTTTATGAAAAAGAATACTTTGGGGTGTTTTGTTGGTAAGACGACTCTACCTTTAGAAATCAAGGGTAAGCAGATGATTATTTTTGGGTTGGATAGGGAACGACGGGATGCTGTGGGTCCGTTATTATGTAGTATCTTACACATGACTGTGGCTAGAGCGATCGCTAAAAAAAGGCAAGACCCATTAGTTGTTGTCCTCGATGAAGTGCCTTCATTATACCTACCAGACCTGTTTAGATGGCTGAATGAATCTCGCAGTGAGGGTTTTTGCGGCATTCTTGGTTGGCAGAACATGGGACAGTTAGAGAAATACTATGGTGAGGAAGTTGCTAAAACCATGCTAGGTGCTTGCGGTACGAAATTCATTTTTAATCCAGGTGAGGAAGAATCAGCGCGGTTGTTTAGTGCTTACCTGGGAGATGAAGAAATTAAATACAAGCAGAAATCTAAAAGCACTGGGGGAGGTAAAAGCAGTACCTCAATCTCTGAACAGGATAAAACACGGAAGTTATTTGAACCAGCACAGTTTTTGAAGTTGCCACCGGGGAAATGTATATTTATTAACCCGGCTTACTGTAATCAAAATGAAGCTTCTGTGCCTTTATTAAAAACCATTAAAATCCCCAAAGTTTTAATTAATATTGACCAAGCAAATGACTCTAGGTGGACAAGTTTGATTGCTCAATTGACTGAAAAAAGCACTCAAGAACGTCCTACCCAAGAGGATTTAGATAAACGAGTGGCGGAGGTGAATAAATTATTTCCTATTCCTCAGCAACCTGTACAAGCGGGTACTGTACCACTACCTATTGATGCTTATAAAGGATTTTTCTAATTATCAATGTTAAGGGTATGTCTATATGCTAAATCAGCAAGTAAAGTTATTAAATGAATTCTATTCATCCTTTAATCCTGATCTAAAATGGATATATTAATATGTTTGATGAAAGAGTAACGCAATTAGCAACTGCTTATCAAAAAACAGTTGACCATATAATTGATGAGCTTCAAATTACTGCTTCAGTATTAGCAGAATTAGTTCAGGCTTTAATAGATAAAGTCAGAGAAAAACTTAAACAAGAACAAGAAAAGTTATTTGAAATTGAAATACAAGTTGGTAGTGAGAAATATCGGCTTGTTCCAGATGAGGAATTTCCTGGTGCTTGGAAATGGGAATCAGCCGAAATATCTGATGTCCAAGTGCAGAATATCGCCAAGCAGTTAATGTTAACAGCAGCAGATAATTCTCAAGACATCACAGATATTGTTCTAGCTAATAATAATTCTTCTTTAGCTATCATTGCCACCATTGAATCAGGTGATAAATTAACTGTTTACCAGCAAGATATTGAAGGTAAATGTCGTCATAACTGGGTGACGGAAAATTTAGACACTGAGGAAATTATTACTGTAGTCTATGAACCTATAATTCGTTATTTACCTCCTAGTCAAAATACCCCAAATAATACAAGAGAGATAAAGGAAGATTTAACAAAAATTGTTGATGAACTGCTAGGTCAGCTTTTTGGAGTTCAAAATATTGAGAGTGAAGTTGTTGATAATTCTACAGAATCTGAATCTCCAACAGCAGCAGTAAATTCTAGAGAAAACATTGAATTAGACAATGAATTTACACCTATTTTAGATTTACCATTTGAAGAGGAAACTTTTGTCTTTTGGGATGAAAATACTCCATTACCAGAACCACCAGTAGATGATTCACCAGAATGGGATGATGCCAGGGATATACCTATGGCTGAAACAACATACATAGAGGAAGAAAATCAGCATAATTTTACTGATAAGCAAGTTTCGACGAATGAAATAAAAACTGAAGAAACAGTCACAGAGACAATACCTGAAGTTGATGCTTTTAGGGAAGAAAAGTCAGCTAGATTTATTGAAACAACAGAGGAAGAAACTGAAACACCTAAGCGAAAAGTCGCTTTTACAGAAAACTACAATGGTGTGGTTTCATCTCCAACAGTAACTTCTCAAAATCAGAAGTGGATACGGGAAGTGGAAGTTCCTATTAAGAAGGATGTTGTACCCATTTGGCAAAAGGTTATAGGTTTACATTGGCTGAAAATGCGGCATAATCTCAAAGTTGAAAATGCCAAAATTGCTCAAACAGCAGTTGAACTTCTCAAAGCTTATGGAGAAACTTTAGTAGATGGTTCTAGACTTTACAGAAGTGATGCTTTTGTAATTAAAAAAGAAGGTGAAAAGTATAGTATCCATCATCGGCGTGATGAATTATCTAACTTTTCTCATGCTCTGATGGAATTTACTGTCAATTCTCGTCAGGATATAAAAGTTAAAGTTCCTCCTACACAAATGTTAGCAGTAGAAAGACAAGAGTTTTTGATGGTAGCTGAGAAGATTTCGGGTGAGAAGAAATTACCACAGCTACAAAATGCAGATATCAGAGATATTGCTAACCAACTAGGTTCTTTAGCACCTGCTGGCACTTTTGCAACGTTGGAAAGTTTTAGAAAGACTGAGGTATTGGGGTTACTCAATTCTGCTTTACAACAAGCTAAGACTGATAATTTAACTATAGGGGAATACACGATTTCTAGATCCAGGGATGTAGAAGCTGGGGTGGCAAAGTTACAGCTACATAAAACTAATCATCAGGGTGAACAAGAAAAAATGGTATCTTTCACTCTTCATAAAACAGCAGAAGGGATTATTAAGCAGGTAGATTATCTGAATATTAGTGATTGGGATTTAACACAGTTGAAGTTTATATCCCGCAATGCTCATTTGTTTGATTTAGAGAAATATGGTTTAGTTGATAAAGCAAGGGATGGTAGCAAGGAGGTTAAGAATATAGCTGATATACCAGTTCCTCTACATCCTGCACTTAAAAAGGTATGGCAGCAAGTGGAAAGGGATAATTTTAATATTAATTCTTCTCTCGTTAATGTAGAAGAGGTTAAAACGGGTATTCGAGACAAATTTGAAAAATCTCAGGAGATGCTTTCTGTGGGTGAACAGAGGGAATTGTATTTTCAACTGTTGGTTTTACAGAATTTAAAGCATGATGATTTGCAAAATAAAATACCACCTTTGAGAGATATAACTAATGATTTAGAACAGTGGCGTAAGGAAACAGTTTCCAATAAATATACGCCAAGAGCAAGTATATTAACACAGAATATGGATACAACGAAGAGATCAATGAAATCTAGAAATGTTACTGAATATTCACTTTAAACAGTAGTAAAAAAATACCCTACCTGCTTATCGCTTTATTGACAGAAATATAGCTGCAAAAACGAGAATTCAGGTTCAATTTACACCAAGACTGGCTACACCTATAAGCTTTATTTATGTCGGTATTCAAATTGCCAATGCAATTCCAGGACATCCAGGACAGCAAAAATTATTAATAGATGAAAATCATCAAGTTACAGTTAATCAAGATCATTGGATTATATGAATTAAGTTACATATTCATGGATTTTTATTTCCTGCACCAAAGTTTTTATTTTCATAAATTGCTCCTGAATTTCTGCTTGATTTAAATTGATTGCATCTGTGTTTGTCATCAAATTGACAATATTTATTAATTCAGCCTGTTGCTTATGATTAGAAACTTTGAGTTGTGCCAGTTCCTGTTCTCTA
>JANMEE010000017.1:0-3145 GCA_031376645.1 Dolichospermum sp. OTE_75_concoct_329_sub | reverse complement strand
ATAGCTCTTTATATTTAACGAAATTTCTCAACTATATACTGAAGAGATTTCCTTTTTTCATCTTTGCTACTTATGTATCAAATAAACTTCCTTTTTTTCGCTCTTTATCAATGATTTTTTTCACTTGTGAGAAATCCGGGTTAAGTATTGTGTCTTCAGGATCAGATAAATTAGGTGAAGAACATTCTGTGATGTCTCTGACCCCAAATTTATATGGACATGGTTCTCTTGTACTATTACTGAGCCAATTATTAAGCAAATCTTATCTCCAAAAATTTCATAGCCATAACACTAATCTGAGCTTTACTCAAATAATTTGTTACCACTATAACTAAAAACCAGGTATTTTTATAACATTTTTTCTGCGTAAAATAACTAATCTTTGAGCATAAACGCATATCAATTATCTTGACAAAAAACTATACTTGGTTTGGTTTCTTTATAATTGATTACTTGAAATTGTAATCCATATTGGGGATGTTCCCGCCAAAAACCCATTAGTTGTAGTGTATGCCCTGGTTGAATATTAGCAAAACTGCCAATAATGGTTGTTAAATCTTTGATACTGGAGCGAGTTAAGCGTGCCACTGTGTAGCCAGACTCCTCCCAGTAAAAAGTGAGACTTTCTACTACCCCAGTAATAGTTTCTTGGGGAACAGAAGCATTAATTTGTTGGGAAGTCTGGTTTGGTGCAGTGGACATTGTTTACTGAAATTATGCTGAGTGCAGTCATCACAAAGTTGTAAGTCGAAAGCAATAAAAGTAGAATTACAGTACTTGTATACTAAGATTGAAATTCAAATAACACATAATCTAGCTTGATGAAGAAAGTCATGAGCATAGGCTTAACTGTCAATAGTTATAGCAGTCGCCACAATTGTTAGGGCATTTTTCTGTTCCCTTTAAATCAAAATACGATTTCTTAAGCATTTTAGCAATTGCTATAAATTAAACTGCTGCTATTAAGTCTTCCTGATTGAGCGGCTGATACTCTGGATTAGAAAACGAGCGAAAGTCGTCTTTACACAAAGCAGTTATCTGACACAGTAGCCGAAATTGGAGCGGTGTTGGTGGTAAATTTACACGTTCTACTTTCAGTATTACTGAACTGGGGTCGCGTTCAAGAAGTTCAAAAACTTCATTTCTTAAGTAACGTGGGCAATAGCCTACGATGTGGTGATCCTCACTATGAAAAGTTAATGCTTGGGAATCGTAGGAGTTTTGAAATTCATGAGCTAACCATAATTTTTCTCCAGGTTCCAAGCGATTAATCCGCTCAATTGCACATTGTGGCAGGTGTCGCAGCCCATGTACAAAAAAGTGCAGCTGATATTGTCCTGCTGCATCTGGTTCTGGGCAGGGAAAGACGGTGAGTGTGTCTGTTTCTCGTTGTCCACCACTACGGGCTAGTACTGCAATTGGATCATCTTCATGTTCTGGAATATTCAGCCATTGCCGGAAACTTGCATAATCAGGACGGGAACGAGGCAATAACCGATTAGAGAAAACAGGAAATAATTGGGTTGATGTATATTCTTCATTTAAGTGCGGAAAAGAAGATAAAGGCGCAAAATTGCACATTCTCTCTGCCGCTTTTACGCCTTGGGTGTAGACAAACTTGTACCTCGTACCATCAAAGGTCAACCGACCAATGGGAAACCAAGAGCGACTATTAGAGTCTTGCCAAGCTAAAAATAATGTTTGAGGTGTCTTCACTGAAGTAATTCCCTTAATTTAAGCAGCCTGTGTTGGTTGAATTCCAGAATATTCTGTGCAAACTCAACGGCAATAGTTGAAATGCGCTTACGCTGAATACGACTAAAAATTAAGAGCGTATTTGCTCTTGAGATGCTTTCAAGCCGCTCCAGCCATACATCGGCTGCTTGGGGATAACGATGAGCAACTCGGTGAAATACATCAAAAGTTTTAAGGGGCTTTTTGTCTTCAACACTGTTATAAAAAGCAGAATAACATTTATTTGCATACGCCTCGATTGAGCGTTTCTGTCTCTGTCCGTCAGGGAGGTCACGTCCCAAACACGAAGCATGGTCATAGGTATGTGCTAAGTGTACAGTTTCTGTAGATGCCACCTTATTTCGCACAAAAGCCCAGTTTTCATGATGCCGGTCTCCGTTACCAATCCAGGCATCTAACAACAGGTAGCCAACAAACACTTCTACTGCTGTTTGGATACCGCTCGGTGGTGTCCAAGCTATTGGCAAGCCCACATAATCTGCTGCAATAACTTGCAGAACAATATCTATTGTATGTTGTGATGCGCCATAGGTAACGAAGGTAGGGTAATTTGGCACAATTGGCGTGAGAATTTCGTTGCCATGAACAAGTGTCCCTCCTCCTGGTAAAAAGTACGGTGAAACTACACCCCAATTCCCTTCCCAAGTTTCTGCCAGATCATAAGTAGCATGGGGTAATCCTAAAAGCTCAGACAACTCAGACGCTACTTTCTCTGCCCAATCTTCTCCTAAATTTGGTCGCGCTTGCTTATATAGGCAACGCCCAAGTTGTTCATGTTCAAACCAAAATTTATACTTGCTGCCCATCATCTCGTTACTGGAAAGCTCATAATCTGCTTCAGTAACAAAAATGATAGGAAATTCAGGAGCGGGCTTCATTAGTAATTTATTTCCTTATTAATAACTTCAACCACCAAATATATCTATATTACCAATTGCATACTCCGATGAATCTACAGTAGAAGATGGTAAACCCTGAAGTTCAGCTTTGTTCCGCATACTTTCCACCTTATCTGCTTCTCTAATAGCTAATGGATTGATTTGCTGACGTTCTGCTAACAGCGTCGCCACAGAAATTTCCAACACTGGTAGTTTACTATTGGTAGGTACAGGTACATCTTCTGGAAACATTTGACAGAAAGTAGTAGCCGCAGCCCTCTCCACAATAGTTTGGATTTCTGCACCTACACAACGATTAGTTTCTTTCAACAGTCGTCGCCATTCTTCTTGACTATAAGGGTCAATTTTAACAGAAACATCACCACTAAATCTATCATCAAATCTAGCACAGTGGAGTTTAAAAATACTGTGTCTTTCTCCATAATTAGGCAGGTCTACTTTATAAATGTAGTCAAATCTTCCTGCCCTAGTTAATTCTGGTGGTAGCCATT
>JANMEE010000007.1:0-9997 GCA_031376645.1 Dolichospermum sp. OTE_75_concoct_329_sub | reverse complement strand
CCTGAGTCTGGTAGATGGGACTTGCACCCATATCAGACCGAGAGTTCAACCTTTTTCCATGTTTGGATTGGGTTGGTTAGTTTATGTGCGGGCTGATTACCGTGATTCAACTAACAACGAATCGCACTCTATGACATTATTTACACCTTGGAAAACATCGTTACAAAGTTGTTGATATGCTTCGCTCATCACTTTAGCCCAAATCGGATAGTCAGAGTTGCGTTGTAAAATCGGCACACCTTCAGCTTTACCATCCTCTTGATCTAACTGATGGGCAAATTCATGTAGAATAACATTATGTCCATCTTGCCAATTAAAAGTATCCTGTTTTATCTGTTCCCAAGACAATATTAACTGGTCTTTTGTCCACGATTCCCCTAGTCTAGCGACACGTCTTTCCTCAACAACATAATCGCTAATAGCAGCCGTTTCTTTAACAATATAGGCACTGGGATAAACCAGAATTGAACGCAGTTTTGGGAAGTATTCTCCTCGTTCATTAAGTAGAAGTAAACAGGCAACAGCGGCAATAATCAGTTTCATTTCTTCTGTCACCTGTAATCCTCTACAGCCAATAAATTGCTTTTCGGTTAAAAACACTTGAATATGTCCTTGAAGTCGCCTTCTTTCATCTGATGACAGATAGAGATATATGGGAAGATTATTCTCAATAATGGCATTCCAAAGGTGAGGAAAAGGGCGACGTTTGAGACGATTTCTTCTCCTTTTAATGAGGAAGGGATTGGCTAAAATTACCGTGATAATTAGCCCAATAATGACAAAGACAATAATTGTTTCAATCATTGATTTTCGATAACAATTTACTGTAACTAAATAAAAATGATAATCGTGGTATAAAGTCGTATATAAATTATACGTCCAACAAGCATTCTAGCTTTTACACGATTATTATTCCCAATTACAACAGCTATCAACCATCAGCAGTAAAACCGCCTCGCTACAAGGTTTTATGATTAAAGATAAAAATGCAAGAATTTTGAGGCTCTAAATGCCATAACCGTTCGGCTGACACTCACGGCGAAGCCTTACACTTTTTTGTTCTAAAAATCCACGAAACCCTTATTAAGAAAAGTTTATAGATTTATATGGCTTACGCTACGCTATCAGCAAGCCCTAATTAAGTATATTAGATTAAATTATCAAGATACTAAACAGCCAATCCAAAAGTTATGGAGCATTGACAATCAGGGGTTTCATTTCAGCCTATTTCCTGATAAAAAGCCAAAAAGCCAATTAGAAAAAAGCTTTCAGCAGTTTTGGACATTTTTTCTGCTTTAGCACAGTGATGGCTTTGATGTCAAATTTTCTACAAATACCCCAAAAAAGTTTAATAGTCTATAATATGTAAGTTAGCACTTACATTAAATATAATGAGCCGAACGAGTCGAGGAACAACCGCAACCCGATATCGCCTCTTGAAAGCCGCCATTGAAGTGTTTTCTACAGAAGGCTACGTTGGGGCGACAACCCGTGAAATTGCTAATCTCGCTGATGTCAGTGAAGTTACCTTGTTTCGGCATTTTCAAAGCAAAGAACAACTTTTGAGAGCAGTAGCTCAACACATTACAGCTTTACTAACAGAAGCACTTACCCACCAAGTAGAGTGGACTCATGACCTCTACAGAGATCTGCTGTATTATGCACAGCTTTACGATGAAATGCTGGAGGAGAATCAAGCCCTGTTTCGGATGTTTATTGGGGAAGCACAGAGGCATCCCGCAGAAGCTGTTGAGGTGGTACAGCAATCATTTCTACCGTTGCGTGAAAAGCTAATTGCCTATCTGCACACCTATATTCAAAAAGGCAATGTCCGTCCCGATGTGGATCTACCTCTAGCCGTGGATCAGTTCACTGGCATACTTTTATCGGGAATGATTCGCCGCCATGTTTCCATTCTTGAGCGGGGTTATAGTCGGACGCAATACATCGAAGGCTGTGTGGACTTGTTCGTGCGAGGAATTGGGACAACAACGGAATTCAAAATTCAAACTTCAAACTTCAAAAATACAGATTAAACCAACTTTTTCGAGATTTTTAATAGTTGGTGGAATTACGCCGCTAGTTTGCCTCTTTGTTATTTAAATTCCTTTATCCCATTGCAATTAAATAAGTTGAAAAAGATATGAAGCGACCCCAAATTCAGAACTTTATTACCAAACTAGATCCCATTGATGTTGATGATCTCAAAAATTTAGAAGAGTCAAATTCTCAAAACCAGGAGAATGAGCAACAAAGAAGTCATGCAACTGAAAATCAGAACGGACAACAAAATCACGATTCAGTCAACGGTCACACCGCAAAAACGCATGAATTCACTGAATTGGGTGAATTAGAACCGGATAATCATCACAATCAAAATTCAGCCAATGGTCACGCAACGACCGATAAAATAGCTCTTGATCCGGTGAAGGATGAAACGAAACAACCGCAGATAGTCCGTAAGCAGCGCGGAAGAGGACTGGTGATTGGTGTGGGCGTAGCGATAGCCCTTGCAGTTGGATCTATTTTTGGGCTGCGGTGGTGGCAATTTCAACACACCCATGTTTCTACTGACAATGCTCAAATCAAAGGACACCTCTCTCCCATCTCTGCCAAAATTCCCGCCACAGTCCAGCAAGTGTTGGTAAAAGATGGTGATTACGTAAAAGCGGGTCAATCCTTGTTGATTCTAGAAGACCAAGATTTGAGCCTGAAAGTACAACAAGCAGAAGCAGCGATGGCTGCGACTCAAGCCCAATTAGAAGCGGCTAAAGATACCGTAAGTGTCACCAGCCAAACCAATCCCACCCAGGTGCAACAGGCTCAATCAAATTTAGCCACAAAAGCCTCAGCGGTGAGTGCAGCCCAAGCGACTATAAATCAAGCCCTGGCAAAGGTGGAAACCAATCAAGCAGGTGTGACTCAGGCGCAAACAGCCGTGAACAAGACGCAGATTGATTTTCGTCGCTATGAACAGCTATACCGAGAAGGAGCAATTTCGGCACAACAGTTAGATACCGCCAGGGCTGCATATGAGAATGCCCAAGCTGAATTAACAGCAGCAAAAAAGACGGTTACTCAAACTCAGGCAGAAGTGAAAAATGCTCAGGCTCAACTGCAAAGCGCACGGGCGGGAGTTGCAGAGGCTCAAGGGCAAGTGGCTGAGAAATTGGTATTTGGACAGAATGTCACCGTTTTGAAGGATCAGCAGCAGCAGGCTCAGGCGCAACTCAAACAGGCAAAAGCGACATTAGAACTTGCTCGACAGCAGTTGAAGTATACTTTGATGAAAGCACCTATTAGCGGATATGTAGGACAACTCAGCGCCCAGGTCGGTGAGAAAGTGCAAACTGGACAGCCATTGTTATCAGTGGTATCTCTGCAAACTGAAGCTATCTATGTGGATGCCAACTTCAAAGAAACGGCGTTGGGCAAGTTGCAAATTGGTGAGAAAGCCGAGGTGGAAGTTGATGCTTATCCGGGTGAAACCTTTCACGCCACTATCGCAGGTATCAGTCCGGCAACCGGATCTAGTTTTGCTCTGATTCCACCTGATAACGCCACTGGAAACTTCAATAAGGTTGTGCAATGGGTTCCCATTCGCTTGGTGTTTGACCCCAGCACTGACCCGCAGCACAAGCTCAGACCGGGATTAAGCGTTAAGGTTACGGTTAATACAAGCACTAGTGATCCAGCGGCATCAATTCATAGAGGACACTAATTTTTTTATTTATCTCTACGTAAATTCCCAATGTCTACAAACCATAATTCCTCATCACGATTAAAACAACCCGTTTACGATGCTGCCGGGTATGTGCAGGGACCACTCAAATGGGCGATCGCCCTGACGGCATCTCTAGGGGCAATTTTAGAGGTAATTGATACTAGCATTGTTAACGTCGCCCTAGTAGATATACAGACAACTTTAGGGGCAACGATCACAGAAATTGGTTGGGTTGTGACTGGTTATGCGATCGCTAACGTGGTGCTGATTCCCCTCTCCGCTTGGTTAGGTGACTTCTTTGGCAAGAAAACCTACTTTGTTTTTTCCATGATTGGGTTCACGTTTGCCTCGGTGTTGTGTGGTCTATCTATTAACTTGCCGATGCTGGTGGCTGCCCGCATTCTTCAGGGCTTGTGTGGCGGTGGACTGTTGGCAAAAGCCCAAGCGATTCTGTTTGAAACCTTTCCGCCATCGGAACAGGGTGTAGCTCAAGCAGTGTTTGGAGTTGGGGTGATTGCCGGACCTGCCATTGGTCCCACCCTGGGTGGCTTTTTAACTGATACATTAGGGTGGCGCTGGATTTTCTTTATTAATTTGCCTATTGGGATTGTAGCTGTGATTATGGCGCTTGTGTTCCTGAGACCGGACTCCAAGAAACTCTCCCAAAGCCAGCAGAAAGTTGATTGGGCAGGGATTGCGCTGTTGTGTATTGCGGTAGGTAGTTTGCAGACGTTTTTAGAGGAAGGGGAAAAGGACGGCTGGTTTGAATCGGGTTGGATTACAACCTTAGCAATATCGGGTGCTGTTGGGCTAATTCTGTTTATTTGGCGAGAATTGAGGACGAAAGCACCAGCGGTTGACCTGCGGGTACTCCGTCATAAATCCCTAGCAGCCGGAAGTCTTTACTCTGGAATTCTGGGCATGGGACTGTACGGGGCTTTATTCGCTGTACCCTTGTTTACTCAGGGAGTGCTGCACTTTTCGGCAACACAAACCGGATGGTTACTGGCTCCAGGGGCTTTAGCCTCAGCCATAATGATGATTCTTCTCGGTAAAATCTCTAGTAAGATAGATGCTCGCATTTTAATTGGGTTAGGGGCTGTTGGCACTACTGCGGTGATGTTTGATTTAGCAAAGATTACACCCCAAACCGCCACGCAAGATTTGTTTTGTCCTTTAATATGGCGTGGGGCGACGACTGTTTTGATGTTCTTACCTTTAAGTTTGGCTAGTCTGGGTTCTCTTCCCAAAGAAGATATATCAGCAGGATCTGGCTTTTATAACCTGAGTCGTCAGTTGGGTGGAAGCATTGGTATTGCGATTTTGACTACACTATTGAGTCAACGGGAGTCTTTCCACCGGGCAATTTTGTTAGCAAAGCTGACACCTTATGACCTCCAAACGAGTCAACGGCTTAATGTTCTGACAGAACTGTTCCAGAATCGGGGTGCTGATGCCACAACTGCCCACCAACAAGCAATCTCTGCTCTGTCTCAGTTGGTTAATACTCAAGCTGCGATTCTATCTTATGCAGACGTTTTCCGCTTTGTTGGTATTGTTTTTCTTTGTTCACTGCCTTTATTGATTTTTCTCGATAAAGGAAAAGTTGGAGCTAAAGCACCACCTGCTCATTGAAGCATAAATCTTGTAATTTCTTCACCAGTGGACAACAAAAAGATTAGCAATGCCGGAATAACAAATGTTTGTTGTAACATATTTTATATAGAAACTAAGTAGGTGAGCAGAAAAATTCAAAGGTATGTAACGATATATAAAGTTATCTTAATGCGAGATTCTGATTGAGTTTCAGCCATTTTATAAAACACAATACCCCTCGTTTTTATTTTGTTCACCTACTTAGATATAGCAATTCTGTCAAATTAGATAGTAGATGTAAACTTTTTCGATAATTCACTTTTATCAACTCACTTACTGTACCAGAAGTTTTTAATTATGTTTTCATACCGACTTTATCAAACCGCCCTTCTAACGCTTTGCGTTCTGAACTTGATGATAACTGGTTGCTCATCAAAACAACCAAGCCAAGGACTGACTAATAATAACCAGCAACCTACAGAGAAAAAGACAACCATAACTACCTCATTCCCTACCAAAGAAGACAAGACAATTCCCAAGTACGAACATATTTTTGTAATTATTGAAGAAAACAAAGCCTACGAGCAAATTATTGGCAATCCTGATGCTCCAATTCTCAATCAATTGGGAAAAACCTACGGCTTGGCTACTAATTTTTATGGGGAGGTGCATCCCAGTGAAGCTAACTATATTGCCATACTTGGGGGTAGTACATTTGGCATTCATGATGATGATGCTTATTATTGTCAATCTGGCAGTACAGATAAATTTTGTGGCAACTCTAAGCAAGCAGATTATGTTAATCATACAATTTCTTCTTTGAGTTTACTTGACCAACTAGAACGGAAAGGACTAACTTGGAAGGGGTATTTTGAAGACATCCCCACGTCAGGATCAAAGGTAGTCGTATCTCCCAACTTATTACAACCACGCTATGCTTCTAAACATAATGGTTTTATTAACTTTAAAAAAGTACAGGATGACCCCAACTTATCAAAGAAAATTGTTGGATTAAATCAGCTTGAATCCGACTTTAAAACCGACAAAGTTCCTAACTATAGCCACATTGTTTTTAACCAGTGCCATGAGATGCACGGACTACCAGAATGCAATAATCCACAACAGTTAATTCAAACAGGTGATGTCTGGATTGGTAAAGTTGTCAATCAAATTACGAGTTCAAAATTGTGGAATGCACCAGGTAACAATGCCATCATCATTACATGGGATGAAGACAACAATCCACTACAGAAAACAGCTACACAGGGGTGGTGCGGCTTTGAACCAAAAAGTCATGCTAACTTTGGCGGTGGACATATTGCCACAATTGTAATTACTAATCATGGTCCACGTAATATGGTAGACAACACTCCTTATAATCATTACTCATTGTTGCGAACTACTGAAGATGCTTTTGGAATTTATGAATACTTGAATGCAGCGGGTGATTTAGAAAAAGGAGTTAAGCCCATAACATATTTATTTGCTAAATAAACCAAAATCCGAGTCGGGAAACCATTGATAAATTTAAAATTACCTAAAATGACTGAACAACAACCCATACAACAGAAAATTCAAGAATTAGTTAACCAAGCGATTGCCCAAGGAAACCCATCATCTTGGTTTGAAATTGTCTATTCAGAATCCCTTGGTGATGCAAACAAAGTTCCTTGGGCAAAATTGACCCCCCATGACTATTTACAAGAGTGGTTACATATCCATCACCCCAGTCAAGAAAAATATAAAGCCTTAGTCATTGGTTGTGGTTTAGGAGACGATGCAGAAGCTTTAGCACAAAAACAATATCACGTCACAGCTTTTGATATCTCACCCACTGCTGTTAATTGGTGTCAGGAAAGATTCCCTAACTCATCTGTTAATTATATAGTTGCAGACCTATTAGCAATTCCTAGTCAATGGCATCAAACTTTTGATTTAGTTTATGAATGTAGAAACATTCAAGCACTACCGTTAAACGTTCGTTCTCTAGCTATTGAGTCAGTTGCTTCTATGGTCGCAGTCGAGGGAACTCTCTTAGTAATTACAGGTTTTCGAGAAACAGAAGCTGAACCAGATGGACCTCCTTGGTTATTATCTGAATTTGAACTGAGTCAGTTTAAAAAATGGGGATTAACAGAAATTTCCCGTCTGCCGTTTGTAACACCGAATAGACCTTACATTAGAATTGAATATCAACGACAATTGCCCACTTCATAAGGGTTTTTTCAGGGGATGTTGCTGAATAATGCTATCATTTAGATTCCCAAGTCTTCAAAATATGCTTTGATATGTTTTTCTAAATCTTGAAAAGCAGCTTCCATTGTGGGATAACTGCTTTTCCCTTCATATACAGTTCCACCATAATCATAAGCTCTGACAAAAGAATCAATATATTCACGATCTCCAATTTCTATCCAACCCTGTTCTTCTACAAAACGAGAGATATGGGGATATTGTTGTTCAAAAGTTGTAGATTTTGGCATCTTGGTAATTACTCACTAACAGCATCAAGAAAGTCCTGTTTACCTTCTTTGATAGTTTCTTTAACTTCAGCTTCTATACTAAACACGGTTAGGAAATTAACTTTTACAAGATTAGGAAAAAGCTAGATTTGTAGGGGTTTAGCATGAGCTAAACCCCTACCGATAGAATCCAACAATTAAGGCATTTTGAGTATATCTCAGGACTAATTTTCTGGGTTTCCACCATATAATATAATAGAATAGAATACACCAAAACCAGGGCGATCGCTAAACTCAAAGATGAGGGTGAACGTAGGGAACTACTGGATAAAGTTATCAATGAAAATCTATCTTTAAGTGAGATTAAGCAGTTAGTAAAGGAATTAACCCCAGGGAAAACCACAGCCAAAGAAACATTGAGTACAAGGTATTCGGAGATTGGTAAAAGATTGAAGAATGCCCAGGTGTGGGAAGATGCAAAGAAAAGCAAGAAACTAGAGAAATTGTTGAGTGATTTAGAACAATTGTTAGAATAGAACCCCAGAAATAATCAAAACAGGAGATGCACTATGGCGAGAAAGTCTAAGGATTTTAATGAATTAATGAAACAAAAACAGAGTTCCCAAGAGAAACATAAAAATCTCGAAGCACTTAGAGAAAAGATGCAAGGGGGTGTATTTGGGGAATTGGCTGCAAATATGCCGATAGAACCCAAGGGAGCTATAAAAATGTCAGAGGTTCTCCAACAGTTCGTTGAACCTTATTTAGATACAGTACACAATTTGAAACAATGTAAGGCTTTATTGAGTTTAGCTGCTATCGCCTGGAATGCTGCGGTAATGCCTGAATCAGAACAAAAAACAATACTTGATACTTTTCTGGAACAACAGTTGTCGTCTCAGGATGCAGAAACTCAACAAGGGGTTACACAAATGATTACTGAACTAATTACTAGAAAAAATCAGCACTTCTCGCACATTAAACGGTTAATCATGGACTTTGATGTGAAACAATCTGGACAAAGATATGATATTTCTGTGGCTTCAACTTTGTTGGAAACCAAGTGACTTCAAGAGGGTCATTGGTATTCTATCTAATGAATTTTTATGCGTGACTATGCGTTCAAAATTCAATCTCTAATTCTTGATAGCCTGTTTCCTCATCAAAAGTTCTCAGAAAGCGAAACTCCTCAGTAGCGCCAATGACTATTTCCGCAGTTGTGTAGATAATACATCCATTATCAAGATGACCACCAATAGTTTGACAAGAGTGAATCGGCAATGGCGATATGGAGATGTAAGCCGTTATTTGCTATTGTCCCATTGAGAGAAAGAATCTCAAACTTATCGCTCAAAACTGTACTATGATCTTGATTAGCAAAGCGAATTGTTGCTTGTTTTAAGCTGCCGATGGCAGTCAATATAAACCCAGCTTGAATATTTTGCTGTATGCTAAAGTCCTTGAGACTTGAGACTTTGCTTTAAATCTTCATTGGGTTTAAGCCTAATTGCAAATAGTTTCGTCATTCCCAGTCTTGTTGAGATTCGTTAAATGTTCTAGGTGTCTTTTTTAAGTCGAAATCAGTCGCCATTAAATCAATACCATCAATAATTTTACTGGGTTCGGCAATTCCCAAAGCCGTAAAACATTTGTCTCGATAATTGGGGTGATTTTGGAAAAAGGATATCGCTTTTTTTAAAGGTTCAATCACAGGATAAGCTGATTCTGCCTTCTCAATAGCTGCTTGAGGAATGGGAGAATTGAGCCTTTGCATAGCCAAATCAATTAAATCTCTCGACTCTACCGAGGAATCATTCCATCTGTCAGAATTAGCTAAAAGTTTTTCCGCAAAACTGTCAATTTGATTTAAGCATGGGACAGGCGACCAACTGGGATAATCTGCTTCTCCCAATTCAATCCGTCCTTCCATAATTATCTCAAATTTAATCAGAGTTTCATCAACTATAATAGCAAATCTTATTCCGTACTGGTCACCTTTAATTTCTCCGGGTAGCTTGAGGTTATTTTGAGTATTAAAAAGGGCATTATATTGATTTTCAGCTATTTTTTGTCGTAGTAATCGGTAGCCAGTACCAGTGGAACAGAGAAAATCTATATCTTTGCTTAATCTATATTCCCCATGATTTAAACTAACCAGAGTCCCACCGCCAAAATACGCGCCACACTCTAATAAAAAATTAGCATTTAATTGATT
>JANMEE010000301.1:0-25625 GCA_031376645.1 Dolichospermum sp. OTE_75_concoct_329_sub | reverse complement strand
TCTGGATTCCCGCTTTTGCGGGAATGACATTGAAAATGGTTTGTGGAAATTTTCACGCTTACTATGGGATAGCGTTCGCGAGAGCGTCCCGGAGGGAACTAGCGCTGCTGCAAGCAGTTCATGTTTTTTGTGGAGTTCTCTTACTTAAAATTCTATGACAGTTCTCACCTGTGCTATTACAAATAAATCAATTACTGCGGGCAGAAAAGCCCGCTAATAATACAAGGACGGGCAAGATGCCCATCCCACAAGATTGGATTATCTTTTTTGTGGAGTTATCTAACTACTTTATCCTGTTAATCCTTTAATCCTGATTATCCTGATATAGCTTGCGCACGCTATCAGACATTTTTCTTTAAGGTTTTTGAGATGTTTGAGATTTGAGAGTTTTTACAGCTTTTTGAGATTTTTGAGCAAGTAACTTTGGATATTGATCTTGCATTTCTAACAATTCAGGAACAGTCACAAATTCATAACCCTGTTTACGGAACTTGCTAATGATTTCTGGTAAGGCTGTGACAGTGTGAGAGCGATCGCCACCACCATCGTGCATCAAAACAATACCACCTGGTTTAGCTTCTCTAAATATATTATTCATTAATCGAGGCACACCCGGACGAGCATAGTCCATGGAGTCAGCAGACCACATAATAATCGCATATTTGTTACTTTTAGCATAAGCTGCCACTCCATTGCTCATAATCCCTCCTGGTGGACGAAACAAACTGGTTTTCACCCCTGTAGTTTGATAAATTATGTCTCCTGTATTAGCAACTTCATAGGCAGCCGCTTGGGCATTCATGTGATGATACCAATGATGCCATGTATGGTTGGCAATGATATGACCCTCTGCGACTACCCGCTTACTTAAATCAGGATAATTCTTAACATTCTGCCCAACAACGAAAAATGTGCCTTTGATATTATTTTTTTTGAGAATATCTAATACTTTTGCTGTACTACTAGGCCAAGGCCCATCATCAAACGTTAGGGCAATAACTTTTTTTTCTGGGGGAAGTTTAGCTTCGCTAACTACAATCCCTTGAAAGTTAGATGGAACATCAGTAGAAAACCCTTTGGCTTGTGCTTCTTGCTGCCAACTGGTGAGCATTTCTGTTTTAAATTCTTCTATCCGCTGCTGAGTTTTTATACTAGCAGCAATATCTTTATTTTTAACAATGACGCTTTGATTTTGAGCATCGGAAGTTTTAGCTTTGAACAGAATCATTAAAGCAATGCTTAAAGTGCCAGCTAGGCCAAGTATGACAATTAATATTCCCTGAGTTCCAAAAAATGACTTATTATTTTCCACAGCGTAACTCCTTCAAGGTGTGAGCAACCAATAATGGTATTGATAGCTCTGACGGTAGGTTATAACACATTTTTTCTATAAAATTGAGCTTGTTTGCCATACTGTGAAGTATGAGTTACCTAAATATTCGTGTATATTTTACTGCTTTAATTTATGGTTTTCTCTTAAAGAAAAAGTTATTTTTTCCTCAATGCCATAAATTAGTTGGATGATAATTAACTGAATATAGTTTCTCATTTGTGAATAATATTTGGTAGTTACGATGGCTACGATTCTAACTTGAGCGGAGATATTTTTATCACCGATTGATGACTTTTTATTTATAGTAACTCAAGAGGATCTTAATTTTATTTTTTCCAAACTACTAATATAACCCCTATAACAATGAAACCTAATCCAAAAACACGGGTTAAAGAAATAGGTTCTTTTAAAACAAAGTAACCTAGTAATACGGAAAATATATAACCAACTGATACAGCAGGAGCAGCAACACTCAAATTAACTCTGGTTAGGAGGAGAATATAGGCTACTGCACCAATACCATAACAGGTTAAGCCTAATAAAAGTTCTGGTATCGTAATCATGTTGAGAATATGACTAACAGCGTTAGCTGTATCAACTTTCCCTAATTTAATCGCTCCCATTTTCAAAAAAAACTGTCCAGCGACACTTATCAAAACTGATATTAATAGTAAACTAAGTTCTGGTATTGACATAAATATTACCTAAGTATTTTAATACTAGATCCCCGACTTCTTAAAGAAGTCGGGGATCTTTTGAGAAATCGGGGATCTAAAAATATCAATTTTTTGTAAAACCTCCTGTTTCTCTGAGTGTATAAAGGGGACGGCCTTTAACTTCTTCATAAATTCGACCAATATATTCACCTAAAATACCAATACAAATTAACTGAACTGAACCTAAGAAAAACATAGAAATTGTAATTAATGTATAGCCAATTAAATGAGATACAGGTGCAAATATTCGCCAATAAAGCACCAACAATATCATAATTAAGGCAATAGCAGCAGATAAAAGTCCTAAATAAGTTGCTAGTCTTAATGGAACTATGGAGAAGGAAATAATACCATCAATTGCTAAGGATAAGGATTTACCAAAGGTATATTTAACATCTCCAGCAAAACGGGGACTTCTTGCAAATAATACGGATGTTTGTCGGAAACCTACCCAAGCACGTAAACCACGAATATAGCGGTTACGTTCCGGCATAGCATTGAGAATATCTACTACTTGTCTGTCCATTAAACAGAAATCCCCTGTATCAACAGGAATATCAACTTTGGACAAACGTTTGAGAATGCGATAAAAAAGATACGCAGTTAAGCGTTTTAGCCAACTTTCTTGTTGACGGGATATCCGTTGGGCATATACTACTTGGTATCCTTGATGCCATTTGTCAATCATGGATAAAATTAATTCTGGTGGATCTTGCAAGTCAGCATCCATGACAATGATACATTTGCCTTGGACAAAGTTTAAGCCTGCTGTGACGGCGATTTGATGCCCAAAATTTCTAGCTAGACTGAGGTAACGGACTCGACTATCATGATGGTGTAATTCGCGCATCATGTTTAAAGAGCGATCGCAGCTACCATCATCAATTAAAATCAGTTCAGCATCACCGTCTAACTGTTCCATGACATTAATTAGACGGTTATACATTTCTGTAATGTTTTCTTCTTCGTTGTAAATAGGGATAACTAGGGAGTAGATAGGCTGATTCACGGTAATTATAGATAATTAAACTCAATAAAACTTTGCATTTCTATGAATTATTTAAATGATTCTAAATTAAAAAAAGATTATCTCATACTATTAGTAGTTTGGTTAATCGCATTAGTTATAGATAGAACATGGTTCTTTTTAGATGAATCTATTCCCTCTTATGATCAAAGCGCACATTTAACAGGAGCATTACATCATTATCGAATTTTTCAAAACTTGAATATTTTATCAAGTGATTGGTGGTTATCTCTATGGCAATTAAGCCCTAGTTATCGCGCTCCTTTTGTATATATTTGTACCGTACCGTTTTTAGTATTGTTTGGTAAAGGACATGATCAAGCTAGTTTAGTTAATTTATTATATACAGCCATAATTATTTTATCAGTATATCATTTAGGTAAATATTTATTTAAAAATCGAAAAATTGCTATAACTGGCAGCTTATTTTGTTTATTATTTCCTATTTTGGGAATTATCAGAACAGATTATTTATTAGATTATGGTTTAACAGCAGTTGTCATTTTCACATTTACCATTTTAACCATTTGGAAAGATAGTTATACTGGTTGGGTATCATGGATACTCACTATTATCTTGGGTTTAGGAATCGGGTTGATCATGTTATCTAAACCTACAGGCTTTATTTTCATTTTAATTCCTAGTATCTGGATATTAATTATATTTATTAGAAAACGTCAGGTTATTAAATTAATTCAAACAAGTTTATCTTTAATTTTAGCTTGGTTAATTTGTGGTTCTTGGTATAGTTTAAACTGGTTAACAATTATCACATCTGCTTTAAATGCTAACAATGTAGGAAAAGGGGAAGGTGATCCTCCGGCTACAACCATTGCGGGTTGGTTATATTATCCGCAATTTATACCAGAGAGTGTTGGTTTACCAGTATTATCTATAAGTTTAGGTATTTTATTAGTTTATCTCATTAAAAATAGATTTTCCAAAAATACAATTTCAGCTAGTTTGCATAAATCTAGTTTAAATTGGTTATTTGTATTTCTGGTAGGTAGCTATATAATTTGTTCTCTTGGTACAAATAAAGATATTAGATTTATTCTTCCCTGCTTTCCCATAATTAGTTTAATTTTGGCTTACTTTTTTAACTTAGTTGAAAATATTTGGTTTGATAGACTAAGATTAGTAACTATTGGATTAAGTGGCATTATTTTACTGAATAATTTGTTTCCTTTACCCCTAATTCAAGCCTGGGGAGGAAGACATTTACCTAATGATGAGGGTAAAAAATATCCTCTAACACAATTAATGGAGAGAATTATTCAAACTACACCATATTTAAGCACAACTTTAGGAGTAATTCCAGTTTCTACACCGCAAGTTAATGAGTTTACTTTAGATTATTTTGGGACATTAGCTGATTTTCGCATATATGGCAGAAAATTAACTATGAAATTATCTCAAGTAGACCAAGATTTACAATATTTATCTTGGTATGTTACTAAAGATAATGAACCAGATGAACAAGGAGAAAAGGGAGAAACTAAACGCAAGTTAAAATTTTTGGTAGAAACTTCTTCTGATTTACAATTACAAGGTGATTGGGTATTACCTCATAATGATAAATTGCGATTATATCATCGCAAAAGTCCTCAGATAGTTGTTGAAAAATTAACTAGTAACAATCAGCCAGTTACTCTAGAAAAAGTAATAACTCCTAATCAATTTACCATAGGCCAAAATAACTCAGTTACTTATCAAATAACAGGTTCATGGGATGAATTACAAAATGGTTTATTACTGTTAAAATGGCAGGATGGAAAATCATCTTGGTATCATGATCATGGGATTGCTTTAGGCAATTTATATTGTGGTTTGAAATGTCATCCCCAAGGAAGTTTTCGAGTAGTTGAGAATCTAGCTACATTTATTCCCCAGACATTACCCACAGGAAAATATCAACTCTCAGCCCTATATTTAGATAGAAGAGATGGCAAAATTATACCATTAAACATTTCCAATATAGTTGTAAATGTAACAGATACAGGAAAACTAGAAAAAACACCATCTTTAGATTTAGTTTCCCGAATGTCACAATTAGCAATAGAGTTACAAAAAGGAAAGTTAGATAATCTATTTGTACAAATAGATAATTTCAATCAATATGATGCTACTCAAGATTATTTAAAACAAATTGAATTTGCTGCTAATTATTACTTACAAAATGAACCAAATAACTTGAATTGGCGTTATACTCTAGTTCTTTCACAACTTTTACAGCGCAAAGCTTCAGAATTAATCCAGAATTTAACAGAATTAACTAAATATGATGCTGAAAATCCTTATACTTGGGTTTATCTAGCATTTGTTTATCTGTATGACTTTCAACCCAGACAAGCTGAAAAAAACTTAGTCATAGCAGAAAAATTAAAACCAGATATACCAGAATTAAAAACTTTAAAAACTGTGACAAATATTATGAAGTTTCTACCAATAATTAATTTCTAAAATATGAGAGATAAACAATGGTTATTAGGGTTGTTCATTGCATCTTTAATGTTATGGTTGATAGGTTTGGGTAATTTACCTTTACGAGATTGGGATGAAGGTACTTATGCGATAGTTGCTAGAGAAATTTACCGTCATGGTAACTGGCTTTATCCTACTTTACAAGGAGATCCTTTTTTATTAAAACCCCCTTTAATGCAATGGTTAATTGCTATTTGCTATCACATAGGAGGAGTACAGGAATTTACAACTAGGTTTCCAGGAGCATTGTTAACGGCTTTAGGAGTTCCTTTACTTTACTTAATCGGACGGGTAGTTTTTTTAGAAAATTTACCTGCTTTATTTTCTGCTTTGGTTTATTTAACATTATTGCCTGTAGTGCGTCATGGAAGACTGGCAATGTTAGATGGGATGACTATTTCTTTTTTTCTATTATTATTATTTTGTTTATTAAAATCACGTGATTATAAAAAATATGCTCTTGGTATAGGTTTTTGTCTGGGTTTAATTACGCTCACTAAGGGAATGTTAGTGGTAGTTTTAGCAGGAATAGCAGGTTTATTTATTATTGCTAATAAACAATTATCTATATTAAAAAATCCTTATGTATGGATAGGAATGTTTTTCGGAAATTTCCCGGCTGTTGCTTGGTATTTTGCCCAATATCAACATTATGGAGATACTTTTTTGCAGGTACATTTTCAATCTCAAGCTTTTGATAGACTGGGAAAAGCTGTGGAAGGGAATAGTGGTCCTGTTTGGTACTATTTACTTGAGATACTAAAATATGGTTTTCCCTGGTTGTTGTTTTTGCCAGGTGGTTTATATTTAAGTTGGAAAAATCGTGATACTGCTTGGGGTTGTTTAACTCTGATTGGCACAATTGTTTATTTTGCCATAGTTTCTCTAATGGGTACAAAATTACCCTGGTATATTATGCCAGTTTATCCATTTTTAGCTTTAGCAATTGGGGCTAATTTAAGTTATATTTGGCAGAAAAATGAGTTTAGAACCAAGTTTTTAACAGGATTTTTTGGATTTTTGGTTATCGTTGGTTTAGTTGGTTGTGTTTATTTTACTCTGTTTGATAAACAGCCATTGTTAATTATTATGAGTATTGTTTTAGCAATAACTATGGGAATAACAGCATGGTTAATTAATCAGCATAACCGTAAATTTATCCCGGTTTTATTTGCGGGAATGTATATGGTTTTAGGACTATTAATGAATTCAAAATCTTGGATTTGGGAGTTAAATGAAAAATTCCCTGTTGTTCCAGTGGCAGCATTAATTAGGGATAATGTTCCTGCGGGAACACAAATTTATACTTCTTTTCCTGATGGCCGTCCTAGTTTAGATTTTTATTGTGATTGTCAGGTTATTCCTACATCTATTGCAGATTTACAAGATAGATTTTCTCATCAATCTTATTTGTTACTGGATCATGATAGTTTGCAGAAAATGAATTTAAAAGAGAGTAAAATTATAGGAGAGACTAACAGATTTACATTAATTTCACCACTAACTTAGTTATAACAATGTATAATGCATAACTTCCAGATAATTTAGGTGATTTTAGGGAATTACTTCGTCGAGTTTTGTTAGGAGAAGAAGTTATTATTTCTCAATCTGGTACTCCTATTGCTCGTATTGTACCTTTTTCCCAACAACCATTACCAAGAATACCAGGTTTAGATCATGGCAAGGTGGTTATTGCTTCTGATTTTAATGAACCCTTACCAGAAGATGTTTTGAAAGATTTTCTTAATCCCTTAGATATTCATAATGAGATCACTACTTGATACATTGTTGATGTAATTTGGTAATTATAAATATTCATTCTTTTTCAAATAAGTATACATCATCTTTTTTAAATTTCAATTCAAATTGTGCATTTGTTTTTAATTCTTTGACCAAGTTATGATAATCTTCTGTACTTGCAGCCCAACCGGGGTGACGAACATTAAGTAATATATAATGAAAGTTATTCAATTCATTAATACTATATTTAAAACTAATCTCTTTCCTATGGGTTAAATGTGGAGTAATTACATCTGTAGTCAAAACACTATCTTGAGTTACAACTAAATATATGGCTTCTTTAGTAGCTTGCCAATTATCTACAAAATTAAGATATTTGGAGATAAAGAAACCCCATTTACCTAAAATTAAAAACCAAATTAGAGACCATAAAAAAATTGCTCTTTTTCGTTTTAGCCAAGCTTTATCTGCTGCAATACTGGCAATTAATGCTAATATAAAAAAGGGAATTGCTGGTAAAGAATAATGTAAAATTACGTTTTTTTGTGAAGGATGATCAGCAAGTATATTTAATGCTAAACAAGGAATTGCACCTATTAATGGGGTCATGTATTTGGGTATTAAACCCCAAATTACAGGTGCTACTAAAAAAGATAAATATTCTAAATTTACAGGTGATAAAATGTTATTAATAATGATTTGCGGTTGAGACAGGATAATCTTTAATGTTTCCGAAAATGAGTTTCCTAAATAGCTATAGCGGTAAAAATGTCGGTTGACTAATGTTGCTTCGCTACCGAAGAAAGGAATAATAATTTTATTAGCAATTAAAAACCATGCTATACCACTAATAATAGCTATTGCACCATACAAACGCCGCTTTTCAAACAATAGTAACCAAAAACCCATTGCTACTACTGTTAAGGAAAGCACAGCTTTAGATCCCAACACTATCAGAACATTTACACAAAACCAAACTGTTTTTTTTGTTCTTGCGGCTAAAACTGCTGTTAAAAGTGCGGGAACAGCAAGAGTATCTGGGTGAAAATCACACAAATTACTGTTATACAGCACCGGATAAAGTAGGTAAACAGCCACCATTGCTATTGCTTGACTTTTTTTCAACCCTGCTTGGAGTGCGAGTAAATATGTAGGTAAAACACCTAAAGATAAAGCAACAGACTGAACTGCAAACAACCAATAGACATGAGGATATATTTTATATAGTAAAGCTATGGGATACAAAATCCAAGCAGCATGATCAGCTAAAACATGAAAACCAAGTACAGAGGAAATTGGCTGTTTTCCTTGACTAATTAAGTAAACTGTTTGATCAAAAAATGCTAAATCTCCAGAGGAATTAAATAATTCATGCCTGACAATACTAGATATTAGTAATATTAAGGTACTAATGCCAAAAATTGTCGCAAGATGATTATTTCTTAAGTTTGAATTTTTCACGCTAAAATTTATTATTAATATTCAAAGATAAATTAGATTTTATTTATGGCTAATGCTACGCTGGGATATCGGAAATATCATATCACAATTTCGCACCACGAACCAAAGTGTAAAACCTAAAGGAATAGAAAACAACTGGATATATATGGAAGTTCCTAAATAACTAAAAAATGATGCTAGTTGAACTGATATTGCTACCCAACGATATTGGGGAAAGTAAAAAGCAAAGATAATAGATAAAATATCTGTAGGATAAAAATATCTTTCGTGCATTTTTGGCAAGATATATGGCATAAAAAATACTGATATTGTCGCTAAATATATTAATCTGTCTTGAGTAATTTCTAATTTACTTCGATAAACAAGATATGCTAACAAAAGTATGGCAGTTACAGTTAATAGTAAACCTATTGGCACAACAATATTATAAAAATCGTTAGAAATCCATTGATAAAGATTAGGAACATTTTTAGCTAGTTCCTTATATTTATGAGATTGTTCAAAATATACTAAGAGCAATTCTTTGATTGGTCTACCAGCAATCCAAGCTGGCAACATAGCAGTTAAATATACTAGGGGAATTATTGGTAAATAAAACCAAGATATGCGTTTTTTAATCAATAAAATTAATAATAAAGGTGCTAAAAACATTGCTTGTAATTTAAATGAAAGTGCGATACCAAAACTAATTAATGCGGTAATTTGTTTGTGAATAGATAAAAAGTAAATACAAGCAATTAATCCTGTGGTATAGATAACATCACATTGTCCCCAAAGGGAACTATTATAAATTACAGTGGGACTTAACAGGACGGCTAAAAATGACCAATTTGCCATTTTACCCACAGGATATTTAAGTTTGACAATTTTATAAGTAAAAAATGCACAAATAAAGTCAATAATCATGGCAAAAAGTTTGATTGCCAAAATTTTCGGTAATCCAGATAGCAGGGTAGAAGCAATGACAAGCCAGTACAGATATGAAGGTGTATAATCAGCAAAACTATCTTTCAAGGCACTAAATCCGCCATGAGATACAATGAAATCATACCAAGGAGCTAAAAAATATTTATAATCTACTGATTTATTGGGAACACAGACTAATCGGATAACTACAGCGAAGATAATACCAATAAATAAATATTGTGGCGTTGGTAATTGTAGAGATTTTGATATTTGATTAAACCTATGACTAACTATTTCTAATAAATGATTAGTTGATTTTTTTATCATAAATATGATTTTGTCTCAATAAGTGATCAGTTAATAATAGAATCAAATAAAAAGCAATTATCCAAAATATACAAACGAGGTAAAAATTTTATCTATTACTAACGCCATAAAATATACCATACTTTGGCTAAATCTCTGATGCAACAAATTAAAAGTATTAGAAACTTAATAGATAAAAACTTAAGCGATAATTATTACTGATATGTTAAAGTAATCAACATAGCTTTGTCATCGAAAATATGCAACTAACCCAAAAGCGATATTACACTCCAGAGGAATATCTGGAATTAGAAGCAACTGCTGACTACAAAAGCGAATATATTGAAGGACAAATCATTGCTATGGCTGGTGCTTCTATAAATCACAACCGCATTTCTTTAAATCTAAGTTCTGGGCTTAATTTTGCCTTTAGAGATAAAAATTACGAAGTTTTTATGAATGATATGCGTCTATGGATACCTCAAAGACTAATATATACTTATCCAGATGTAATGATTATTGCAGATGAACCAGAATTTTTCAATAATCGTTTAGATACAATTACAAATCCTCAGATAATTATTGAGGTTTTATCTAATTCTACTAAAGGTTACGACAGAGAATATAAATTTGAGGCTTATAGAACTATTCCCGCTTTTCAAGAATATTTGTTAATTGATCAAAACCGGATTTATGTAGAACAATTTTCCAAAACTGGGAAGAAAAGATGGAATTTGTGTGAGTATGACGAAGAAGATGAAAACATATCTTTTGAAACCTTACCTTTTGAAATTTCTTTACAAGATTTATACAATAAAGTAAAGTTTCCTGAGATAAAATCACTAAATGAAAATTCTACATCTTGATATTTTTCCCCTATCCTACCCAAAGTTCTTGAGCAAAACCTATGGCTAATTTACTAAGTAAAGTGATAAACAAACCCATGACTAAATAAGCTTGACGGCGATAACGAGATAAGTAGACACCTATGGCTATATTGAGAGGGACAATTCCATAAGCAAGACGACTTAAAGAAATTGTGCCACCAGAAGCTAAAAGTAATCCAATACCACAAAAACCATAAGCTACCATAATTGGAGTTAGTTGCTGACGGAAGTACCATAAAAGGTAGCTACTACCTAATATCATAGATACGTTAAGCAAATTATTTATTAAGTCTTGATTGGCAATTATTAATGATAATATCACAATTATATAGCCAGCATAAAATACCAGAGAATTGAAATATTTACGCCAATATAATAAACATGAAGAACCAACAACAATTAAGCTAAAAAATAGGGGATACCATAGGTCTTTAATTCCGCCTTCATCATTTTCTATCCAACCATAAGACCAATTGTTGCCAAAGGGAATTTGCATGAACATATTTAGCCAACCTTGCCAATCAAAACCGAAGGAAGGCCGCCATCCTTTTTGTGCAGCAATAAAGGCTAAAAAGTCATTAAAATTCAGCGCACAATATGCACTAAACATTAACAAACCTGTGGCAGATAATAAACCTGCAATGTAGGCAATTGGTGGTTTATTTTGTCTCCAAGCGGCGATGAAAAATGCGGGAATTAGTACCATACCTGTAGGGCGTGTTGCTGTGGCCATTGCTCCACAAATTGCCGTGTAAACATATTGTTTTTGGTCAAAGGCACGTAACGCCATTGTACTCAATAATAAGTACAGACCTTCGGTGTAAATTACTCCTGTAAATAGGGACATGGGACAGTAAGCCATGACAGCAATTGTCCAATAGGCTGCGCTGATTCCACATTGTTTTTTGACCCAAGCATATAAGAAATAAAGTGTTCCTAAAAATGCCAAATTATTGATAATTAATCCAGCTATTTCAAAGGAAAAACCTAATTTCATGAAGATAAAAATGCAAATAGGAAATAGGGGGAAAAATGCTAAATTATGCTGTTTACCATCATGAATGAATTCATAGCCTTCAGTTGCGATCGCTCGATAGTGGACACTATCCCAAGCGTCAAAAATCCCCCAACCAAGATGGGGCGTAACGCCATTTTGTAAAGCTGGTAGGTGGGGAGCAATCAACAACATCGCCACCCCTATCCATAAGCGACTCAAAAGCCACATAGATACAGGAAACAGAAAATCACTTGTCCAGATAAATTTGGCGATACTGGGGGGGAAATTAGACCGCTTTGGCAGCAAGGTAATTACAGCGTCTCGCAGGGAAGCGATCGCCATTTGCACTTTCACCATAGGCTTTTATCTTTTCTCACTCTGGAGTAATGACAATGTTACTTTTGAGTAATATTACGCATTTGTGCCAAAAATAGCAAAAACTTTGATTTAGGTTAATTGATTCTAGCGATCGCTTTTATCAATGAGTCCCCAGCCATTTATATTTAAAATTACCTGTTAATTCTTAAAAAATTGTGAAAGCTATTACTCTCCTCGGTTCTACCGGCTCAATTGGTACACAAACCCTAGATATCGTCTCTGAACACCCCGATAAATTCCGCATCGTCGGATTAGCTGCTGGACGGAATGTGGAGCTATTCGCGGCGCAAATTCGCCAGTTTCGTCCCCAAATTGCCGCAATTTCTGCTGCTGATAAATTACCGGAACTCAAAGAAGCCATCAAAGATTTAAATCCTCAACCTATTTTACTGGCTGGGGAAGCAGGAGTGATAGAAGTTGCACGGTATGGCGATGCTCAAACCGTTGTCACTGGTATTGTTGGTTGTGCAGGTTTGTTACCAACAATTGCAGCTATTGAAGCGGGCAAAGATATTGCTTTAGCAAACAAAGAAACTCTGATAGCGGGCGCTCCTGTGGTGTTACCTTTGGTGGAAAAACACGGAGTGAAGCTATTACCAGCAGATTCCGAACATTCTGCTATTTTTCAATGTCTCCAAGGTGTTCCTAAAGATGGTGTAAGAAAGATATTACTAACCGCTTCTGGTGGTGCTTTTCGAGATTGGCCTGTGGAAAAATTAGCAACAGTAAAAGTTGCTGATGCTCTTAAACATCCTAACTGGTCAATGGGGCGAAAAATCACCGTTGATTCGGCAACTTTGATGAATAAAGGTTTAGAAGTAATTGAGGCTCATTATTTATTTGGGGTAGATTATGACAATATCGAAATTGTGATTCATCCTCAAAGTATTATTCACTCTTTAATAGAATTACAAGATACTTCAGTTTTAGCTCAACTGGGTTGGCCGGATATGCGTTTACCTTTGCTTTATGCTTTATCTTGGCCGGAGCGAATTTACACTAATTGGGAAAGATTGAATTTAGTCAAATCTGGTGATTTAACTTTCCGTGAACCAGATCATCAAAAATATCCTTGTATGCGTTTAGCTTATGCGGCTGGTAGGGCTGGTGGTTCTATGCCGGCAGTTTTAAATGCGGCAAATGAACAAGTTGTGGCGTTATTTTTGGATGAGAAAATCCACTTTTTGGATATTCCTAAGTGTATTGAATTTGTGTGTGATTTGCATCAAAATGATCACAAACAAAATCCTTCTTTAGATGACATTTTAGCAGCAGATAAATGGGCTAGAGAAGCAGTTTTCACAGCTATGGAAAAGGTAGCAACTCAACCTCAGATTATTTCTGTGGGGTAAAAGCAAATAGATCCCCGACTTCTTGAAGAAGTCGGGGATCTTGTTGTTGAAGTATTTTCTTAGACATCTATTTTTGAGCAAAATTCTATGAATTCTTGAAAACTATGTAAGTGTTCTAAATTTGATTCAATTCTAGCTCTTAATTGTTTAAGATAAAATTCCTCTTGCACTTCTTTGGCTCTAGATTTACTATAGGATAAATTACGTTCCTTGAAAATCTCTCTCAGATAGCCTTCATGAAATAAAGCTTTTGTTTTATATCCAAAAATCTCTTTTGTATTTTCTTCGTCTTGTTCAAACTCACTAGCTAAGTCTTCAGGATTACTTTGACTGACATCAAAATATTTGATATATTGCTTTAAGAGTTCATTGTTTTGTGGATTTCTAACAAAGAAATTTTTATTTCCTAAAAACCACGTTTCAAGACAAACTTTTTGAACAATAATTTTCAATTGACAATTTGCTGGTAAAGCCTGAAAAGGTTTATTTTGTAAATTGAGTTTAATTTTCTCGAATGCTTCTGCTTTTTTCTCGGAAATCGTCATCCTATCTGCGTCTGTGAATAGCACTAAGTAATCATATTTTCCTACTTCGTTAATTTCTTGAATAGCATTAGCAGTCACCCTATAACAATCGGGAACACCCATATCACTTTCGTAATAATAGTTATTCTGACTTACAGCATCAAAACTATCCACTTCGGTTAAATGTGGCAGTAGGAAGGATAACCATTTTTTATAAACAATCGCTTCTGTCTTCCCTTCAAATACAAAATAGAAATTCATATTACGATTGTTTTTCAAGAATTTTGGTTAATTGCAGAAATGCTTCTTGTTTAGATTTACCTAAACTATAATCTGACGCATTGCGAATATTAATATGTCCACCTTTTCGAGTAACTATTTTCCAATATTCATAGGGAATATTATTGATAATATAAGGATGATGACTGGTAGCAATAAATTGTAATGTTTTATTTTCGTGAATTAGATCATCAGTCAATATATCAATACAATTTATTCCTAAACTATTCTCAAATTCATCAATTAATATTACAGTTCCCGGAGTTGAAAGATATATTTCACTAATATGAATAAGTGTCCGTAACATACCTGAAGACATTCTATATTCACTAATCCATTTTAGGACAGATTTCTCTTTTATAGATATAATCAAGGGAACGTTGAAAATTCCTGTAAATATTTCCAAGCCCTTTTCTACTTTAAGAGGCTCAATTTTTATATCTTCTATTTGTTGAAAAATGTCAGTAAATCTTGATTGAATTTTATAGAATATGTCTAACTTATTTTCATAAATTAGATATAACTTAGTTCTTAAATTCTCATCACTATCTATTATTGTTTCTAAAGTTTTATATTTATTTTTGAGATTACGAAAGTGATAAGGTGGAACAGTTGGATGATCTTCAGTTATTGTATTATCTCGATATTCTATTTTATTTAAAGTATCAAATACTTCCTCAATAACCCTGTCTTCTCTTAATATATATATCATTGACTGATGTGAAGAAAGTTTAGGCATCTCTTGATTCTTGAAATTTATTTTTTCTTGACTTCTTTCTATTAATATCTCATTTTTAGAAGTCAGTTTTTCATAAAGTAATGAAGGTTGCTCTTTTTGGTATTTATCATCAGAAATTAGCTCATCAGTTTCAATAGTATCAAAACTACCTTCCCAAATATATTCATTACCATTTACAGTAGAAAACTTTATTTTCCATTCTAAACCATTTATTGCTTCTCCATTTGCAATACGTTTCAAATCCAGAATTGCCCGCAGAATTTGAGTTTTACCAGCACCAGAAACACCTACCAAAAGAGTTAAATTTGATGAAAAATCAACTTCATCAAAATCCCAACCTAACAAATTATTCTTGATTCTCAGTGAAATAATTTTCATAATTTAAACAATATATAAATTGTTGATATTGTAACTTACTTACTTCCTTTGCTTTTTCCCATTCCCTTGATTAGCCCTAGATTCTAATGTAAACTGTGGTATTTGCTCAAGTTCAGCGTCACTCAAACAATACTGTTCACACACAAGACTTAACCGATTTCCTGGGGTTGTAACTGCATTTACAGAATGAGTTAAATCACCCTGAAAGTAAATTAAAGAATTGGTTTGAGGTTTAATTTGTCCAACTTGGCGTTTTTGCAATTTTAGCACCAATTCCCCCCCCTCCATATCCTCTGGCACACGCACATAAAGAACGCTTACAGATGCAGGTGGTTCAACGGTTTTACAATAGGAACGCAAAGACCGATCAATATGCGGGTCAACGCGAGAACCTGCCTTGAGTAGTAGAGGATTCAAATAAAAAGCATTACAATTAGATAAAAGTGCCTTATCTAGATAAGGTTTGAAATAGGGGAATTTTTGGACAACTTCTGCTAAACCTGGACGCTGAAATACTACAGAAAAGCCTTTAGTATTAATAAAATCTCGGTTCAGGTTATTGATAGCAAAATATGGACAAGCTTGGATTTCTCCCCACAAGTCCTGGAGATATTGAACAGGAAAGGCGTTAGGATGTTGTTGATAGTATTTCACAGTCAGTTAAATTAATTTACATTCACAGTATTTTATCTAATTGTTTCCGCCTTAATTTCTTGCATAATTTGAGAAACTTCTTCCTCAGATTGAATATGACGCGACAAAACTTGTACAGTTGTATTTAATAATCGTTCATTAAATAACTTGGCTATATCTGCTCGTAAACCTTGTCCAATATAAAATTTCAGCAAAGCTTCTATAGACATATCTTTATTAACAGCTACTTCTTCTAGAGAGGCTAAAGTATCTGTGGGTATTTTGATAGAAACAACTTCCGTGACACGGGGACGCAGTTGTAATTTCACTTCTTCATTATTGCTCATATAATCTCCTTTCGGTTTTTGTTGCTAGACGAGCCGAAATAATTCTGTTTCGAGTTTGTCGTTCTACATAAACAACTAACAATAAACGTTGTGATAGTGAATAACCTAAAATAAAATTTCGTTCTTCATTATTAGCACTGGCATCTCCTTCTTGATAAAAAGGATCAAAAAATACTTCTACTGCTTCTTCAAAGTTAACACCATGTTTAACAAAATTGCTCTTGTGCTTTATTTATATCCCATTCAAATGCAATCCCCTGAGTTTGGTAAACAAAATTCATTGTTTATTTAATCTCCTTGATTCATGAAACAACTACTCATTAACAATTACGTTTAAAACCTCTTGCGTGGTTACTGAAGCTCATAACATACCTGCTTTGGTAAATAAATTCTTTATGTTCCCATTTATCCCAAAAAACCAGGGACGAGTATTAAACCCGTCCCTTAGCTAATTAGTTGAAATATTGATTTTAGCTGTTTCTTTAAAGGCGACACCCGGATTTGAACCGGGGGTGAAGGTTTTGCAGACCCTTGCCTTACCACTTGGCTATGTCGCCGCGCCCACAGTTACTAATATTAGCACCATTTTTGCAAATTTGCACCATCTAGGTGAAAATTTTTGAGCTATTCATTTTTTTCACGAACTGGACAGACGCAAAGCCTGTCCTCCACTGAAGATTAAGGAATTATTTTCACTTCATCAGCAAAATTCCCCCAGCGCACAAAATAAAATGGACCTGCAACAGAACCCCAAATATGCTCATCTGTGTCGGGATTTCGGCCTCTATCGCGGCTGATGAACTGTTTATCATCAAGTTCAAAATCACTATCTAAATAGGTTCTTTGCCCGTCACGTATGACAATGCAGCCCTTTCCTGGTTCAACTGTGCCTTTGAACTTGCCATCAGTCCACTCTACAATCATGTTACAACCAGAAAGCTTATCTAGGCGATCGCCCGTTAAAGTCTGTAACCGAGGTAAATCACGGGAAGCACCATAAAAGTCTTTTTCTTCTTTGACAGTATAGTTTTCAATATGGATTTTATCCCCTACAGTCAGCAAATTTAACACCCGCACCCGATAGGGCTTATTCAGCATATAGTCATAAGCCTGTTCCACAAACAAACTTACCCCTGACAATACCCCCCAATTGAGGGGACGCATACATACACGAATATGGGCAAAAAAAGCCGGATTCTCAAAAACCTGGGCTTGATTACTAAAATCAGCCGCCATCCACCGAGCTAAGGTAGTAATATCTGGAGAATGAGTCATACCAATTTTGGATTTTGCATGAGCAACGCTATGATTTTAAATCCTGATGACCATTGATTCGGTGATTTTACAAATGTTTTAACTCAGTAACTCCTGAAAGTTAACCAAATCGTCCAGACACATAGTCATGAGTCCGAGTATCTAAGGGATTACGAAAAATTTGACCTGTCTCCCCGAATTCCACCATTTGACCAATGCGACTTTCATCGGTGCTAAAAAAGGCAGTAAAATCAGAAACACGGGTTGCTTGCTGCATATTATGAGTAACAATCACAATTGTGAATTCTGTTCGCAACTTGTGAATTAATTCTTCTACTTTCATAGTAGCAATAGGATCAAGAGCTGAACAAGGTTCATCCATAAGCAGCACCTTGGGTTTGACAGCTAAAGCTCTAGCAATACAGAGACGTTGTTGTTGTCCACCAGAAAGCCCTGAAGCAGATTGATTCAGCTTATCTTTGACCTCATCCCACAAAGCCGCACCTTTAAGCGCAGATTCAACAATTTCATCTAATGCTACTTTTGGCTGTCTTCCGGCAATTTTTACACCGTAAGCCACATTTTCATAAATACTCATCGGAAAAGGATTGGGCTTTTGGAATACCATGCCAATTTCCCGACGCAGACGATTGATATTAATTTTAGGATCATAGATATTTTGACCAAAAAATTCTATCCGTCCTTCAACTTTAACCTTTCCTTCTAATTCACTGATCCGATTAATGGTTTTGATGAATGTAGATTTACCACAACCACTAGGACCAATTAACGCAGTAACTTGGTTCTTATAGATATCTAATGATATCCCCTCAATAGCTTTATAGCTTCCATAATAAAAGCTAAGATTTTTGACTTGAATGGCAGTGGTTAGATTACTCATGATTAACTAAAGATAGGACAGAAAATTTTTTAGTTGAGCTTACTTTTCTTAGCAATTACGCGAGACAACAGGCTGAAAAACAAAACTAAAGTCAGAAGAATGATAGCAGTAGTCCAGACTAATTGGTTTACTTCTGGGTCAGGGTTGTTATAAAGATTAAAAATCAATACTGGTAAGGAAGCAGTAGGACTTAATAAATTATCTGACCAATTCTGACTAAATAGAGCAGTAAAAATTAGTGGTGCAGTTTCACCAGAAGCACGAGCTATGGCTAAGGAAACACCAGTAGTTATTCCTGGCATAGCAGAACTAACAATAACCCGAAAGGTGGTTTGAAAGCGAGTTCCGCCCAAAGCTGCGGAGGCAAGACGTTGGGGAACGGGAATGAGCTTTAAAGCCTCTTCCGTAGTCAATACTATCACTGGTAGCATGATTACGGCTAAGGCAAAGCCTCCAGCAAAAGCACTAAATCCCTTGGTTAATAGAACAATTACACCATAAGCAAACATTCCGACGACAATGGAAGGAACACCTGTAAGAATGCTAGTAATGAACCGAACATACTGAGTAATTGGGTTGGTTTGACTAAATTCTGCTAAAAAGATTCCCGTCAGTATTCCTACAGGAATACTGAGTAATGCACCGATACCTACCATAAGTATAGTACCAATAATAGCATTCGCAAACCCATTTTCGATTAATGGACGGAATAACATATCTAGTTTGAAGCCAAAAAGTCCTTTGCGGAGAATTTCCCACAATATCGAAAACAATGGCAGAAGTGCTAAACCACTCAAACTGAAGGCAATCCCATTCATTAGATATGTAAATACTTGTCTGCCTTTGGGTAGAGGCTGACATAGTTCAGCCGCTATGGATTGATCTATTTCTGAATTTTGATAAGCACTCATATTAATTTTGGATTTTAAATTGTTTATAGCGGTAAGTAGTCGGACAAAATTAAATTCGTTGGTGGAAACAGGGAATTGGGAACAGGAAAACAATTTGTGCAATTAATTCTGTATCCATAAATGCAAGAGACGTTCATTCCTTCTTCCTTGCTCCTTCTTTATTCTTCTTTCTTGACTTCTGACTCGGTGACTCCTTTTTCGGTGATTATCTATTTTTTTTGCCAACCCACTCTACGATTAATACCGCCGCAATATTTATGCAGAGAGTTAATGCAAATAGAATTAGTCCTAAATAACTTAATGAACCAATATGCAAGCCTGGTTCAGCTTCAGCAAATTCATTAGCTAAGATAGCAGGAATAGTATAGGCTGGATTCAGTAAAGATAGGCTTATTTGAGCAGAGTTACCTATTACCATCGTCACAGCCATTGTTTCTCCTAAAGCTCTACCCAGAGATAACATCGCTGCACTTACCATCCCAGAAAATCCTGCTGGTAATAAAACCCGAAAAACCGTTTCCCAGCGAGTTCCACCTAAAGCCATAGATGAACTGCGTAACTCTTTAGGGATCACCAATAATACATCACGAGAAATAGCTGCCATTGCGGGCAAAACCATAATAGCAAGGATAATTCCTGCTGTTAACATATTGTTGCCGGCTGGGTCTTGGGTGTTAAATAGCGGTATGAAGCCAAGAGTGTTACCCAACCACTTTTGCAAGGGTGTTATGATAGGAATAAATACAAAAATCCCCCATAAACCAATAATGACACTGGGTATAGCTGCAATTAATTCAATGACAAAAGCGAGGGTTGTTTTGATTGGGTTTGGTAAAAAGTCTTCACTTGTGACTAAGGCGATGGATATGCCTACAGGTATAGTTAATAAAATAGCGATCGCACTACTTACCAAAGTTCCATAAATATAAGGTAATGCCCCAAAAATCTGATTACCTGTATCCCAATCTTGACCCCATAAAAAGCCGAGTCCAAATTTACTGATAGCTGGTTGTGCTTCCTTAAAAATTACCCAAGTCATTACAAATAGAATAGCTACAGTAATACCAGAGAAGATATACACCAGCCATGTAAATCCTCTATCAAACCAGAAATTAATACCACCAGTAGATGTTAAATCAATATTTCCATCACTTAAATTTAGTGAATTATCATCCTGCTGTCCAAATAAATTAGCCATGATTAATAAAAAGTTTATTGAAATAGAATCTGAATTCCCTGTTTACTATTCCCTATTCACTGTCACCTGTCACCTGTCACCTGTCACCTGTCACCTGTAACCTGTCACCTGTCACCTGTCACCTGTCACCTGTCACCTGTCACCTGTCACCTGTCACCTGTCACCTGTCACCTGTCACCTATTCACTGTCACCTATTCACTGTCACCTGTCACCTGTCAACTGTCACCTGTCAACTGTCACCTCTTACCTGTCACCTCTTAACTGTCACCTGTCACCTGTCACCTGTCACCTGTCACCTGTCACCTGTCACCTGTCACCTGTCACCTATTCTCAGATATTTTGGCTAAGAGTGGAAATTACCAACCCCCAACCAAAATTAATTACATAAGAAGAGAGAAAATTACTTAACGGTGCTATTCACTGTTTGTAACACACGGTTAACAACATCACCAGGAATTTTAGTGTAATTGAGGTCATCATTATACTGTTGACCGTCTTTGAGTACCCAGTTAATCCATTTCTTAACAGCTTCAGCTTTTGCAGGATTAGAATACTTCTGATAAACCATCATCCAAGTTAAACCGACAATAGGATAACCTTGTCCTGGATCTCCCACAAATACGCGGTAGTTATCAGGAAACTTGACAGTTGATAAAGCTGAGTTAGCAGATGCTAAAGAAGGAGCAACAAATTCTCCTTTTTTATTTTGAACTTCCGCTGAGTTGAGTTTGTTTTTGGTAGCGTAGTCATATTCAACATAACCAATTGAACCAGGAGTGCTTTTAACTAAAGCAGCTACTCCAGGATTACCTTTACCTTTGAGAGCGTTTGGTAAAGTCCATTTGGGAGCGGTGTTAGCTCCAATTCTGCCTTTGAAATAACCACTAATAGCGCTTAAGTGGTTAGTAAAAATGAATGTTGTCCCACTACCATCAGCCCGAACTACAAATTTAATGGGTTGATTTGGTAGATTTACACCAGGGTTGTCCGCTTTAATTTTTGCGTCATCCCAGTTTTTAATTTGTCCAGAAAAAATTGCTGGTAATGTGGCACGAGATAATCTCAACTTGCTGACACCAGGTAAATTATAAACAACGGAAACAGCACCACCAGCAGTGGGTACCAAAATCACACCATTTTTTACTTTAGCGATTTCATCATCTTTCATCGCTGCATCACTACCACCAAAGTCAACAGTTCCCGCAATGGTTTGACGAATACCACCACCACTACCAATTGCTTGATAGTTGACTTTCAAATCGGGGAATTTCTTCTTAACTTCACGAGCATATTTTTCGTAAAGAGGAGCGGGAAAGGTTGCTCCAGCACCGTTTAAGGTTTCAGCAAGAGCGATCGCACTCAAGACTGGACTCAACACAACAGCCCCGGTTATCACTGAAGTGGCAACAACACGATTCAAAATGGTGGATAAAAAAGCCATACTGCCTCTAAAGTTTTAAAGAATACTTATTTTGGGAATTACATCCTTGTGTTAATTTGATATGTAATGATTAAGAAAAGATTAAGGAATTGCGATAATTAGTTTAAAATCCATTTAAAAATCTGTAGGATTCCTATTGGATTTTTGATAGGAGTCAGGAGGAAGAGAATAGTTGAGCAATTAGTCATCGAATTTACAGGGTTATTTTTGGTGACAATGCAAGGGTTTTAAAGATTTTGGCTCAATAATCTTACACTTGTTTGGCTAGAAAACCCTATAAACCTGTATCTAGCAATGCTTTTGCATTCTTTCAGTAAACCCCACGTAGGTATTTCTCAACACAAACGGTTTTTGGTGGGCATTGCCCACCCTACAATAAAATATCCTAGCAGGGTTATATACATAGATAGTCTGCTAGGAATAGGTAATATCTCTTGCCATGTTTGAATGGATTAGTATAGATTTACATAAATATAAATACTTTCTTATCCTTAACTACAATAAACAGAAAAGGTGTATAAATTGGTTAAGATAGTTTGTATGACTGGTTAACTTGTGTTTAAAATTAGAGTTTAAAGTTGCTAACTAATGTATTTTTTTTGGTAATCTAATCTGGCACTTCCAGGGATATTTGTTTTTATAGCAGCCTTGATTGTGGCATAACAAGGGATTAAAGAGAATTTTATGGCACTCATAGTTCAAAAATACGGTGGTACATCTGTTGGTTCAGTCGAACGTATTCAAGCTGTTGCGACTAGGGTTGAAAAAACTGTCAAAGCTGGAAACTCTGTCGTAGTAGTAGTTTCAGCTATGGGTAAAACTACTGATGGATTAGTTAAACTCGCCAATAATATCTCTAAAACTCCTAATCGTCGGGAAATGGATATGCTGCTGTCTACTGGAGAGCAAGTTACCATTGCTTTGCTGAGTATGGCCTTGCAGGAAATTGGCCAACCAGCAATTTCGATGACTGGCGCTCAGGTAGGCATTGTTACTGAAGCGGAACATACCCGCGCTCGGATTTTACATATTGAAACAGAACGCTTAATGCGGCAAATCAATGCAGGTAAAGTTGTTGTTGTTGCGGGTTTTCAAGGAATTAGCAGTACAGACGAATTAGAAATTACGACTTTAGGGCGTGGTGGTTCTGATACTTCCGCAGTGGCAATAGCTGCCGCTATCGGCGCAGATTTTTGTGAAATTTATACAGATGTACCGGGGATTTTGACTACAGATCCTCGCATTGTTCCCGAAGCCCAATTATTGACAGAAATCACCAGTGATGAAATGCTAGAACTAGCTAGTCTGGGAGCGAAAGTATTACATCCCAGGGCTGTGGAAATTGCCCGCAATTATGGCGTTTCCTTGGTTGTGCGTTCGAGTTGGACAGATCAACCAGGAACTTGGGTAACAACTCCTCAAAGACAAGATCGGGATTTAATCAACTTAGAATTAGCCCATTCTGTGGATGCGGTAGAATTTGATGTTCAACAAGCAAAGTTGTCTTTATTACGTGTTCCTGACAGGCCAGGGGTAGCAGCCCAGTTATTTGGGGAAATTTCCCAGCAAAATGTTGATGTGGACTTAATTATTCAGTCTATTAATGAAGGTAATAGTAACGACATTTCTTTTACAGTAAATAATTCAATATTAAACCGAGCAGAAGCAGTATCATTAGCTATAGCTCCAGCATTGAGAAATCAGCGTATTTCTGATGAAGCAGAAGTGATGGTAGAGAAAGATACTGCAAAAGTAAGTATTGTGGGCGCAGGGATGATTGGTCGTCCTGGGGTAGCAGCGCAGATGTTTAAAACTTTAGCTGAAGCTGGTATAAATATTCAAATGATTTCTACCAGTGAGGTGAAGGTGAGTTGTGTTGTTGATACTTTAGACTGCGATCGCGCTATAGCTGCCCTTTGTAACACCTTTGAAATAAATTTTTCCTCTACTTCCCTAACCTCTCCTAGAACTAAATCCCCTGCTGTTCGTGGTGTTGCTTTAGACATGAATCAAGCCAGGATTGCAATTCGGCAATTACCAAATCGTCCGGGTATGGCTGCAAAATTGTTTGGATTACTCGCAGAATATAACGTCAGTGTGGATATGATTATTCAATCCCAACGTTGTCGCATAGTCAATGGTGTTCCCCGTCGGGATATTGCCTTTACGGTAGCAAGAATGGATGCAGAAAACGCCCAACAGAAATTAATTGCAGTTGCAAAAGAATTTGATTGGGGTGAGGTAGTATTGGATAATGCGATCGCTAAAGTTAGTATCGTTGGTTCTGGCATGGTAGGACAACCAGGTATTGCGGCCAAAATGTTTACAGCTTTAGCTCAAAATCACATCAATATTCAAATGATTGCTACTTCAGAAATTAAGATTAGTTGTGTTGTGGGAGAAGATGACGGTGTGAAAGCTTTACAAGTGATTCACTCAGCTTTTGACTTGGCTGGAAGTGAAAAGTTTGTAGTTCCAGCGTGAACATATTAAGTTTTATTTTTTTCTTAATTGCAGCTCTCGGAGAAATTTCCGGATGCTACAGTTTTTGGGCATGGTTAAGATTAGGAAAAAGCATTTTTTGGGTTATTCCGGGAATCTTTGCTTTGATCATATTTGCTACTGCTCTAACTAAAGTAGATGCTGATAATGCTGGTAGGGTTTATGCCGCTTATGGAGGAATCTATATATTTTCATCTTTGCTATGGTTATGGTTATTTGAAGGTGTCAAGCCGGATAGATGGGATTTATTAGGTGTGTTCATTTCTCTGTTGGGAACAGTGATTATTTTATTTGGTTCACATAGATAAATCCATTGTTCCTAATAAGATTTACCATCACTACCAAAGTATTCTCGATAGGCACAAATTTGATTACCGCGAATATCAAAGGCAACTGCAACCCGATTTTTATAAGGTTTTCCTAATAATAATCCTTCATCTCGAAATTCAAAAATTACGGTTTTTTCATTGCTAGTAATGCTATCTAGTGAGGTAAGTTTTATTCCTGATTGAAAGGCTTCTGAAACATATTCAAAAAACTCTTTTGCCCGGGCTTTGCCTTGATTTAAACCGTGAAATTTTCCTGTGGGAAACCAAAAGGTAAAATCATCGGTGAGTATATCTAAAAATGCTTGCCAATTACCTGTTTCTAAGCCTTGTGTAAAATAGGCAAATCCTTGTTGAGCAACGCTTAAAGTATTCTCTGATTTTGTTGTCATTATTAATATCAAATTTTAAATTTGCGGCTATTTGGATTTATAATATAGCGGTTATCGCTCTTATGAGGTACATCTTAGCCCCCTCATCGCTTGCGGGGAGGGGGTTGGGGGCTGACAGGTGTAGGTTTTTTACAATTGGGTTTTATGCGGGACTTGGAAGACAAGGAAGGAAAGTAGACAAGGGAGTATGAAGAAAAAGAACCGGAAAATTC
>JANMEE010000278.1:0-7556 GCA_031376645.1 Dolichospermum sp. OTE_75_concoct_329_sub | reverse complement strand
CTCGCCCAACTAATCCAAAATGTCTTGTATGCATACCAACGACTCATAGCGGAGCGTGGCGTAAGCCATACAAACAGTCTTGCAGATAATCCAATAGCGGAGCGTGGCGTAAGCCATACTGGGGAAGTATTCGGAAGTGCGTATCAGGATTAGTCTCAATGGGCTAGTCCCTGCTTGCGTTGTAAAGTTTGTTCTTTACAAGCTCAATCCCTTTAGGGTTGAGTCAGTGACTTGATTAACCTTAAATAAATAATAGTATCAATAGTAATACTATGTCAATGGGAGCCTCAACCTAATTTGATGTATAAAATCACAAAATCTTTATTTGGTACTTCCACTGTTAGGAATCTAAATTTTTAGCGATCGCATATTTGTTAATTTGCGCGATCGCTCATTAGTGAATATTATAGAGGCTGTCTATGGAAAGTCTCTATAGACTAGAAGTTAAACCCACACGGAAAGTAAAACCAGGACTATAGATACGATTAACTCGTTCATATTGTTCACCCAGAATATTTTCTAAGTAAAAAGTTAGTCCCAAATTTTTACTAACAGGAATGCGGCCACTCAAATCTAAATTAAAGAAAGACGGCGCAAAATCTGTACTTTTATCTCCAGCCACAGCATTATTAAAAATAGAACGGCGAGAACCACTATTATAAGTAGCATATAAGTTACCTTGCCATCCATTCTTTTGATAACCAATGCCAGTTTGTAGCAAAGAGTAGGGAATTAACCCTAACTGTAACCCTTGATCAGTTCCCGTTTTGATTTGAGCATCTGTATAAGTATAGTTGAGAAAAGTTGCCCATTCATTGGCAATTTTTAACTGCAATGCTGCTTCTAAACCATTGGTATCTACTAACCCAATATTTTGCCACTTTCCAGCAATTACTCCCAATCTATTATCTAAACTATTCCCAAAATATGTAAATTGTCCTAACAAATTATTTGACAATTTGACATCTATTCCCGCAGTCCAATTAGAACCAGTTTCTGGCTTTAAATCGGGGTTTGGTAGCCAATTATGAACCGTATCAAAAACATATAATTGATCTAAACCAGGATTGCGTTGCGCCCCTGCCCAACTACCACGCATTGCAACTGCTGGATTAACAGCATAACGTAAACCCACACTAGGATTGAAATAACTACCAAATTGGCTATCAAAGTTCTGTCTGACTCCTAAATCTGCTTGAAAAGCATCACTAATTTTCCAAGTATTCACAGCAAATAAAGCTGTATTCAAAACACTTCTATCTTCTTTTTCATTATTAGTAATTTGACTAGGATTTGTACTCAAAACATCACCAATTAAATTGGTATTTTTTAAATCTAAACCCCAGCGCAATTGATTGTTAGGGGTTATTTTCCATTCATGATCTATCCTAGCTTTAAATTGTTGGGTATCTAAAATTCCAGTTCGGTAAAATGTTGCTCCTGTTGGTCCATAAGTGCTAAAATAATCTCGGTTGTATCCCAAAGTAGTTGTTAATTTGGAATCATCTCCCTTACCCAGTCGGGTTTTCCAAGACAATCCCATATTTAAACCATCATGATCTAATCGGTCTTTTTGTAAAGGGAAACCGAAATAAATTAAACCCCGACGGCTGCTTAAAGTAGTTACATCTAAATTCAAAGAGTTTTTGGGATCTAAATCTACTCCAATACTTCCAAAATAAGTGCTTGTAGCTGTATCAGCATTAAATAAATATCCTTGACTATCTCTATTTGCAGCCCCAATAGGAACACGGTAACGGTTATCTATAAAAAACCTTTCAAAACTAAAATTGTATTTTACTTTATTAGCTGAACCGCCATAACTTACCTGTTGATTATTTAAATTTAATGAGCCAAATTCTGCACTAGCATTTAATTTTGCTTTACCATAACCTTCTTTAGTGATGATATTAACAACTCCCCCAAAAGCTGAAGAACCATATAACGAGGAAGCAGTACCACTATATAATTCGACTCTTTCAATGGCTTCTATC
The DNA here is from genome assembly GCA_031376645.1 of Dolichospermum sp. OTE_75_concoct_329_sub. GTDB lineage: Bacteria > Cyanobacteriota > Cyanobacteriia > Cyanobacteriales > Nostocaceae > Dolichospermum. The sequence continues at coordinate 5,562 of JANMEE010000278.1, read as the reverse complement.
GGAATACTATTTAAATCAGTTCCACCATGATAAGTATTAATATTAGTATTAATTGCTCTGCCATTAATCAAGAATACAGATTGCTCAATTGAAACTCCTCGATAGTATGTGCCTGTGTGAATATCTGCACCAGATCCGACATTATTAATTGCAAAACCTGGCATTTTTTTCAAAACATCAGCAACGCTGGTTGCACCCTGTTTTTTAATTTCTTCTTTCTCAATTATATAAGTGGGAGTAGATTCGGGAAGAACGTCTTTTTCTCCAATGGTTTCTATGAAAATATCTGCATCATTTGTAGGAGTTAAATCTGGTTTTGATGTAGGTTCTGACTTAACTTCATTTGCTGTTGGTTGTTGAGTTAATAATTTAGCATTTGTGGCAGGTAATTCAATTTCACTTAAACTAGGAATATCTGAATTTACTGTATTTTTATGATCTTTATCATCAGCAGCTAGAGCAGGAAATGTCACCAGTAAACTTAGTAAATAAACTGGCAGGAAAAAACTCTTATTCATATTTTTTAACTCACACCCGGTAGAAACAATGATTAATAAGTATTTTCCCTATTGATAGCAATACTGTCAAAAGACAAGCTGTCATAGTTTAATTTATTAAACGCCTAGCGACTAGAAGTCGCGTCTACACAGACAAAACCCACCTACGTGGGTTAAATTTAGTCCATGCAGGTGGACTTAGTTTGTGTAGTAGCGACTTCTAGTCGCCCAAAACTAATTGCTACTATCTGAATCACTATTAGCCCCAGTAGGTGATGTAGTCGCAGGTTCGGGTGGTGTGGGTACTTCCGCTGGTGGTGAGTCAGAGGGCTTTTGACGACGACGGAGGATTTCTTCTAAGCGTCTCCGGCTTCTTTGTACTCTCTCAGTTCTACCTTCATCCAGTTGATTATTAGTATCAGATTTTACAGGCTCAGGTGAACGACGACGGGGTGTAGTTTCTTCTGTTTGCTTAGGTTTATCAGGTTCTATCTGCTGACGGGGTGGTGAGACTGGTTTCCTTTCAGAAGGTACAGATTCTTGTTTACGTCTAGTGGTATTTTCGGAAGGAATATCAGTAATAACAGGAGCTTTTTTTCGTTGTGATGATTCTATAGGAGTGTCAGTAGAAGCTGCTTTTTCAGGTTTGTTTTGTGGGGCTGCTCGCTGTTTTTCTATTTGCCGTTCTTGAAGTTTGCGGTGACGCTGTGATCCTTTGATAGCAAAGTTAACTGAAGCTTTTACCCCTTCTCTTCCCCCTTCTGTGGGTGTTAATTTCCACTGTTGTGCAGCTTGTTGAGCCGCTTCATCTAGTTCGCTATCACCACTGGAACGGATTAATCTTACCTGCGTTACATTACCTTTAGCATCAGTATTAATAGCAACTTCTGGATTTCCTTCTGCGCCACGTCGTCTAGCTCTATCTGGGTACTTAATTTGACACTGAATACAATCTGCACGATTCAATTTAGAACTATTTTCTATGGGAGGTTTGGGTGCGGTAGCTACTGGTGTATTTTCTGGTTTTGGTTTATTTCCAGAGCCAATACCATTACCGACACCGTTTCCAATACCATTACCAATACCGTTTCCAATACCATTACCAATACCATTACCAATACCGTTTCCAGTCCCATTACCAGTACCTAAACTATTTCTTAAGCGATCGCCTAAATTGCCTAAAATATTTTTATTCTGCGGTAACTGTGTGGAAGCGGTGGAGTTGCTAGGGATATTATTGGAACTAGCATTGGGTTGAATTTCTGACTTTAATGGTGTGATTGTTGTGGGTTTTGTCTGCACTTGGGGTTGAGTAGACGCTAGGATATTTGCGTTTTCATCTAATTTTTGTATTGGTTTTGTTTCTACTGGGGGTGGTGTTGTCGCAGGTTCAGGATTTGTGTTTTCTATTGGGTTAGTTTGTACAGGAGTTAATGTTTTCGCAGGTTCAGGATTTGTAAGTTTTTGGGATTGTTTGCTGATAAGGCTATTAGTGATTTTTAGTTGAGGCTGTTTGGTTACGGGTGCGACAGAAGACTTAATCATATTCAGGGCTGTTTCTGTTGGTGTGGAAATTCCGCCACCTTTATTTCCACCACCACCACCGAAATTTGTTTTTGGTAGGGATTTTATCTCTACCGGTAGTTGAGCAACTTCCTGGGGTATAGTTTCCAGAATTGTCACTTCAATGGCTTCTTCTTTAACTTCAGGAACTCTGTGAAAAAAATTGTTAATAGCTAAAGCTAGTAGTCCAATATGTAATACTAGTGAGCCAATGAAACTAAAGAAAAGGAAAGTCTTTAGTGCTTCAGTTTCTTTTTCGCGCTGTTCTATAGTGACACTTGATAAACTCATTTTTTATTATTAGTTATGATCATAACAATTTACTTGATTAGAATACAGTAAAAAATGAAATTATGACTATCTGTTATTTGGTAATATTACCTTTTGCAGTAGGAATAATTTATTTTTTTAATTCCATAAATGCTGATAATTAGTCTCCAGAAATAATTTATTAACATCTGGTTTGATAATTTCAGTAGTCCAGATAGATAGCGGGACAAAAAGCCCCGCACATCATTAAACCATCAAATTAGATGTAAACTTACTTTTTCCAGCCTTTGTCAGCTTGTTCTAGGACATAAGCAGCTATATTTTCTATTTGCTCTGCTTTTAATTTCTTACCAAAGGCTGGCATAGCACCTTTACCATTAGTAACTTGATAAACAATTGCTTCTGCTGAGTACATATCGTACTTTTTCAAAGCCTCCTTCTTTAAGGTTTTAGCCGCATTAACTAAATTTTTGCCCCCAATGTGGCACTGAGCGCAATTAGCCTTAAATAATGCGGCTCCACTAGCTGTATCTGCGGCCAAAGCTGGACTACTGAAGGCAAAGGTGAAGATAGCTATGCCTAATAATAATACTGAGATAATCTTTTTCATCCGGTGTTCTCTCTACAACAATGTCTGAATCCGTGCAAATATCCTCTATAATTCTCATTTGATTTAGTTGCATTAGTCAAACGACAGGTTGTCAAACTTGGCTCTCAATAATTGTCAATTTGAGATTGATTGATTGTGATATCAAGGGTTGAGGAAGAATGTAAAATTATATTAATTCAATTTATTTTGGTTATATTTGGCAAAATTTCGAGATAATACCACGAAATAATTATGTAGGATGTTAAGAAATCTTTTTACAAAACTTTATCTAAAAACTGTTTAGCGCGATCGCACTGAGGACTACTAAAGAACTCTGCTGGAGGTGCATCTTCTGCCAATTGACCCCCATCTAAAAAGATGATGCGGTTAGCAACTTCTCTAGCAAACCCCATTTCATGAGTCACAATTGCCATTGTCATCCCACTTTTAGCCAAATCTCCCATGACGGTTAACACTTCTTTCACCATTTCTGGATCAAGTGCGGAAGTAGGTTCATCAAACATGATCATATCCGGTTTCATGGCTAAAGCGCGGGCGATAGCTACCCGTTGTTTTTGTCCACCTGATAACCGCGAAGGATAGACATCAGCTTTATTTTCCAATCCCACTTTTGATAACAAATCCATCCCTATTACCCGCGCTTCCTGTTCAGAAATACCTTTTACCTGCATCGGTGCATACATAATATTTTTCAGCACTGTCTTATGGGGAAACAAATTAAAATGCTGAAACACCATGCCGATATTTTGACGAATTTTCCTCACATTAGTTTGAGGTGCAGTAATTTCTATGCCATCTACATAAATTTTGCCAGAAGTCGGCACTTCTAGCAAATTTAAACAACGCAAAAAAGTTGATTTTCCTGATCCAGAAGGACCAATAATAGCAACTACTTCACCTTTGGGAATCTCCATAGAAATCCCTTGTAAAACTTGAAGTTGCCCAAAAGATTTATATAAATCTTCAACTTTAATAGCTACATTGGCATCCTGATTTAATTCCATATATATTACTCCTCTTTCATTTTTCAACTATAGGTAGGGTGGGCAATGCCCACCAAAAAATCTCTAAACTTGCACTAACTTGGAAATAACACCCCACCCCTAACCCGTCCCCGCTCTTCGAGAGGGGAATAATAGGTTTTTTCTTGTTTTATCGTATCCGCAGTTCATGATGGCTATTTATAGCGTTTCCTGATTTGATCAGGTAAATCATAGCCCCCTCTCGAAGAGCGGGGAGGGGGTTGGGGGTCTGACAGGTGTAGGTTTTTAATATTCTCTGTAAAGGCAAGACCAGGAAGACAAGGAAGGATAGTAGACAAGGAGGATTTTATCCAAAAAATACTCAGTTTATGGGTTATTTTGTTACCAATCATACATTCCTTCTCCGTTTTCCTCCCTTGTCACCTTGTCTGCCTTGTCCCCCAAGTCTTGTTCTCAAGACAATGTAGAAAACCTACACTTGTCAGGGGTTGGGGGTGGGGTTCTTATACTTCACTCAACCGACAACTGCTATAATCTTTAAAAAAAATCACTTTTCAACTACTACGATGTAATCTTACTTCCAGTTGAGAACCTGCCCAAGTTAATCCCATTACCATTAAATAGTAAATCATCCCAGCAAGTAATAGAGGCTCAAAGTAAATATACTTTTCTGCACCGACAATTTGAGCGCGACGCAAAACATCTACTACCCCAATTGTTGATACCAATGATGAATCTTTCAGTAAACCGATACTTTCATTAACTAAAGCTGGCAAAATATTTTTTACGGCTTGAGGTAAAATAATATCCTTCATCATTGGTACATAAGCAATACCTAATGATAAAGAAGCTTCCATTTGTCCTTTATCTACTGCCAGAATCCCACCTCGAATTGTTTCCGAAACATAAGCACCAGAGTTGAGTGTAAAAGTAATCACACCTGCCAACAGTGCGGGAATATCGTAACCAGTTAATTGTGGTGTTGCATAGTATATTAAAGCAATTTGTAGTAAAAGTGGTGTTCCTCTAAATATAGAAGTATAGCCATTGGCAAACCAAAGTAATGGCTTAATTGGAGAAAGTTTACACAATGCTAAAATTATGCCCCAAATAAATCCAAAAAATGTTGATATTAAAGTAAATTGTAATGTTACTAATATTCCTGCTAAAATAAAAGGAATACTCGGTGCTATCTTGGTGAAAGATAAAGGAGATTTTTTAGCAACTGGCTGTTTTGTATCAGTGGCAATTATCGCAGGATCACCAAACCATTTTTTTACTAATACTTCAATTTCTCCGCTCTTTTTCATCTCCTCAAGAACGGGATTAAATTGCTTTAATAGCGGTGAACCTTTCGGAAAAGCAATTGCTGAACCAATTTCCTCAGAATCACTAGGAATCAAATAAAATTCCAAATCGGAATTATTAGCAATAAATCCTTTAGCGACTGTATCCTCCATAATAGCCGCATCAATTCTACCTGATTTAAGCTCTTGAATGATATCACCTGTTTTATTCAATGATATAACCTGAACATTTTGCCATTTTTTCGCTGTGTTGGCTTGAATTGTCCCTAATTGAACACCTACTTTTTTGCCAGCTAGATCTTCAGGTGTTTTGAGATTACTTGGTTTTTTAG
>JANMEE010000240.1:0-5743 GCA_031376645.1 Dolichospermum sp. OTE_75_concoct_329_sub | reverse complement strand
CGACAAGGATTTTTTAAATGTATTGACGGTAGGATAAGGGTTTTAGATTCTAAATTACCTTTTCCTCGAAACGCTTATGTATGCTTATTTTTGCCGTTTTTGCCAAAAATTATCAAGGCTCTTATTTTGGCAATAGTATTGCTAAGGAATATGAATTAAATAAAGTGTAAAAGTAGGGTGTGTTAGCGACAGCGTAACGCACCATTTCAGGTTATTAAATTTGCGTTCCTAAGCAAATTTTAAAACGCTAAGTTAAACAAGTTTTGATAGTGTCTAATCTTATCCAGATTCGCCAATTGAAGAGGATTTGCGGCAGAAAATAATCATTTTTAAATAATGTAGGGTCTACTTAGCACCCCGATTTATTTAAAAACTCGGGGCTATCATTGTTAAAATTGAATAACATTTGTGAATCTGGCAAAGGTAAGACATGAACAGAGTAAGGTTCTAACCAACGTTGAAAAGAACGTCCACCTTGTTCAATATACTGCTTTAGTTCTGGTAAACAACGACGGCGATAAAAACCACATAAAGGTTGCCAGAGTTGATTATTTTGGACTAAAGCTGCCATAGCATTTTCGGGAATTGTATCTAATTGAGATATCCATGCTTGTAAGATTTCTAGCCGCAAATTTGGTAAGTCACAAGCTAATAACAAAACCCAATCTGTTTCCACTACTCCTAACCCTTGCATAAAACCTACAATTGGTCCATGTGTACGAGATTCATTTCCAGTTTCTCCAGGTAAAGGAACTTCTCGAATAAACTCACTTTTAGGTATTAGCAATTCTTGATATCGTTCTGGCCAAGGAGTTACTATATAAACTTTATCAGTACAAGTTTCAGCAATATTACAAATTAATTGCAACATGGGTATACCATAAATGGGAATTAAGGCTTTATCTCTACCCATGCGAGTGCTTCTACCACCTGCTAAAATAATCGTAGTAATATGATATTGAGAATTAATATTCATAATATTTGTATTTTATACTGATAATGGTGCGTTACGGCTTGCGCCTAACAGACCCTACTATATTTTTTCATAAATCATTTACAATAGTTAAATAAATCAAAAACTTATAAATAACAGCAATTTTATGACAGATTTTTTTGAATTTGAAGCAGATTTTGTTGATTCTTGGCGTTGTATTCCTATGCGGGTGCGCTATAAACTTGATACTTGCGGTATTAAGCTAAAATTAGCAGAATGGAATCAGATGAATCAAGAAGCACGTCAAAATTTAATGACATTACCTGCCGATACAGATAGTCAAATTTATGATTACAGACATTATATTCAAGAGTTGATATTGCAATTAACTGGTAAACCTGTAGCCGAATTGCCAATTGAAACTCATCCAGCCTGGATAGATATTACCACTATTCCTAGCAGTATTCACGATAAAGCTCAGGAAACAGGTGTGACTATCACGATTGAAGCATGGGTAAGCTTGACTATCTTACAACGTTTTGCTTTGATTAAACTGAGTCGTTCTAGCCATGAAAATAAAAACTTTTTACCAGCTTTGCAAGAATTTAATTTGTTGCCAAAATCATAAATTCTGCTATATTGCTATAGATAATACTTTTTACGTAGTTGGTAAAATAAAATGATTAAACTCGACCAGTTTTTAAAGTTTTTAGGTATGGCTTCTACCGGAGGTCAGGCTAAATGGATGATTGTTGATGGTGAGGTTGAAGTTAATGGTATACTAGAAACGCGCAGAGGGCGGAAATTAGTAGATGATGATTTAGTGACAATCGGTGGACAAACTTTTCAGGTTGGGGAAATAATATCAAAATCGACTGATCAATGATCATGCTGATGTTTATGTAAAAATTGTGCAATCTTGTTACGATAAGGTCTAACTATGCTAATTCTTAAGTCTTAATTAAAAAAAGTTAATTGCTTTCAATAACACCTTAATTTAAAATAATGGATATTGATCAATAGGTTATTCTCTACAAGTAAATCCTCTACAGAACTCTTCAACTGTGCATTATCAACATATATAGAAAGACACAGCTAATGACTAATGTACTCTGGCTACAAGGTGGTGCTTGTTCGGGTAACACCATGTCATTTCTTAATGCCGAAGAACCGACAGCTTGTGATTTAATAGCTGATTTCGGGATTAAAATTCTTTGGCATCCTTCCTTGGGTGTAGAATTAGGTGACAACGTAAAAACGCTGTTATGGGACTGTATTTCTGGGAAAACTTCTCTGGATATTTTGGTATTTGAAGGTAGCGTAGTTAACGCCCCTAATGGTACAGGAGAATGGAACCGATTTGCTGACCGTCCTATGAAAGATTGGTTAGACGATTTAGCTAAAGTTGCAAAATTTATTGTCGCGGTGGGAGACTGTGCAACTTGGGGAGGAATTCCCGCAATGTCACCCAACCCCAGCGACTCCAAAGGACTGCAATTTCTCAAACGAGAAGAAGGCGGTTTTTTAGGTAAAGATTTTGTCAGTCAAGCCGGCTTACCTGTAATTAATATTCCCGGTTGTCCTGCACACCCCGACTGGATAACGCAGATATTAGTAGCGATCGCCACAGGCAGAATTGATGATATAGTTCTTGATGAATTACACCGTCCCCAAACCTTCTTCAAGACCTACACCCAAACCGGTTGTACCCGCAACATTCACTTTGCATACAAAGCCACAACCGCCGAATTTGGACAACGCAAAGGTTGTCTATTTTACGACTTAGGTTGTCGTGGTCCCATGACTCATTCCTCCTGTAACCGCATTCTCTGGAACCGCGTCTCCTCCAAAACCCGCGCCGGAATGCCCTGTTTAGGTTGTACAGAACCCGAATTTCCCTTTTTCGACCTCAAACCCGGAACAGTCTTTAAAACTCAAACCGTCATGGGAGTACCCAAAGAAATACCCCCCGGAGTCAACCATAAAGATTACGCAGTCCTCACCGTTGTTGCCAAAAACACAGCCCCAAAATGGGCAGACGAAGACTTTTTTACTGTTTAGTCATGAAAAAAGACCTAACCCCCCAACCCCCTTCCCTCCCCGGGAAGGGGGAGTCAATTATTCCCCTCTCCTTGTAGGAGAGGGGTTAGGGGAGAGGTCGTGCAACTAACAACTAACAAAGGAAAAATATGCCAATTCAAACCTTAGATATTTCACCCGTTGGTAGAGTCGAGGGTGATTTAGATGTCCGTGTCGAAATCGAAAATGGATATGTGACAAACGCCTGGACTCATGCTGAACTTTTTCGCGGCTTTGAAATAATTTTACGCGGAAAAGATCCCCAAGCCGGCTTAATTGTCACTCCCAGAATTTGCGGAATTTGTGGCGGTTCTCACCTCAGTTCTGCTTCTTGGGCGTTGGATACAGCTTGGGGAACAGAAGTTCCTAGAAATGCAATTTTGGCGAGAAACTTAGGTCAAATTGTCGAAACAATCCAAAGTATTCCTCGCTATTTTTATGGATTGTTTGCCATTGATTTAACTAATAAAAATTATCGCCGTAGTCACTTTTATGATGAGGCTTGTCGGCGCTTTGCTGCTTTCACAGGTAAATCCTATGAAATTGGTATTACAATTTCTAGCAAACCTGTAGAAATCTATGCTTTATTAGGGGGACAATGGCCTCACAGCAGTTATATGGTAATAAATTGGGAAATTGCTTATATAGTCAGGATTTGCAAGGATAGGTTTAATGATTCCCTGCCTTTTCCTTAAATTAGGCAATAAACCTACGGTTAGCTACGTCAGAAGCAGAGATAGCAAGCAGTTAATCCATTGATTTTTCTATTTGGTGTTCTCAGGCATTACCTAATTTTTCCCTAACCTTAAATTAGCGATGCCTTCGGTGAGCGCAGCTATCGCATAAACAAGTAGGTGAACAGAAAAATTTAAAAGTATGTAACGAAATCTCCTGTCTACAAAAGCCAAGTATAAACCAATTTTACGCGATCGCTCCAACCTTGCCATTAACTTTGACTAAAAATTAAAATTTGCGCTCATCTTACCAGCACTAAAATTGCCCACTGCAAGCATAGCGAACTTAAAAACCTATTAAACTATCACCATAAATACTCCGAACTTGATGATATTGCTGGGAAGATTTATGAAATCATGGTTTTTAAATAATCAAAATACAAGAAGTCGATTTTTAGTCTAAATGTAATTTATTATATTCTATAATAACATTGTTCCTTGATAATAGCAAGTAATTAAGTTCTTATTTTATATAAGTCTTGAGATTTAGATTAAATTGAAAATGTTAGAGATTGGAGTTTAGACTAATTCTACCCATTAAACCGCCAAAGTCTTACCCAGAAAGGCTTTGATGATTTTTAGGATTGATTGAAATCTAAAGTCGAGAACCCTTGTCACATAAGGGTTGTAGCCTTAAAAATCAAATTTAGTCTAAATTCCAGTAGAGAGAAAAACTCTTTTATTGAGAATTTTCTTAGAATAGAATCTCATTATCTCTTAATTAATGTGTTTGTGTGCTAAATGCCAATTAAGGTAAAAATTGATATCCTGAATTGTATCTTCAATTCGCCAGCGAAATTCAATTTGAGTACGAAGTTCCCGCAGAAGAATGGGTTTAATCAGATATTTTTCTAATTGTCCTTGTGTGCGAGCAATATATGCAAATCCTAAGCAAGCGTTAGCACGGACTCTTTCATCAGGATGTTCAGATAAAAGAATACATATATCCTGTGCATATTTCCAATTGGGAAAATTTTCACCTAACGCAAGGGATAAAATGGAAAGTTCCTCAATTGATCCGCAAGTTAGTAATTTTTCAACATCTTCTCGTTTAGTTAAAACAGGAAGTGGTTGATAAATAAGTGGAGGTGAGTCTGATTGAGAATTGCTTATCAATACAACAAATTAATTCAAGTGTTACTATAATATAGCATAGCGATCGCCCTTACTCTCCAAAGCATAGATTCTAATTAGGGTTAATCTTGAAGCGATCGCCTAACATTGGATTGTAAGAAAGGATGCAAATACTCACCAATTATTAAGATTCTTTTCACATTTTGCGGCGCAGATAGTGGTTTAGAATCAACCTAGTATATTATACGTAGATAAACTTGCCTTAAACAAAGCTGGAAAATTAAATATTTTCACTAAGTTGAATGTGGCGTTTATTTGTGTAAATTAGTTAATTTAACTATCTTATTATGATGAAAAACGAAAAATGGAACACGGAAAATATTCTGAGTCAAAAAGGAAGAATAGTAATTGTCACAGGTTCGAGTAGCGGTATCGGTTATGAAACGGCGCGGGTTTTAGCTAATAAACAAGCATCTGTGATCATTGCGGTTCGTAATTTAGACAAAGGGAACAAGGCATTGGCGAAAATTATTCAACAGAATAAAGATGCTGATGTTCAGGTAATGGAACTTGATTTGGCAAATTTAGCATCGGTTAAAAATTTCACTGAAAACTTTCAGAAGAATTATTCACGTTTGGATTTATTGATTAATAATGCAGGTGTGATGATTCCACCTTATGCAAAAACTACAGATGGTTTTGAATTACAATTTGGAACTAATCATCTCGGACATTTTGCTTTGACGGGACAACTTTTAGAACTTTTGATTAGTACCAAAGATTCACGAATTGTCAATGTTTCCAGCGGCGCACATAATTTTGGCAAAATAGATTTTGATGATTTGAATTGGGAAAAGAGAAATTATGCCCAATGGACGGCTTACGGTGATAGCAAACTTGCTAATCTTTATTTTACCTACGA
>JANMEE010000229.1:0-2501 GCA_031376645.1 Dolichospermum sp. OTE_75_concoct_329_sub | reverse complement strand
CCTGAGTCTGGTAGATGGGACTTGCACCCATATCAGACCGAGAGTTCAACCTTTTTCCATGTTTGGATTGGGTTGGTTAGTTTATGTGCGGGCTGATTACCGTGATTCAACTAACAACGAATCGCACTCTATGACATTATTGACTCCTTGGAGAACATCATTACAAAGTTGTTGATATGCTTCACTCATCACTTTAGCCCAAATTGAATAGTCAGAGTTGCGTTGTAAAATCGGCACACCTTCAGCTTTACCATCCTCTTGATCTAACTGATGGGCAAATTCATGCAGGACAACATTATGTCCATCTTGCCAATTAAAAGTGTCCTGTTTTACCTGTTCCCAAGACAATATTAACTGGTCTTTTGTCCATGATTCCCCTAGTCTAGCGACACGCCTTTCCTCAACAACATAATTGCTAATAGCAGCCGTTTCTTTAACAACATAGGCACTGGGATAAACCAGAATTGAATGCAATTTGGGAAAGTATTCTTCTCGTTCATTGAGTAAAAGTAAACAGGCAACAGCAGCAATAATCAGTTTCATTTCTTCTGTTACCTGTAATCCTCTACAGCCAATAAATTGCTTTTCGGTTAAAAACACTTGAATATGTCCTTGAAGTCGCCTTCTTTCATCTGATGACAGATAGAGATAGATAGGAAGATTATTCTCAATAACGGCATTCCAAAGGGGAGGAAAAGGGCGACGTTTGAGACGGTTTCTTCTCCTTTTAATGAGGAAGGGATTGGCTAAAATTACCGTGATAATTAGCCCAATAATGACAAAGACAATAATTGTTTCAATCATTGATTTTTGAGGAAATTACCACCATAAATGCCGGGGTTATCGGCTGAAAACGTTAGATCAATTTGCACAACCAAATCTGAAACATAATGTGATATCAAATCTCCAAAGAACAACCACCCTAAAAATCAGCTACAAATCCTGTGATTACAGGATTGAAACTATGTGCATTTAACCGGATTTGATCAGAATCTCATCCCAGAAAAAGGTGTTTGGCTGCATTAGTCAACTATTTTTTACTTAGTTGTTCCTTGGTAAATAATGTCTTGGATTTAACAATTAGCCCATCAACCACATAAGTAAGTCAGCACTTTACACAAATTAATAAATTAGAGAGACGGATCTGGATTACCCATTAAGGGTGACAATAAAAATCAGACAACACAAAACCAGACTTAACTTGGGTTATGTCTTATTAATCATAGTGTAGAAATTATGCCTCTCTCACTCGTCCACGTTTCTCAATATCGCCAGGCCATCTCGGAACTATCCCCGGCTCAAGCTGAAATGAAGTTGATTACTTTGTGGTTGGATGGTAAGGCGGAGTCGTCGGTGCGTGCCTATCAGCGTTACGTTAAGCATTTCTTGCGGTTTTTGAGGAAACCTTTGCGCCACATTACTTATGAGGATTTGGTGGAGTACAGCACCCAGTTTTCCACACAATCTGCCAGCACTAGGCGCATTTATCTGGCAGCGGTGAAAAGTTTGATTAGTTTTGCTCACAAAATTGGTTATTTGCCCTTCAATGTGGGGATGGCTTTGAAACTAGGAGAAATACCCGATGCGATTAATGAACGCTATTTGGATGAGGCTGATATTAAGTTGATGGTACGGGCGGCAGCAGCGATGGTGGGTGATGCTAAAACTGCTAAACGGCAAGCGATCGCTCGACGCAATCTGTTAATTGTAAAATTGTTGTATCAGGCAGGCTTGCGCTCTCATGAGCTTTGCCAGTTAACTTGGGGGGATTTATCTACTAGAGGTGATAGTGGGCAAGTATATGTGCGACAGGGTAAAGGTAATAAGTCGCGCACTATTTTACTCAAATCAAAGCTGTGGACAGAACTGATGGAATTTAAAGCGGATGCTGTGGCTACAGATGCTGTGTTTTCTAGTCAGAAGGGGGGACATCTAGAACGCCAGAATCTCCATCCCATTATTAAGGTGGTGGCAGCCGCAGCAGGTTTGAGTGATAAAGTTAGTTGTCACTGGTTGCGCCATGCTCATGGTTCACACGCAGCAGAAAGGGGGGTAAATCCGGTGCTGATTAAGGATACTTTAGGTCATAGCAATTTAGCTATCACTGACAGGTATCTTAAGGCTAGACCAAATGATAGTAGTGCTTTGAAATTAATGGATATTTAATAGACAAAACTTCTGGGTATATTGTGATGAATCAAGATCCATCAAAACTTCCTAGTTCTCATGATCTAGAGAAACTTATTCCGCCTATTTTATTGGAAATTCAAGATAATATTAGACAAGTTATCCGTGATAAATTAAATCAGTATTTTCTATCTAATCCGGCATTATCTGCCACTGAAACATCAGATAATTCCGAATTGTTTGAATCCATCTTTAATGAAGTATTATATAGTACGATATATTCAATAGTTTCCGCCAAATATCAAGTTGATGAAAATACCATCCAAAATTACTATAATGTAATAAATGACCATCTTCAAGGCTATAGAGACAGC
>JANMEE010000132.1:0-4904 GCA_031376645.1 Dolichospermum sp. OTE_75_concoct_329_sub | reverse complement strand
TAGTTACACTACTGAAAACAACGTGTAATACATATCTTTTCACCGCACTTCTGCTATAGAAGGTAATGCGAACTCCCTGAATAATATCATTACAGGTAATACTGCTGCCAATATTCTCACAGGTGGAGCAGGTGCAGATACCATGTTTGGTGGTACTGGTAATGATTCCTACTATGTTGATAATATCGGGGATATTACCACAGAAAATCAGTATCAAGGAATTGATACAGTTTTCAGTACAGTTAGTTACACATTAGAAAATAACCTCGAAAACCTAACTTTACAAGGCACATCTGCTATTGATGGTACTGGTAACACCCTGAATAATATCATTATAGGTAATACTGCTGATAATATGATCACAGGTGGAGCAGGCAATGATACCATGATTGGTGGTGTTGGTAATGATTCCTACTATGTTGATAATACCTCCGATAGTATCACGGAGAATCAGAATGAAGGAACTGATACAGTTTTCAGTACATTTAGTTACACATTAGGAAATAACCTAGAAAACCTAACTTTACAAGGCACATCTGCTATTAATGGTACTGGTAACGCCCTTGATAATATCATTATAGGTAATACTGCTGATAATATTCTCACAGGTGGGGTAGGTGCGGATACCATGATTGGTGGTGCTGGTAATGATTCCTACTATGTTGATAATATCGGGGATAGTATCACGGAGAATCTGAATGAAGGAACTGATACAGTTTTCAGCACAGTTAGTTACACATTGGGAAATAACCTAGAAAACCTAACTTTACAAGGCACATCTGCTATTGATGGTACTGGTAACGCCCTGAATAATATCATTATAGGTAAAACTGCTGATAATATTCTCACAGGTGGAGCAGGTAATGATACTATGATTGGTGGTGTTGGTAATGATTCCTACTATGTTGATAATATCGGGGATATTATTACAGAAAATCTGTATCAAGGAATTGATACAGTTTTTAGCACACTTAGTTACACATTAGGAAATAACCTAGAAAACCTAACTTTACAAGGCACATCTGCTATTGATGGTACTGGTAACGCCCTGAATAATATCATTACAGGTAACACGGCTGCTAATATTCTCACAGGTGGAGCAGGTAATGATACGCTCTATTTAGGTTTAAACGATGGTGCTGTAGATATTGTCAATTATGCTTTAAATGATGGATCAGATTTGGTTTATCAGTTTGTGCGCGGTGTCGGTGGTGATAAAATTCAGTTTACAGGGGTTGCTAATATTGATGTTGTAACATTAGGCAATAATACTCTCCTACGCATTGGTGATGGCACTAGGAATAATACTGGCTTTGGAACTGGTCAGTTATTAGTTACTTTATCAGGTATAATTGGCTTTACTGCTACTGATATTAATGTTAACCTATTTGATAGTGTTGGTACTAGTTTCTTGTTTAGTTAACGTAACACTACTGTGATGCAATTAGGAAGTTTAGGCGGAATATTTTCCATAATTGCTTGTCAAGTGATTCTTTATATAGTACATTAGTACCTATCACAAGAGAAATCCCCCACTTTCACCAGTGGGGCTTTATTAACTGTTATATTTTGTTAAAATCGTATTCATTGGTTTAGATTAATTAAAGGCAGTGGCTGTTTTGGCAACTATAATAAATTTTGTCTTGGCTGCAACTACCCAATCATCTATCCACTTTGGCGATTAATTCAGTCTATAACAAACATGACAAAACCTGCCCTTACTAAAATTGGCGCTCAAATGTCCAACTTGACTGGCGTAAGAGCGATTATGAAAGATATTAACGAAACCCTCAGAGCTAGTAAGGGACAGGAATTATATAATTTAAGTGCTGGCAATCCGCTGATTTTACCAGAGGTAGAACAGTTATGGCGGGATTGTACGGCAGATTTATTAGCTAGTTCTGAATATGGTGAAGTTGTTTGTCGTTATGGTTCTAGTCAAGGTTATGCACCATTAATTGACGCAATTGTCAATGATTTTAACCAACGTTATGGGTTAAATTTAACTGAACGTAACATTTTAATTACTGCGGGTAGTCAAACTATCTATTTCTACGCTGCTAATGCTTTTGGTGGCGATATGGGTAATGGCGAGTTTAAAGAAATTGTCCTGCCTTTAAGCCCAGACTATACAGGATATGGTGGTGTTTGTCTATTTCCAGAAGCGTTAGTTGCATATAAACCTACTCTGGATATTGATGAAACTGCACACAGGTTTAAATATCGTCCTGATTTTAACCAACTTTCCATTACAGAAAAAACAGGTTGTGTGATTTTCTCCCGTCCTTGTAATCCGACAGGTAATGTTTTAACTAATGATGAGGTAAACAAAATTACTGATTTAGCTTCACCTTATAATGTACCTGTATTGATTGACTCCGCTTATGCGCCTCCTTTCCCGGCGTTGAATTTTACGGAAATGACTCCGGTATTTGGGGAAAATATCCTACATTGCATGAGTTTATCAAAAGCGGGATTGCCTGGAGAACGCATTGGGGTAGCAATTGGAGATGAAAACCTCATTCAAGTTTTGGAATGTTTCCAAACTAATGTGGGGATTCATTCTTCTCGATATGGTCAAGCGATCGCTGCTCGCGCGATAGAATCAGGGACATTAGCAAATATTGCCGAAAATGTGATTCGTCCTTTCTATCAGAAAAAATTTGATGTGTTGGAAAGCACTTTAGAAGCAGCGATGCCCAAGAATATACCTTGGTTTTTACATCGCGGTGAAGGAGCGATTTTTGGTTGGTTGTGGTTGCAAGATTTGCCGATGACTGATTGGGAATTTTACCAGGAATTGAAGAAAGTGGGTGTGATTGTTGTTCCTGGTAGTAGTTTCTTCCCTGGTTTAAAGGAGGAATGGGAACACAAACACCAATGTTTGCGAATTAGTTTAACTGGTAGTGATGAGGAAATTACTATTGGTATGCAGCGTTTGGCTAAGGTTGCTGAACTGGTTTATCAAGTTGCGTCTGTAAGTGTGTAAGAGAAATGAACCACGAAGAAGCGAAGAACACAAAGAAGAATGTAGGGGCGGGGTCTCCCCGCCATAAATCCGGTTCTCCTAAACCAGTCCCCAGTCCCCAGTCCCCAGTCCCCCGTCCCCAGTCCCCAGTCCCCAGCCTTGATGATTGGTTGGAAATTGGGAAAATTGTCTCACCCCAAGGTTTAACTGGGGAGTTGCGGGTTTATCCTAATACTGACTTTCCTGAACGCTTTGAAAAACCGGGAAAACGCTGGTTATTACGTCCAGGGGAAACAGAACTTCAATCTGTGGAGTTATTGAATGGGCGGTATATTGAGAATAAGAATCTTTATGTGATTAAATTGCAGGGAGTATGCGATCGCTTTCAAGCTGAAAATATGCGTGATTGTCGGTTTTTTGTGCCTGTGAGCGATCGCCCAAAATTAGCAAAAGGTGAATTTCATGTGATAGATTTGCTAGGGTTACAAGTCTTCATGCAATCATCTGGGGAATTAGTGGGAACAGTTGTGGATATATTACCGTCAGGTCATGATTTATTAGAAGTTCAATTTGATCCTGCTTTTGTGACTAATAATGAAGAACTGACAACTGATAAAGCCCAAAAAACAGTTTTAATTCCTTTTGTGATGGAAATTGTGCCTATTGTTGATTTAGAAACCCGTCGAGTAGAAATTACTCCTCCCCCCGGTTTATTGTCAGTTAATAATTAGAACCATTTCAGGAAACCTGTAAGTTTTCCTGATAGTGTTGTGGGACAGTCACGGTAGCACTGTCCCTAAAAAAAATCCTACTTTACAGATTATTAAATCGGTGTTCTAGACTATAAATCATCATCAGATTCATCAGGATTAACACCTAATTGACGTAACCTTTCAGCTAATATTTCCATTTTCCGTTTTGCTTCAGTCGCTTCTTGTTCAGCTACAATAGCTCGTTTTGTTGCAACAGCAGTTTCTTCAACCGCAGCAGCAGCTTCTGCAATTGCAACAGCAGCTTCTTCAATTGCAGCAATAGCTTCTTCACTCGGTTCAGGAATTAATTCTCCTGCGAGAGTAAACCACCTTAACCACAATTTAGAAATACCTCGAAATGAACCTTGCCATAATCCTAAACTTAACTCTAATTCAGGCATTGGTAACCGCCCTGTAGTTAAATTCATTGGTTCATAATGACCACCAACTAAATGAAATGCGCGGAGTTCATTGGTATAGCGACTAAAAACAATATAGTAGGGAATTCGCAAAATACTTTCATAAACTTCCCATTTTGTAGGAGGTTTACCTTTAGCAGTTTTTGTGTTTCCTAAATCTTCATCTTCTGTACCAGGAGATAATAATTCTACTATCACAAAAGGATTTGCTGGTTCTTGCCAAGTTACATAACTTAAACGCAAATCTTGACCATGATATAATCTTGATCCACCAACGACACCAAACCAATCTGGACGTTTATACCATAAAGGATGCTGAAGATCATAATAAAGATTCATATCAGCAGCACTAAAAATGAATTCTGGACTCCAATTTAGAGGTTGAAAGGTCAGATATAAAAGTAAAGGTTGTAAAAAATGAAATTCGTCTGGCAAACCTTTTTCCTCTGGATTTTCACTAGGTAAATCATACATTGTCGGCAGATTTTCCCAAGGAGGAAGGGGAGGATCTGATTGAGAAATCAACGGAGGGGAGAAAGTCATAAATAAATTAAATAAATTTTGCTTTTCTCAATCCTAGTTTAACAAATATTATGGTTTACCAACAACAAAATCCCCGACTTCTTTTAGAAATGGGGGATATATAGGAATCATAAATGATATTTGAAAATTTTAAGTAGGGTGGGCATTGCCCACCGGATAAGAGTTTTGGTGGGCAATGCCCACCCTACGGATATTTAAAAAATCAAATAGGAGTCCTATATG
>JANMEE010000089.1:0-28379 GCA_031376645.1 Dolichospermum sp. OTE_75_concoct_329_sub | reverse complement strand
GTTAAAACAATGAAACCGTTATATAAAGGTTTGAAAGTAGTTGCCCTCACGTTTCCATCCCCTTGCGGGGAATAGGTTATGAAAAACGCTATATATGGCTCTGAAAGAGCTTGGCTAAACCATCTTTGTTTCCATCCCCTTGCGGGGAATAGGTTATGAAAAACCCCAAGGTGTAGACCTTAGAGAAGTTTCTTCTGTTAATTTATGTTTCCATCCCCTTGCGGGGAATAGGTTATGAAAAACAGCAACGTTGTCTTCAAAGGAAGTAACTTCAAACTTTCCTTCTTTCCATCCCCTTGCGGGGAATAGGTTATGAAAAACCTGCTTTAATAGGTCAGACAGGTCGCAGGAGTTGTACCCTTTCCATCCCCTTGCGGGGAATAGGTTATGAAAAACAAGGTACTAGCCACTAACTCACCTTCCGGGTTTACGGCTACGTCACTTTCCATCCCCTTGCGGGGAATAGGTTATGAAAAACACTTGCGGCACCCCTTGCCATTAATAGTAAATACTCTCAACTTTCCATCCCCTTGCGGGGACTAGGTTATGAAAAACCTCATGCCTACAGCCGCTAAATTGCCTCAAGCGGTTGCTTTCCATCCCCTTGCGGGGAATAGGTTATGAAAAACGTTTTAGCCCTTGACAGGGTTGTAATAAGGTTGTATATTGGTAACTTTCCATCCCCTTGCGGGGAATAGGTTATGAAAAACATAAGCTCTTCCATCGGCAGGATGTCCCACCAAGGAAGCTTTCCATCCCCTTGCGGGGAATAGGTTATGAAAAACTGAAGGTAGAGCGGAGAGACACCACAACAGAGTGTACTTTCCATCCCCTTGCGGGGAATAGGTTATGAAAAACTTATGACATTCTTTTATGGCTCCAAACACGCCATGTTCTTAGAGACTTTCCATCCCCTTGCGGGGAATAGGTTATGAAAAACATTAAGGGAGTTCACACCCTGAAGTTTACTGAAAAGCCTGTAACTTTCCATCCCCTTGCGGGGAATAGGTTATGAAAAACCCATTTGGACTTCACAGCCCAACCTGACTGTCGGTGGGAGCTTTCCATCCCCTTGCGGGGAATAGGTTATGAAAAACAATCAAGAGCCATCACTTCAGCTGTTGGTGTTTTAGAAAAACCTGCTTTCCATCCCCTTGCGGGGAATAGGTTATGAAAAACCCTATACTTACAAAACCCTTGGTACGTTTAGCTTGTAGAGCGAGTTTGCACCAAGCTACGGAAACAAAGAAGTAACACTTGAATTAAGTATTAAGTTTTCAAGGTACAGATCGTTATTTCCAGCCAATAAAGATAATTTAAAGCAAAAACTTGAAGATGTCAACCCAAAAAAAGAACATTTCCTCAAAATAACTAAAAATTACTAAATGTAAATCTTTATAGCTGCTGGCGACGAAACCATTACCCTTCTTTACATTTAGCAACAATTACCCAAAACCTGATGTAGAGAGTATTTACCCCTCTACATACCCCTATAAACTGGAATATCAAACTTTACAAAATTAAATAATCCGGTGGTTCATAAGGTGGTTCGCTTCCGTATACCCGTGTCTTTTGTTTTGTCGTTTCATCTAGAGGATAAACACGTAAATTATCCTCACTCAAATTGAGAACCTTTAACCAGCGCTTTTCTAACTGATAATTCAACTCCTTATCAACCAAAGGACATTCAAACACCGAATACTGCACCCGTTGACAACGCTGTTCTAACATCTTGGCTAATTTTGTCCGGCGTTTATCATTCGCTACGTCATAGCAAACCAACCATAACTTTGTCATTTGATTATAAACGCCTCATATTCCAACTCAGAACGAATCAAACACCGTCCTAACCACCGGGCTTGTTCCAAAATAATTTGGTTCAAACTCAAACGCCGATTTTGGGGAGGATATAAAATAGGAGTACGCAGTCGCCTTTCTAACTCTCCCAAAAACAACTTTTTCCCCATAGTTCCTAACCATATCCCCACCCCGTCAGGTGAAGCTTGAAAATCCTCAGTTCCCAAAATATTCGATTCGATAATAGAAATTACCGCTTGGTCTACCACCACAGGTCGAAATTCCTCCATTAAATCTAAAACTAAATTAGGTCGGTAAGATTCTGTAGCATGGAAAAAACCTAAATAGGGGTCAAGTCCGGCTTGGACAGTAGCAGAAAATACACGAGCTAATAAAACTCCATAACCCCAACTCAACAGCGCATTAATGGGATCAAGTGGTGGTCTGCGGTTGCGGCCATTAAATTTCCATTCTGGAGGAAAATAATAACGCAAGGCTTGGTAATAGGTACGAGCGCAGATGCCCTCAATTCCCATCAATTCATCACGGTTAAAAGGAGTAGTGACATGAACAAGACGGGAAGAATAGGAATTAATCAAGTCTATGGCTTCGGCTAATTCAGTAATTTTACCTTGCTTGGCTCGATTTCTTCGTTGTAACAATACTCTCTGATTACGGACTTTACCCAAAATCAATTTTTGCGCCAAAGCCATGCCAAAGGTAGTTTCCACTGTGCGATATTGAGCTAATCTCAGCGGAGCATTACTGACAAAATTCCCTTGGAGTCTACCGCGAAATTGCCCATCTTGTCGTAAGAATATGGTTTCAACACCTCTATCTAGTAATTGGGCAATTACTACATCTGTTAATTGAATACCAGGTAAAATTACGACTAAAGTAACTTCTGCTAAACGACAAGTTTGAGATGTTTCTTGTTTGAGAACAATCAGTGATTCATTGCGATAACGAACAGTTGTTCCTGGTTCTGTTAAATATAGTGTGGTCATAGCAATGCAGATAAAAACGCTAATGCACAGATTTTTCAGGGTGCATAAACCCAGTACCTATTATTACTGATGCTCGGAATAGGCCTCTTCCATAGAGGTAATATAATCAACCAATCAAACTAGAAAAAACGGATTTGCAATTATGTCTCAGTCTGTAGCCAAGAAGTTAGTAAAATACCGTGGTTGGATTGTCGCAGTGGGGAATGGGATAATTACGTGGATTGTCCTAATTATTGCTCCCTTGGGTTTATTCGCGGTAATTATTTGCACTTTATCGGTATTTTTGGGGAGTTTAATAGTGGGGTGGCTATGTGATAGAGCTTTGTTTAATTTATTGAGTGCGAGCGATCGTGATATCATGTCTGCTTATCAGGAATCAGAAAATATTAATTTTGCAGATGGAAATTCTCTTAATTTACCCACAAAGCAACGCAAAAATGCAGACAAATAATATCAACAAATTTAGTAATCAACATAACTATTTTGTCTCTCTACCTAATTACTCCAGCATTGCTTAAAAAAGTCGGGGATATATCTTGATGAATTAAGCTATCTTTTTTTTCTCCAAATCTTTTTGCACCTAATTCAAACATTCATAAACTGATGGAAATAATTTAGGTGCATTAATATTAATTAATAATTGTGGTGGATAATGATTAGAACTAACTTTTCCAAAAACAAAAAATAATTAGATATCCTTAAAAATAGTATACAGCGGTTTCCGCTCTTATGAGGTACATCTTAGCCCCCTCATCGCTTGCGGGGAGGGGGTTGGGGGTGGGGTTCTTGTACCTCATAACACCGGGAAGTAATGTATCTTTTGAATAAAGATTATCGGACACAAAATTAATTTCTCAACGATTTAGCCCAAAAACTTTATCAATATATTCCCTTATTACCAGAAGACTTTACTCGAATCAGACAACTCAATGAACAGTATGCTGATTTACCTGGTGATTTTGCTGACCTATCTCTAATTGCTATCTCTGAAAGGTTAAATATTTCCGCAATTATTACATTAGACAGTGATTTTGACATTTACCGTCGTTATCGAAAACAACCTTTTCAGAGAATCTATTTAGAATGATTATATTACTACCATAGACTCAGTTGATGAGGAGATTGTTGCAAACTGTTCCAAGGAAGAGGGGGAACTAAAACACCACTTTCTTCTAATAACTGCTGAAAATAACGAGCATTAATAGGAGACATATCTTCTGTGGGACAATGCACAAAGAAATAAATTTTTATTCCTGCTTGCAACCATTCTTGAATTTGTCTAACCCACTCTTCCATAAATATCCGATTCATTGATAACTGTGGATGAGAAATGAAGCGAATCAAAGTAAAGGGCGCGGTTACAGTAAACTGTAGAGGTAATTTAGGTTTACGCCGTTCTGATAATAACTGTGGGTCATCATCTCCGGTATAAATTGGACGTGAATCTAATAATACCCTCCCTACCCCTAATTCCTCTAGCAAACTTGTCAAATTACTAGCATGAGGTTCTTGAAACCAGTCAATATGTCTAACTTCCAACGCTAAGGGTGTCTCTGTCCGCGGCCAAGCCGTCAAAAAAGCCGTCAAATCGTTCAGTAAAGCCGGAGAATAACTGGGAGGGAGTTGGGCAAATACCGGACCCAAATGCGTACCTAAAGGGCGCATTTGCTCTAAAAAAGCTAAAGCTTCGGGGATATGGGGTTGTAGTAATTTTTGGTGGGTGATATTTTTAGGTAATTTCAGACAAAATTCAAATCCTGGTGGTGTTTCCGTCGCCCAACGGGTAACAGTTTCTGCATTAGGTGTAGCATAGAAAGTAGTGTTTCCTTCTACCGTGCTAAAGCGACGACTGTAAAGATTTAAAAAGTCACCACTGCGAGTCCCTGGGGGATAAAGTTCACCCACCCAACCTTTATAAGCCCAAACTGCACACCCGATATAAAAGTTCACAAAATTAAAATGCTTTGATATGTTCTATTCAATTATACAAGTAGGTAAAAAACATTGACTCTTGCTAGTATTGTATAAACATTATACTAACTAAATAAATTAGTAATTTTATGCCAAGAAAAGACCAAGGTTGGGTGACATTCCAAACATCAGAAGAAGAACGCAAGATTTTAGAAGAGTTTTGTCAAAACTCCCAGCGGACTAAAACAGAGATTTTGCGGGAATTAGTGCGAGGACTTAATAAATATTCATCACCGAATATATCATCATCAACTTCACCAGAAAAAGTAGAAAATAAGCATCCTGAATTTGAGATTGTTAATCCCAAAAAAGCCTTAAAAGTCAGTTCACGCAATGTTTTAAAAGGAGTTGTCAAACGCATAACTACAGGAAGCGTGAATACCGAAGTAACTTTAGAAATTGTTCATAGGGTTGAGTTAACCTCAATGATTACTAGAGTTTCGGCTGAAGAGTTAGAATTATTTGAAGGGACAGAAGCTTATGCTGTTATTAAATCTAGTGATATTGTCATAGCTAAAGATTAGAAAAAGATTTAGATCACAACGAAATAATTAGTCGGTTTTAACCGACTTTAGCTATTAGACAGGGAATTGATTCCCTGGCTAAAAGAAATAGCTATATAGCGGTTCTCGGTCAGATGAAATACAATCGAGAGGGCGGGGAAACCCCGCCCCTACGAAATTAATCTAAGCTTCGACTTTTACACCTTTCCAGAAAGCAACATAACCTTCTATATTTTTAGCTTTCTCTTTAGCACTAGGATAGTACCAAGCTGCATCTTGATTGATTTGTCCATCAACTTCAACACTGTAATAACTAGCAACTCCTTTCCACGAACAAGTAGTGTGGGTGCTGCTGTCTGTGAAGTATTGCTTATTAATGCTGTCAGCAGGGAAATAATGATTTCTGTCGACAATTACGGTATTATCGCTTTCGGCTAAAACTGCGCCGTTCCAAATTGCTTTCATGATATGAGGTTGAAAAAAGTTAACAATTTATATTGTTACATTTAACATGACTGTTTATTGAAGTGATATACTAAACTCTGGTATGAGCTTTTGTGAAATATCAACTATAACTATCGAAATAACTTTTATACAGCTTAATTTATAGTAAATTTATGGAACCAAAAGATTTTGTAACAACAGTGATTGATGACTGGGACTTTTTCTTACCCAGAAACCATAAAAATCAACCTATAGAAACCCAACAATACCGCATTTTTGAACCACAATGGAAACCAGCGATATTGTCCTGGTTTAGGCGCGAAGATTTACCCAAACAGGAAAAAGAGGCATTCATTCAAGCTTTGCTAAATTTTGAAGATGGTTGTGTGCAATATGAGGGTAAAGGTTTTTATGGGTATCAAGCCTATTTTTTAGCGGCTGCGGCAATTGCTGAATTTAAAGACTGTGAAAAAGTAAATGAAATAGTCCAGCAACTTGTTAATTGGAAATTAGATTATTATCGTTTTAACAGTATTGAAGAACCAGTTACCGTAGGATTACAAGAAACCGAGCGCACAACAGCTATAGATATTTTAGTACCATTAATAAATACATTACAACATAATTTTACCCTTTTTCTCGCAATTACAAGTTTAGAGAAAATAGCCATAGGTAATGAAAAAGCAATAGATGCTTTAGTACAACTTCTGAATACATCACAGGAGGAAAATATCCGTATACGAGCGATGAAAAGTTTAGGGGAAATAGGCATGGGTCATGAAAAAGCCATATCTGCCTTAGTGCAAATTCTGGATATGTCACAGAATAATGACACCCGTAATCAAGCGGCTGAAAGCTTAGGAAAGATAGGCATTGGCAATGAAAAAGCCATCTCCGCTTTATTACAATTATTGAATATATCAGATAATAAATATCCTCGTCCGTTGGCAGGTTATAAATTAGGGAAAATAGACACTGACAACGAAAAAGCAATCTTTTTGCAAGCAGTTAAAAACCCACAGAAAATAGAAACTGATAACGAAAAAGCGATCGCTGATTTAATCCAACTTATAGATACATCAGAAGATGATGACACGCTCAGTCAAGCAGCTTATAGACTAGGAGAAATAGGCGCTAACGATAAAAAAGCCATTGCTGCTTTAGTGCAAATCTTGGATACATCCCAGAATGAATCCATTCTTGTACAAGTAGCTGAAAGCTTAGGGAATATAGATCATGGGAATGAAAAATCTATCTCTACTTTATTGCAACTTATAAATATATCAGAGAATGATGAAACTATTCTTTGGGCAGTAGAAAGCTTAGGCAATATAGGAATGGGCAATGAAAAAGCCATTTCCGCTTTAGTGCAACTTCTGGATAAATCACAGAATGAGTACACCCATAAACTGGCAGCTAAAAGCTTAGGAAAGATAGTCACTAGCAATCAGGATATATCTCTAGTCTTGCAAGCCTTACGTCGCTATAAACTAGATAGTGAAGACTATGATCTGATTTGGAATTGCGCCCAAAATATGCCCTATCCAGATTTTTATCAAGCTTGGCATTATTCTTGAGTTCTCAAAAATATTTTCTACTTTTCCTTTTTCTGGTTTATATTTTCATGCCCATAATTCTTGCTATTTTGTCCACTTCTACTAACCCTTGACGTTCTAATTCATAAGCAATAAATGGAGCTTTCCTTTTTAAAGAGTCGAAACTAGAATTATCTTCATAGTAAGTTTTTAGCCATTCTAATCTTCCGTCAATACACTTGTCATAATCATTTAATTCCAAGCGATTAATTGTTGATAGTACTCTTTCTTTGAGCGGATATAAAAGTTCAGGATTAGCCTTGATAATAAGAGAAGGAAAATCTAGAATAAAACTATTTACAGGTAATTCAAAAGGGTCGATAACATCTAATTTTGTTCCTTTTTTGTGATTTAAAGTTAAACAAGCAAGACGAAAATTATGCCATTCATAAGCTAATTCAGGTTTAGCAGATTTAGGAAGAAAATGATCAACAGTTGGATTACCTTCTGGACGGGAAATCCATTGAGCAGAATAGGCACAAATTTTATTATAAGATTTGTATAAATCATTTAACGATTCTCGCCAATAGGTAGCGTTTTTATTTTCGTAATCTTTATTTGTAGGATTAGGAAATTTACTCAAGAAAGCCAAACCTGGTTTTCTAACTTTTTCGTCAAAATCATCAGGTTCAGGCTGGGGTTTAATAGGAATCACAAATCTACTCCATGCTGTTCTGCAAAATAAACCCACCTTGGCCAAAATCTATCATCTTCTGATAAATACCTTGCCAAATCATTTGATACTCTTGCCACATCTTCTGAATTGGGATTATCTGATAATTGTAAAACTTTCGCTGCTTCTATAGCCTTTTCTGCTTCCAAAGAACGTGCATGACGCAATTTGAAAACATCAGACATTAACCAAGAATCTACCACACCTTGACGAATAAAAGGAAGTTCTTCAATTTGGACTTCATTCCCTAATAAATCGCTTTTCACCAGTTCTAGACTAAATAACTTATCAACTCTTTGATCAAATCTAGGTTCTACAGATGCCATAACTAAAGGAGAATGAGTAGCAACCATAATTTGCACTTGTAAATCAGATGCTAAATCATCTCTCACATCTAACAAAGCAGGTAAAATAGCCCTTTGCCATTGGGGGTGAAGATGTGCTTCTAATTCATCTACTAAAATAACCATTCTCTTCTGTGGTTCTCTGCGGATAAGTTTTGATTGGATTTTATGTTCTTCATAAGCCCAAACTATCAAATAAGCCATTGTAATTATCCGCTGTACCCCTGCGGAAGCATGAATAATGGGAACAGTTCCATAAGGATGTTCTATGGTGGGAATTTCTCTAGCATCATAAGGAAGTCTGACAGGTTCTCCCGGTTTCAAAATTCCTAAATCACCCTGTTCTGGAGGTGATAAACGTTCTAATACTTTTACTAAAGTGTTAAATGGATATTTATCTGGTCTACTTTGCCATTGAATCCAATCTTGTAATAATCCATTAATAAAAGTATTGCCATTTTCATCTTTTTGACCATTCCATAACTCATCTTTTGTAAACACAAAAGGAAGTGGTTTTTTATCAATAGTTTTAATCCGTGAAGAAGATGATAAATATTGTTTTGCTGTGTCCCATACGGCAAAAGAACCATCTACTCTAGCATAAATTAAAAGACCTGGAATAGTTGAGCGATTTTTAATTTCATTCCATCTTTGAAGTTGCCAGTCATAAGAAATACTCTCTGTATCAGATTCAGAATCTCCAGAAATTTTAAATGTAATTACGGGTTCATCATCACTTAAAGTTTGCGTTGGATATGCTGGTAAATTTACCCACTGTCCAGTTAAAGCCCACCAAGCACATTCTAGTAAAAAAGTTTTACCCAGTCCATTATCACCTGTAATTAAGCTCAGTCGTTCTGCTGGTTCAAAACAAAGTTTTTTGGCAGCCCCTACACCTTGTATTTCTAAATAAGTTAAAGTACCTTCTTCTGGTAGAATATCTGGAGGTTTACCAATAACAGTTTTTAATTCTTCCCAAGACACTACTTTATCTTGAAAAAGCTGGTTTATATTGATATTATCTGAAATGGAAATATCAAATAATTGATTGATTTCTTCCTCATTTAACAAAAAATCATTTTTGAAATATTCAATAATATCTTCTGGTGTTGTTTCAGATGACCATTCTTTTTCACGATATATCCAGACAGCTAAATGGAAAAGAGGAATTACTTGATTTTTATATAAACAAGACTTCAAAATTTCAATATAGTTATCTTTCCAACCCCAGCTATATTCATCTATTTTATGAATTAATGCTTCTATAAATAGATTTTTACTAGAAATATCTTGGATAATAGATTTTACATATCTATCAAGTTTCATCCATATTTTTTGAATTATTGAAAAACGAAAACATCTATAATAAAATTCTGATTCCTTACAGGGTTTATAGTGATTTTCTAAAAAATCTTTAATTTCTGAATGTAGAGATACTTCAATAGTATTCCCTACAGGTAATCGTAATTGCTTAAATTTTAGAAAAGTAATTCCCCAAAAAGAATCTACCTTTCCCAAATATTTAAGAGAATCTCTAATCTGGTCAATACTAATAAACATGAGTTTATCCGGTTCACTTTTTTAAATTAATCTGAATACATTACAGGTTAAATCCTTTCACAAGATAGCAAAATACAAAACTCTGGGTAATTTTTAAAACTAGCTTACCTAGTTTATGACAAAAAATTTCCAACAAAGACAATTTACCAAAACTAACGCAAAAACTCTCTAAAACTCTTCTTTCTTCGCTACCTTCGCTCCTTCGTGGTTCGTTCATCCAATATCTTATCATCACGAAGACAAAAAAAGCATATATCTACGCCAAGTTGGTTATTCATTACTTCACTATCTTCAAACAACTTAGTTTTGCCAAAATTATTCAAACCAATCTTCACCTCCTGGTAATTCTGCTAAATAATTATCAATCATCCTTGCTAACTCTTTAGGTTGATATTCATAAGTTAACAACAAAAGACTTTCCGTAAAATCAATCAGTTCTTGTTCTTGTAATCTTTGAGAAACTTGACTTGGTTTTAACGTACCGCCAAAAATCTCCGCACTAGCGGGACGAATTGCCATCTCTACAGCTTCTGCTAAATATTCACCCCATTCATCAGATTTAATATAATAAGATTTTTGATTATCTTTAATATTCAATTTGGCAATTTGAATCACAGAATCAGAAATAGAAGCAATCCAAGAATTAGTTAACCGCCGTTCAAGTTGATTTTTAATCAGATGAATAACCAACCTCACTAAAAAAGCTTCTATTTTTCGCAAAGTTCCCTGTTTACTCATATCCTCCAAATCATCAACAATTGCCAAAGCATCATCATAACGACCTTCTAATATACTTTGTCTTAATTCCATTAATTCTTGCGTCATAGTTACTTCATTCTACTTAGTTGCAGACATTAGTTGATTTTGTGGTTTTGATGTTGTATAATTTGTAGAATATCTATTATAAATAATAAATCACCACATTTCTGATGAAACAAGCAATTTCAGTTAAAACTACAGAAATGGTATCTCTTTATGAAGATGACTATTTACTGTGGACAGAAGAAATAGTTCAAAAACTCCGAGATAGAGATTTTAACCAGCTAGATATTGACAATTTAATTGAGGAAATTGAGTCTTTGGGCAAGGAAACAAAAAGAGCTTTTAAAGGGCATTTACGCACTTTTTTTGAACATTTATTAAAACGGGTATATGTGAATATGCCGCAAGAGTTTAATGGCTGGGAAAGGACTATTGATAATGTGCGCGTAGAAATAGAAGATATATTGGAAGATTCCCCTAGTTTGCGTCCCTACTCAGCAGAAATTTTTGACGTGGCTTACCAACAAGCACTGAAAAAAGTTAGGCGCGAATATCCACAATACTCATTTCCTGATACATGGCAATTTAATCGAGAAATGGAATCAATTCTCAATCAAGATTTTTGGCTGGACTAAAATACAATGCCTGGGAATATCTATAAATTCTAGCATTCCCTATTCTCCCAACGTGAGTTAAAATTTTAATATCTTCACCACAACCCAGACACGTAGTGGCCATCTACCATGCTTCAGTACCCCCACTTAGAAAAAGCTTTAAAACATCATTTTGGTTATGATCAGTTTCGCCCTGGACAAAGGCAAATTATTGAAGATGCCTTAGCAAATCGTGATTTAATGGTAATTATGCCCACAGGTGGCGGAAAATCTCTATGCTTTCAATTACCAGCACTTTTAAAACCAGGTTTAACAGTCGTAGTTTCACCCTTGATAGCTTTAATGCAAGATCAAGTAGAAGCACTGCGAACTAATAATATTTCTGCCACATTTCTAAATAGTAGTCTCAACATCCAGAAAGTTCGCTCCCGGGAAGAAGCGATCATGAATGGTAAAATAAAATTACTTTATGTCGCCCCAGAACGTCTCGTCAGTGACCGATTTCTCCCCCTGTTAGACGTAGTTAAAGAAAAATTTGGTATTTCTACATTTGCTATTGATGAAGCCCATTGTGTGTCCGAATGGGGGCATGATTTCCGCCCAGAATATCGGCAATTAAGATTACTCAGAAAACGTTATCCTGATGTGCCTACAGTTGCTTTAACTGCTACCGCTACAGATAGAGTCAGGGCTGATATTATTGAACAATTAGGATTAAAACAACCAAGTATTCATATTGCTAGTTTTAACCGCCAAAATCTTCATTATGAAGTTCGCACGAAAAGTAACCGCGCTTACGCTGACTTATTAGCAATAGTTAAAGAAAATGAAGGTTCAGGAATTATCTATTGTTTAACTCGGAAAAAAGTTGATGAAATAACTTTAAAATTACAAAATGATCAAGTTTCAGCACTGCCTTATCATGCTGGTTTAAGTGATGATGAAAGATCAAAAAATCAAACTCGATTTATTCGGGATGATGTGCGGGTAATGGTAGCCACAGTTGCCTTTGGTATGGGTATTAATAAACCTGATGTGCGGTTTGTAGTGCATTCCGATTTACCCCGAAATTTAGAAAGTTATTATCAAGAATCAGGACGAGCCGGCAGAGATGATGAGCCTTCTAAATGTACACTATTTTTTAATTATGGTGATATTAAAACCATTGAATGGAGCATTAATCAAAAACCAGATCCCCAAGAACAGTTAATAGCTAAACAGCAACTTCGTCAAGTTATTGATTATGCAGAAGGGACAGATTGTAGACGGACAATTCAATTAAGTTATTTTGGGGAAAGATTTCCGGGAAATTGCGGAAATTGTGATAATTGTCTTTCCCCCAAACCTATCCAAGATTGGACAATTGAAGCCATGAAATTTTTATCTTGTGTGGCTAGGTCTAAAGAAAGATTTGGAATGTTACATATTATTGATGTGTTAAGAGGCGGAAAAAATCAGAAAATTGTTGTTAATAAACATGATCAACTTTCTACCTATGGAATTGGTAAAGATAAAACAGTAGATGAATGGAGAATGTTAGGAAGATCACTTTTACATCAAGGTTTATTAGAACAAACATCTGATGGCTATTCAATTTTAAAACTTAATGCTTTGAGTTGGGAAGTGATGCGAAAACAACGCACAGTTTCTATTGCTGTTCCCATTGCTCAAAAAGTTACCTGGGAAGATAGTGGTGGTAAAGCCGCAGATGTGGAAGTTCTCATGCAAAAATTACGATCGCTTCGTAAACAACTTGCAGACGAACAAGCAGTGCCACCCTACGTAATATTCCATGATTCTACCTTAAAATTAATGGCACAGATGCAGCCTAAAACCTTAGATGAATTTGGCAATCTTTCTGGAGTTGGTAGTCATAAATTATCCCAATATGGCAAAAGTTTCCTAGCAGAAATCCAAGCATATCGTCAAGAACAAGGTTTATCAGAAAAAACCATTAATCAAGTTCATTTCTCACCTTCTCCTCACTCACCTTCCGATACAGAATTAACAACATTAGAGTTGTATAACCAAGGGTTGAGTATTCAAGAAATTGCCCAAAAACGTAACGTTAAAACTGCCACAATTATCAGTCATCTTTCAAATTTAATAGAGAAAAAACAATCTTTAGATTTAAGTCAATTAGTCCCCTTAGAACGCCAAAAGAAAATCTGGAATGTCTTAGAAATAGTTGGTGATATTGCGCTCACACCCATTCGAGAAAATTTAGGTGAGAGCTACAGTTTTGACGAAATTCGTTTAGTTAGAGCAAAATGGCGACGGGAAAAACAGAAATCGATTAAAGCTGATATTAACTTTTAATTTTTCGCAGATTTAATTAAGCTAAATAGGGCTGGCATAAAACAAAGCAAAAGCATTGATAGATACTGGTTTACAGAGTTTTATCAGCCAACAAGTGCAAAATTATTAACAATAGATGTTTAAAACCCTTGCATTTTCATAAGACCTCGCGGTAAGTGGGAAACTCAGGGGCTGTCTTCCCTGAGAGTGTCAATTCTTCCTTCTCCTTCTTCCTTCGTGTCCTTCGTCTCTTCGTGGTTCAATAACTTTCTTCCTTCGTCACTATATCCCTCCAGTCTCGTGATGAATACGTGGTTCATTAACTCCTGTAGGAGCGTATTGCAATACGCCCCTAGTTCTGACGCACCTTACTAATATGATGTTAAAACCCTAACCTTTAACTGGTGTACCGCAGGGAAAAGTAGCAACTTTTTCCTTACTACCCTCACTCACAGGCTGATCTTTAGCTGCTAGATAGTCTTTTTGCAAAGTATCTAATAAAGATTCACGTCCATCATACAACCGCTTCAGGGGACGGGGTAGACATTGATTCAGGACATAAGCAGTCACTAAAGGCAAAGCAATTGTACTATCGGTATAACAAACAATGGCGCTAGGTAACTCATCTGGGTCAATTTTCCCCCAACTTACAGCTTCAGCGGGAGTCGCTCCAGACAAACCACCAGTATCAGGACGGGCATCAGTAAACTGGACAAAGAAATCATGTCCCCGTTCTTCCAATCCTAAAACCTCGTGAAGTTGCGGTTGTGTTTGTAATAAAAAGTTCTTAGGACTACCACCACCAATAATTACCGCTGCACTTGTACCGTCGTTTTCTCGCGCCCCATACACAATCGCTGCTGTTTCATTTACATCAATGGAGGGATCTAATACCAACTTTGAACCTTCTAAAGCCAAAGCAGCCACATTCATGCCAATAGAACTATCCCCAGGAGAAGAAGTATAAATAGGTACGCCACATTCATAAGCTGTCGCCAATAGACAGGAATTTTTGACACCCAATTGCTTTTCTATTTCCCAAACGCACTTACCCAACAAATAATGAAATTCAGCCGTTCCCATGCGTTTTTGGAAAGGTTCTGCTTGGAGAACTTTACGAATAAAAGCATCAGTTTCTAGCAATACGTCGTAACCAAAAATAATGTCATAAATTCTGATTGTCCCTTCTTCACGTAATTTGACATCATCTAAAAAGGGACTACCAGCAAATAGTTCAAAACCTAAACCATAGTGCATATCATGGTAAAGATTTGCACCCGTGCTAATCATCCAGTCAATAAAACCATTGCGAATCAGAGGCGCAAGAGCGGAAACGCCAAAACCCGCGGGTGTCATCGCCCCGGAAAGGCTAACTCCCACTGTTACACCCTCTTGAAACACTTCCTTGGTCAGCAGTTGACAAGCTTCCCGCAACCGGGCTGAATTGTAAGCGGTAAAATAGGTATCAATCAAGTCAACCACGCTAACATTGTTAGACATTGGTATAGGGGCAATTTTTTTACCTTGCTGTTGTGACATTTTTGCTGACTCTCAAATAGTAAATATCCTGAATCTAATGTTATCCTATTCAAATGTGCGGAAGTTACTAAAATATTTTATGGCGATATAAATTAGCGGTAATTCTCAAGAGAATACTTTAGAAGTTATCTAGTTTTATATTTCTATTTGAGCAAATCCAAAGGCATATCTCAGCCAATATTTACTATTATTAAACATAACTAACTTGTTATTAATTAGGGCTTGCTGTTCGCGTAGCGTTCTCTTAGGCATAAATGTAGGGGCGTATTGCAATACGCCCCTACATGAGTTAATGAACCACGAAGGAGCGAAGGACACGAAGGAAGAAGGAAGGAAGAGAAGTATTAAATAAGCAAAAGTTATCATAAATCGAAAATAGTTTGTAAATTTATAACTTTCACAAATTCCTCTTTATATTTTCTTAATAATTAATTGAGAATTATTTTTATTAATTAACGATCTTGCAATACTTTCAGCGATTTGCTATAATTTTCTCAGAATTCATAATGTCTCTATTTCTTGCATTTTTCAACTTTGGCAAAATAAGAATTAGAAAAAGCTTTTATTTGTAGCTGTTTCAGGAATAACAACTGGAAAAATCATCCAAAACTTAATCAATTAACAATGACTTGCTCAAACTATTTTGGGGAAAATTAGGTGATGTTTTTTGATGGTTAGAAAATCATCTATTGACAATTGACACGATTTATGGTAATAACACATTTCTACAATTGAGGAAAGGTCTGGATAATTGCGCTAAAAAGTATCCTAGCTTCAACACAAATATGCGGGTAGGGGTTTAGCAGTGCTGAACCCCTACGAACGCCTAAAAATATTTTTTTCCTAAAAATTATAACATTCGCAAAATTCATGCTATATTTATTAAACCTAGTAGTGTGTGTACATAATTAATAGTCTTTTTTGGAATTACTGTGGCGAATACAAAATCTGCTCTTAAACGCGCTCAAGTCGGAGAACGAAACCGACTGCGTAACAAAGCGTATAAATCAGCCGTAAAAACGCTGATGAAGAAATACTTTAGTTCTGTTGAAGCTTGTGCTGCTAATCCGACAGCCGAACTCAAACAAGAAGTGGAAACAAGAATGTCTGAAGCTTACAGCAAAATTGATAAAGCTGTAAAAACTGGCGTGCTTCATCCCAACAATGGAGCTAGAAAAAAGTCAAGATTGGCTCATAAACAGAAAACCCTTACAGCTTAGTCAATAGTCAGTGGTTTGTTTCCTACTGGCCACTGACAACTGACAAATGACCAGCCATGCAACTCATAGATACCCACGTACATATTAACTTTGACATTTTTCAGCCAGATTTAGCCGCAGTGCGTTCTCGCTGGCAAGAAGCAGGAGTAGTTCGATTAGTACATTCCTGTGTTCACCCGCAAGAATTTGCGAGTATTAGTCAAATAGCACAG
Source organism: Dolichospermum sp. OTE_75_concoct_329_sub (assembly GCA_031376645.1). GTDB lineage: Bacteria > Cyanobacteriota > Cyanobacteriia > Cyanobacteriales > Nostocaceae > Dolichospermum. The sequence goes on along the minus strand of JANMEE010000089.1, from coordinate 11,840 downwards.
CAGTTTCCTGAACTCAGCTTTGCTGTAGGACTGCATCCTCTAGATGCTCATAAATGGGATGACCAAACAGCGGGTCTAATCAAGTCTTTGGCTAGTTCTAATTCCCAAGTAGTAGCTATTGGGGAAATGGGGTTGGATTTTTACAAAGCAGATAATTATGAACATCAGCATCAGGTATTTGCATCACAATTAGCGATCGCTTGTGAACTGAATTTACCAGTGATTATCCATTGTCGTGATGCTGCACCCGATCTGAGAGATGTCTTGCAAAAATGGCGGAATTTGCATGGAGAAAGGGTACGGGGTGTCATGCACTGCTGGACAGGGACACCAGAAGAAACTCAATGGTTTCTAGATTTAGGTTTCTATATTAGCTTTAGCGGCATAGTGACATTTAAAAATGCTCAAACTATTCAAGCTTCAGCCTTAATGGTAAATAGCGATCGCTTACTTATAGAAACAGATTGTCCATTTCTGTCACCTGTTCCTAAACGTGGTGAAAAACGCAATGAACCTGCTTATGTTCGCTATGTAGCGGCAGCACTAGCAAAGCTACGAGGAGAAACAATAGAGGAAATTGCCCAGAAAACCACCCAAAATGCCTGTAGATTATTCGGTCTATCATTATAAAGATGATCAAATCTTTAACATTCGTGCTGATTTAACTCATAATATCCTTTTGGAGGATAAAAATGTGCTAAAATTAATCCCTCCAAAACATTTAGGTCAAGCCATAATGGTAAAGGAAAGATAATAACTCCTAAAACTCAATTTGTGCTGTTATCAACATGATATTAGCCAGTTTGGGAATTTGTGGTTTTAGCCAGGTTGCACAAATCGAAGCGACCCCAATCTAAAATCCAAAATTGTCTACCCATCCTCTTAAATCTCTACAAACGGATGCTCTCAATAGATAACAAGCAGTGGCAACCTTGGTTGACTAGAAAAAACCACAAAAGCAAGAAAACAGCAATCCTTTCGTATATCAAACAATAAAGAAAATCGTTAAAAGTAATTGTCTGATCTAGACAATCATAGCAATATCCAATCCATAGCTGCTGCTCAAACGCAACGTTGCGGCAATTATTTCCTCCTCTGGCGGAATCCCCAGTTTTGGGACCTAACAGTAAGGATAAAGTATTAGGCAGAAAATGTGAGGTGTGAGGGATGAAGAAGTGTGAAGTAGAAAGAAATTTTATGGCTAAGGCTACTAAAGAGCTATCAGTCAGAAACCTAGCAATAGACTATTGAGCAGATAGACTTCATTCTCTATGAATCCATATTTTAGCACAAAGCCTTCATGGCAGACTCTTATGCTATGTCTACGCCACGCAAGCTATCGGCTTCCTTAAAAGTTTAACCAGGTTGATAAAGGTAAAGGCATGACTAACGACGATAAATACATGGAATCCGCCTTTCTATTACCCGACTTGATTGAAATTCAGCGTTCTAGTTTTCGCTGGTTTCTAGAAGAAGGGCTAGTAGAAGAACTGAACTCCTTTAGTCCAATTACAGACTACACTGGCAAACTAGAACTGCACTTTTTGGGCAGTAATTATAAACTCAAAGAACCTAAATACAGCGTTGAAGAATCCAAGCGTAGAGACAGCACTTATGCAGTGCAAATGTATGTCCCTACCCGTCTGCTAAATAAAGAAACAGGAGACATTAAAGAACAAGAAGTATTTATTGGTGATTTGCCCTTGATGACAGATCGAGGCACATTTATTATCAATGGAGCCGAACGCGTCATTGTTAATCAAATCGTGCGATCGCCAGGAGTTTACTATAAATCAGAAATTGATAAAAACGGCAGACGGACCTATTCCGCCAGTTTAATTCCCAACCGGGGTGCATGGCTCAAATTTGAAACAGATCGTAATGACCTAGTTTGGGTACGGATAGACAAAACCCGGAAACTATCAGCACAGGTACTGCTGAAAGCCCTGGGTTTATCAGATAACGAAATCTTTGATGCCCTGCGCCATCCAGAATACTTCCAAAAAACCATAGAAAAAGAAGGGCAATTTTCCGAAGAAGAAGCCCTGATGGAATTATATCGGAAACTTCGTCCAGGTGAACCTCCTACAGTCTTAGGTGGACAACAGCTTTTAGATTCCCGCTTCTTCGATCCTAAACGCTATGACCTCGGCAAAGTTGGTCGTTATAAACTCAACAAAAAACTTCGCTTATCAGCCCCCGACACCATGCGTGTCCTCACCCCTGGGGACATCCTAGCAGCCGTTGATTACCTGATTAATCTAGAATACGACATCGGTAGTATAGATGACATTGACCACCTCGGAAATCGCCGAGTTAGAAGCGTTGGTGAATTACTGCAAAACCAAGTCAGAGTAGGTTTAAATCGGTTAGAAAGAATTATTCGAGAACGGATGACAGTATCCGATGCTGAATCTCTTACCCCCGCGTCCCTAGTCAACCCCAAACCCTTAGTAGCAGCTATCAAAGAATTTTTTGGTTCTAGCCAACTAAGTCAGTTCATGGATCAAACCAACCCCTTAGCGGAATTGACCCATAAACGTCGCCTCAGTGCCTTGGGACCAGGCGGTTTAACCAGAGAAAGAGCTGGTTTTGCAGTTCGAGATATTCACCCCAGCCACTACGGACGGATATGTCCCATTGAAACACCAGAAGGACCAAACGCCGGACTAATTGGTTCATTAGCTACCCATGCCCGCGTTAACCTCTACGGTTTTCTAGAAACACCCTTTAGAGCAGTAGAAAACGGCAAAGTCTTATTCAATGTTGCTCCCGTCTACATGACAGCAGACGAAGAAGACGACCTGCGGACAGCAACCGGTGACGTTCCCCTAGATGAAAACGGTTACATCAAAGGACCATCAGTCCCAGTTCGCTATCGCCAAGATTGGACAACCACCAACCCCGAACAGGTGGATTATGTGGCAGTTTCCCCAGTGCAGATTATCTCAGTTGCCACCAGCATGATTCCTTTCTTGGAACATGATGACGCTAACCGAGCGCTCATGGGTTCTAATATGCAACGTCAAGCCGTACCATTGTTGAAACCAGAACGCCCCTTAGTGGGAACAGGTTTAGAAGCCCAAGCCGCGAGAGACTCCGGTATGGTGATAGTTTCCCGGACTGATGGCGACGTAATATATGTTGATGCCACAGAAATTCGTGTCCGCGCCAGTGGTCAGTTGTCTGCCGCCAGTGGTAGCCAACCCATTGAGAAAGGACAAGAACTTAAATATAAACTTTCCAAATACCAGCGTTCTAACCAAGATACCTGCTTAAACCAAAAACCATTGGTGAGAATTGGCGAAAAAGTCGTCGCTGGTCAAGTATTAGCAGATGGTTCTTCCACAGAAGGCGGAGAACTGGCATTAGGACAAAATATAGTTGTCGCCTATATGCCCTGGGAAGGTTACAACTACGAAGACGCAATTCTCATCTCCGAGCGCCTGGTACAGGAAGATGTCTATACCTCTATCCACATCGAAAAATACGAAATCGAAGCCAGACAAACTAAACTCGGACCCGAAGAAATCACCAGAGAAATTCCCAACGTCGGGGAAGATGCCCTCAGACAACTGGACGAGCAAGGTATTATTCGCATTGGGGCTTGGGTAGATGCTGGGGATATTCTCGTCGGTAAAGTCACCCCCAAAGGTGAATCAGACCAACCCCCAGAAGAAAAACTGCTCAGAGCTATCTTTGGTGAAAAAGCCCGCGATGTCCGCGACAACTCCCTCCGCGTCCCCAACGGTGAAAAAGGCCGGGTAGTTGATGTGAGACTATTTACCCGCGAACAAGGTGATGAACTGCCACCAGGGGCGAATATGGTTGTCCGGGTTTATGTCGCCCAAAAACGCAAAATCCAAGTCGGCGACAAAATGGCAGGAAGACACGGCAACAAAGGGATTATTTCCCGCATCCTGCCTGCGGAAGATATGCCATATCTGGCTGATGGTTCACCAGTAGATATAGTTCTCAATCCCTTGGGTGTACCCAGCCGGATGAACGTCGGCCAGGTATTTGAATGTTTACTGGGTTGGGCAGGTCATAACCTAGGAGTCAGGTTTAAAATTACTCCCTTTGATGAAATGTATGGGGAAGAAACTTCCCGTCGCCTAGTTCACGGCAAACTCCAAGAAGCTAGAGACGAAACCAGCAAAGATTGGATATATAACCCCGACAATGCTGGCAAAATCATGGTCTATGATGGTCGCACAGGCGAACCTTTTGACCGTGCCATTACCGTCGGTGTCGCCTATATGCTCAAGCTGGTGCATTTAGTTGATGACAAAATTCACGCCCGTTCCACAGGACCATACTCCCTGGTAACTCAACAACCTTTGGGTGGTAAAGCACAACAAGGTGGACAAAGATTTGGAGAAATGGAAGTTTGGGCATTGGAGGCTTTCGGTGCAGCCTATACCTTGCAGGAACTGTTAACAGTTAAATCCGATGATATGCAAGGACGGAATGAAGCTCTCAACGCCATCGTTAAGGGTAAAGCTATTCCTCGCCCTGGTACACCCGAATCCTTCAAGGTGTTGATGCGCGAGTTGCAATCCTTGGGCTTAGATATTGCCGTCCACAAGGTTGAAACCCAAGCAGATGGTAGTTCTTTGGATGTAGAAGTAGACCTAATGGCAGACCAAGCCGCTCGTCGCACTCCGTCTAGACCAACCTACGAGTCACTCTCCCGTGAGTCTTTAGAAGGGGAAGAGTAGAAAGAAGGGAACAGGTGACAGGTGACAGGTGACAGGTGACAGGTGACAGATAATTTTTATTATCTCTCTCTTGGTGCCTCTCCTGCTCCCTGCTAAAGAAGGTGACAGGTGACATGGAACAGGTGACAGATAATTTATTATTATCTCTCTCTTCGTGCCTATCCTGCTCCCTGCTCCCGCTTTACTGTCACCTGTCACCTGTCACCTATCACCTGTCACCTACGCTCCCTGCTCCCACTTTACTGTCACCTGTTACCTATCACCTGTCACCTACTGTCATGAGATCTCCCCAAAATAATCAATTTGACTACGTAAAAATTGGTATAGCTTCCCCAGAACGCATCCGCCAATGGGGTGAACGCACTTTACCTAATGGACAACTTGTAGGTGAAGTTACCAAGCCGGAAACTATCAATTACCGGACGCTGAAGCCAGAAATGGATGGTTTGTTTTGCGAGCGCATCTTTGGACCAGCTAAGGATTGGGAATGTCATTGCGGTAAATACAAACGAGTTCGCCATAGAGGTATAGTTTGCGAGCGCTGTGGAGTTGAAGTTACGGAATCCCGCGTCCGTCGTCACAGAATGGGCTTTATCAAACTAGCTGCCCCAGTGGCCCACGTCTGGTATCTCAAAGGGATTCCTAGCTATATTGCCATTCTGTTAGATATGCCTCTGCGAGATGTAGAGCAAATTGTCTATTTCAATTCTTACTGTGTTTTAGCACCTGGTAACGCCGATACATTGAGTTATAAACAACTCCTCAGCGAAGACCAGTGGTTAGAAATTGAAGATGCTATCTATAGCGAAGATTCTTTGCTGGAGGGTGTAGAGGTCGGTATTGGTGCAGAGGCTTTGTTGCGGCTGTTAGCAGATATTAAATTAGAGGAAGAAGCAGAAAACCTGCGGGAAGAAATCGAAAAAGCTAAGGGTCAAAAACGCGCCAAATTAATTAAACGTCTGCGGGTAATTGATAACTTCATCGCCACAGGTTCTAAACCAGAATGGATGGTAATGGAGATTATCCCCGTCATTCCTCCCGACCTGCGCCCCATGGTACAGCTAGATGGGGGCAGATTTGCCACAAGCGATTTAAACGATTTGTATCGCCGGGTGATTAACCGTAACAACCGTTTAGCCAGACTTCAGGAAATTCTCGCCCCAGAAATCATTGTCCGTAACGAAAAACGGATGCTGCAAGAAGCGGTAGATGCCTTGATAGATAATGGTCGTCGGGGACGGACAGTGGTAGGGGCAAATAACCGTCCCCTCAAATCTCTGTCGGATATTATCGAGGGTAAACAAGGACGCTTCCGCCAAAACCTATTAGGTAAACGGGTAGATTATTCAGGACGTTCCGTAATTGTTGTTGGTCCAAATCTGAAAATCCACCAATGTGGACTACCTAGAGAGATGGCCATAGAACTGTTTCAGCCTTTTGTCATCAATCGGTTGATTCGTTCGGGGATGGTGAATAATATCAAAGCCGCCAAAAAACTGATTTCTCGCAATGACCCCAGTGTTTGGGATGTGTTGCAAGAAGTGATAGAAGGGCATCCGGTGATGTTAAACCGAGCGCCGACTCTGCACCGTTTGGGGATTCAAGCCTTTGAACCCATTTTGGTGGAAGGAAGAGCCATTCAACTACATCCTTTAGTTTGTCCGGCTTTTAACGCTGACTTTGACGGTGACCAAATGGCGGTTCACGTCCCCCTATCTTTGGAAAGTCAAGCAGAAGCCCGGCTATTGATGTTGGCTTCTAATAATATTCTCTCACCAGCTACTGGGAAACCAATTGTGACTCCTAGCCAAGATATGGTTTTGGGAGCATATTACCTGACTGCGGAAAACCCCAAGGCGACGAAAGGCGCAGGGAAGTATTTTTCATCTTTGGATGATGTGATTATGGCTTACGAAGCCAAACAAGTGGAGCTTCATGCCTATATTTACGTCCGCTTTGATGGAGAAGTTGATTCTGGGGAACCAGATACAGAACCTTTAGAAATCATTGAAGACAAAGATAGTAAAGGCAAACTTAACAGTCGGACACTGATTTATAAATTCCGGCGTGTCCGAGAAGATGGCCAGGGAAATTTGATTTCTCAGTACATTTATACGACCCCTGGACGAGCGATTTATAACCAAGCTATTCAGGAAGCTATAGACGCGTAAACAAGGTGACAGGTGACAGGTGACAGGTGACAGGTGACAGGTGACAGGTGACAGGTGACAGGTGACAGTGAATAAGAAGGTGAGATTAATTTCCTCTAACATCTAACCTCTTCCACTCTCACCTCTAACCTCTTCCACTTTCAACTGTCACCTGTCAACTGTCACCTGTCACCTCTAACCTCTTCCACTGTCACCTGTAACCTGTAACCTGTAACCTAAAATTATGACTAAAGCAGTTTTTCGCAATCTTGTGGTAAATAAGAGTAAATTGAGAGATTTGATTTCCTGGTCATTTACCCATTATGGAACAGCGCGGACAGCGGTAATGGCGGATAAACTCAAGGAATTGGGTTTCCGCTATGCTACCAAAGCCGGGGTATCTATCAGTGTGGATGACTTGATGATTCCCCCTTCCAAAAAAGAACTTCTAGAAGCAGCAGAGACAGAAATTCTCGTCACAGAAGAAAAATATCAACGGGGGGAAATTACTGAAGTTGAACGTTTCCAAAAGGTAATTGATACTTGGAACAGTACCTCTGAGGCGTTAAAAGATGAGGTAGTAGTTCACTTCAAAAAAACAGATCCCCTCAACTCCGTCTATATGATGGCATTCTCAGGAGCGCGGGGGAATATTTCCCAGGTGCGGCAGTTGGTAGGAATGCGGGGACTAATGGCAGATCCCCAGGGGGAAATTATTGATTTACCGATTAAAACTAATTTCCGAGAAGGGTTGACGGTTACAGAATATATTATTTCTAGTTATGGAGCGCGGAAAGGGCTGGTAGATACGGCACTGCGGACAGCGGACTCTGGGTACTTAACCCGACGGTTGGTGGATGTTTCCCAAGATGTGATTGTGCGGGAGTTTGACTGTGGCACTAACAAAGGGCTAACTATCGGGGCAATGGTAGAAGGGAACAAGGTCTTAATTAAACTGGCAACCCGGTTAATGGGAAGGGTCGTGGGTGAGGATGTGGTGCATCCAGTCACGGGAGAAATGATTGCCCCCCGGAATACCCCAATTGATGATGATTTGGCGATCGCAATTCAAAAATCTGGTGTTCAAACTGTTACAGTCCGCAGTCCCTTGACCTGTGAAGCTGCCCGTTCTGTGTGTCAACATTGCTATGGCTGGAGTTTAGCACACGCGAAGATGGTGGACTTGGGAGAAGCTGTGGGGATTATTGCCGCTCAGAGTATTGGTGAACCAGGAACCCAGTTGACCATGCGGACATTCCACACCGGGGGTGTATTCACGGGGGAAGTGGCGCAACAGGTGCGCTCTAAGGTATCAGGAACAGTGAAGATTCCTCGGAAACTACAAACCCGTCCCTATCGAACACGCCATGGTGAAGACGCGCTGTATGTGGAAGCTAACGGCACATTGATGATTGAAGGTGATAAGAAGCAGGGGACAGGGGAAAGTCAAGAAATTGCCGTTACCCAAGGTTCAACCCTGTATATTCACAATGGTCAGCAGGTATTGGCAGATCACCTAGTGGCAGAAGTCGCACTGGGGGGTAGAACCACTAGAACCAACACAGAAAAAGCTGTTAAAGACGTACTCACAGGCTTGGCTGGAGAGGTGAAATTTGCCGATGTCGTCGCCGAACAAAAAACCGACCGTCAGGGCAACACGACGGTGACAGCATCAAGAGGGGGACTGATTTGGATTCTGTCAGGAGACGTTTATAATTTACTCCCCGGTGCAGAATTGATGGTCAAAAATGGCGATGCCATTGATACCAATGGAGTATTGGCAGAAACCAAACTGACCACAGTTCATGGTGGGGTAGTGCGGTTGCCAGAGGCGATTCCCGGTAAAGCTACTAGAGAAATTGAGATTATTACCGCTTCTGTGGTACTAGATCAGGCAGAAATTAGCGTGCATAGTTCCCAAGGGCGCAATAACTACCTAATTACTACCACCAATCCTACCAGCGGCTCTGTGTCAGAATTTAACCTGCGGGCGACACCAGGGACTAAGGTACAGAATGGTCAAGTAGTAGCAGAACTGATAGATGATCAGTACCGGACTACCTCTGGAGGCTTGTTGAAGTTTGCTGAAGTGGAGGTACAGAAGAAGGGCAAAGCCAAGTTAGGATATGAAGTAGTGCAGGGAGGGACTCTCCTATGGATACCAGAAGAAACCCACGAAGTTAACAAGGATATTTCTTTGCTGCTGGTGGAAGATGGTCAGCTTGTGGAAGCTGGGACAGAAGTAGTCAAAGACATTTTTTGTCACACTGGTGGGGTAGTGGAAGTTACCCAGAAGAACGACATTTTGCGCGAGGTGGTGATTAAACCCGGTGAACTGTTAATGGTAGATGATCCAGAGACAGCGATCGCTCATGACAATACCTTCCTGCAACCGGGAGAAGAACTACAAGGCATGGTGGCTACGGAATTGCGGTATATCCAGTACGTAGAAACTCCAGAAGGTCCAGGGCTGTTGAGTCGTCCGGTGGTAGAATTTGCTGTGCCAACTCACCCAGATGTCCCTGCTACCACTTCAGTGAGTCAGCACACCGGACGCTCGATTCAACTGCGGGCAGTACAAAGAATCCCCTACAAAGATTCAGAACGAGTTAAGTCTGTGGAGGGAGTCGAACTGCTGCGGACACAGATAGTATTGGAGATAGAACAGGAAACGGAGGGAGAACACGGAGCTTCACCTTTGGCAGCGGATATAGAACTAATTACTGACTCCGAAAATGCAGAAATTCAGCGGTTACAGTTGGTGATTTTGGAGTCTTTGGTAGTCCGGCGCGATATTACAGCAGATGCGACCCAAGGTAGCACCCAAACCAACTTGGAAGTTGCTGATGGTGACACCATTGATCCAGGATCTGTAGTTGCCCGCACGAAGATTTTGTGTAAGGAAGGGGGAATTGTTCGCGGTGTGCAACAGGGTTCAGAAACCGTGCGCCGTTGTTTAGTATTGCGACCCAACGATTTAATTACCGTCAATACCAATGTCCTTCCCAATCTGAAAACAGGGGATTTAGTAGTAGAAGGTAGCACAATTGCAACTGGTGTTGTTGCGGCAGAGTCCGGGCAGGTGGTGTCAGTAGTCAGTGGTCAGTCGCCAGTTATCAGTGGCAAAACAACGGACAATGGACAATTGACAACGGATAAATCATCACACACGATCACTCTGCGGATTGGTCGTCCTTACCGAGTCAGCCCTGGAGCGGTGCTGCAAGTGGAAGATGGCGACTTAGTGCAACGGGGTGACAATCTAGTGTTGTTGGTATTTGAACGAGCCAAGACTGGAGACATTATTCAAGGTTTACCCCGGATTGAGGAGTTGCTAGAAGCTCGTAAACCCAAGGAAGCTTGTATTTTGGCCCGTCGTCCGGGAGAGGTGAAAGTAGTTTATGGTGATGGCGATGAGATCACATCCATTACTCGTGAGGCTTACTCTATTAAAATAGTCGAAGCTAATGGTACAGTGACAGACTATCCTCTCGGACCTGGGCAAAACCTGATTGTTCCTGACGGAGCGCATATAGTAGCTGGGCAACCACTAACTGATGGCCCTTCTAATCCCCACGAAATCTTAGAAATATTCTTCAGTTTAGGCTCGGAGGATGGGGTTTATGCCTGTGCGAGTCACGCTTTGCAGAAGGTACAAACATTCTTGGTAAACGAAGTACAGATGGTGTACCAGTCCCAGGGAATTGAGATTTCTGATAAACACATCGAAGTTATCGTCCGGCAGATGACAAACAAGGTGCGAATTGACGACGGTGGGGATACAACGATGTTACCAGGTGAGTTGGTGGAACTACGGCAGGTGGAGCAGGTGAATGAAGCTATGTCCATCACAGGTGGAGCTAGAGCGGAATACACACCCATGCTGTTGGGTATTACTAAGGCATCTTTGAACACCGACAGCTTTATCTCTGCGGCATCGTTCCAAGAAACCACCAGGGTCTTAACTGAAGCTGCTATCGAGGGTAAATCTGATTGGCTGCGAGGCTTGAAGGAAAACGTGATCATTGGTCGCTTGATTCCCGCTGGTACTGGTTACAATACCTACGAAGAAGTAGGGGTAATTGATGACTATGTGACAGATATGGGTAGTGGTGTACTGGATGAAATTGATGACCCATTAGATATGGTGTTAGATGACCGCACAGCAAAACTCTATAATCTGGATGCACCGGGAATAGCAGAAGGTGGTTTTGGTAGCAAAATAGGAGAACGACTGATTTTAGATGATGATGATCTGATTGCTGATGAAATTAGCGACCTTGTGATCGAAGAAGATGATGATTTCGAGGAAGAAGAAGAAGACGACGATGATAATGATGATGATTTTGATGATGAATAAAATCTAGTCAAACAATTGACAATTGATAATTATTCATTATCAATTGTCAACTATCAAAAATCACTAAGCTTGATCTTAATTCCAGAATTAAGGGGAGAAACTTTTAGATACTCAACTGGTTCATAAATTTGACGGTTTGAGTTATTTGTATCGCCGCATCGTTTAAGAAAGGACTCTGGATTTTTGAGGTAATCGAAAGGATTTATTTTTTTACAGTCGGGATTACTGATATCAAAATATGATTCAGGATTTACTTTAGGTGCATTATTCCAATAGCTGTTAATTGTGACGGGTTGTGTCGTTAAACCTGCTGCTTGATTATGTTCAACTACGACGTTAGAAACTAACTGGGGTTTAGCATTGACACTCTTATGGTAGAGCAACTCACATAAGCAAAAAGTCAGGGTGAGAACAGGTAATTTCATTTTATATAACAGTGAATAAGGTGAGAACTGTGATTTCATAAATTACCATCTGAACTATGATTTTTATGATTTGTGTGATTTGTGTGATGAATTCATCATCTTAATCAAATAAATCACATAAATCATAGTTCCAACTCCTACCCTCTTAACTATGATTTTTTATGATTTGTGTAATGAATTAATC